>CAYPSZ010000134.1:0-11022 GCA_964413125.1 uncultured Desulfobacterales bacterium
ATGTCTTGATTTGCCCAAGAACATCATCTTTGACGCGGGGATACTTCTTTTTCAGCGCCTTTATCGATTTCCGGAAGGTCTCCGTTAAATAAACATCATAGGTCATCCCACACTTCCTTCCATGGTTTGGTTCTCCCTGCCTTGATGTCTTCCAGTCCCTTTTTGACCAATTTCTTAAATTCTGCGGATTGGGAGAGCATCTTGCTTTCTCGGTGGTCTTCAACTCTTTGCAGGACGGAAAGCATCTTTTTATACTCTTTTATTGGAAGGATAACGGCAGTCGGGTTGCCTTTCTCATCGACTATGTACTGTTCATTGACCGAAGGAGCCATAATGAAACTCTCCCTTAAGATTTGGAAACTGAAAATCAGACTGCTTCGATTGTCATAGCTAAAATAGCTGTAATTTGTTCAAGAAGCAAGGATCTTGCTCTTATTACCTTCCCGCGATCAGACATACCAGGCCGTCCGCATAACCGGACTGGCTACAGGGCCCTCATGGCATAGGAGGCGCCGCGTTTTTCTCGAGCCTGAGGTGATGTAATCGGTCCACAAACACAAAGAGGATAAATTCATAAAACCGATTGATCTCTAAAAAAAGAGAGCCCAAAAGTAGCCCACCAAGAAAAAAGGACCTACACCAAAACGATGTAAGTCCTTGAATTTGTTGGTAGCGGGGGGCGGATTCGAACCACCGACCTTCGGGTTATGAGCCCGACGAGCTACCTGACTGCTCCACCCCGCGACAGAATATTTAAGTATAGCAATGGCTCAGGGGCTCGTCAACCCATATTTTTTGAAATATAGTTGGAACTGCTTTTGCCGTATGCAGGGAGTCGGATTACGAATGTGGCCCCCCTCCCGGGCCGGTTGCGGGCCGTTATTTCGCCGCCATGGGCCTGAATAATCTTGTAGGAAATGGCCAGGCCCAGCCCTGAACCTCTTTCGCGGGTGGTAAAAAAGGGTTCGAAGATGTGCTGAATATCTTCATCCGGAATTCCCCGGCCCTCATCGCTTATCTGCACCTCAATTCCCTGGGGGATGCGCTTCGAACTGATGGAGATCAGGCCCACACCGCCCATGGCCTCGATCCCATTGGTAATTATATTTATGAAAACCTGCTTCAACTTGTCGGGATCGCATACTATCTCATGAAGTTCCTGGTCTAGGTTCTCCAAAAAGGCGCAGCTTTCCGGAGGATAAGCGGCGCCCATAACCTTGACTACATCCCTGAGCACTGAGTTCAAATCGGCCTGACGCCGAACCAGCCGGTATTCCTTGGTGAAGTCGCCGAGCGTTCCCACCAGTCGCTCCAGACGGGCCACCTCTTCCAGGATCATGTCCAACTTTTTAACAACCCGGTCATCCTCCATCGTGTTTCGAATCTGGCTGTTGAAACCACCGATGATCATGAGTGGGTTTTTGAGTTCATGAACTACGTGGGCAACGGCCTCGCCCACGGCGGCCAGCCGCTCTGACTGCAGGAGCTTCTTTTCCAGCCGCTTGCGATCGGTAATATCACGGATTATGGCGGTTATGGTTATCCCTGATTCCATTTCCAGGAAGGAAAGACTGAGCTCCACAGGGATTTCCTCGCCGTCCTTGCGAAGGGCCGTCAGGCTGATGGTCCTTCCAACTAGAGAACCTTCCCGTTTTTCGAGAAACCTCTGCACGTAACGGCGGTGGTCTCCATACTTGGCAGGAATAAGAATCCCCAGATCCCGACCAAGGACCTCGTCGCGGGAGTAACCGAAGATCCGCTCGGCGGCATTGTTGAAAAGTGTTATGCGGTGGTTCTCATCGATGCTAAGGACGGCATTCGTAGCCGTGTCCAGGATGGAGCGAAAACGCTTCTGCGAGGTTCGGAGTTCTTCTATAAGCCTACGGTACCGGGTCTCGTCCCGGGCGATCTCCATAAAGTAACGGATCTGTTCTTGGCCGGGAATACTTATGGGATACATGATCAAAGAAATATCCCGGCGCCGGCCATGGACATCCACGTGCCGGTATCCCGTCTCCACCATTGCCTCGGTCACCATGGCCCTGCTCAGGGGGCACGCGTTGTTTCCTTCCCGCTGACAGGGGGCTCCGCAAGACTCTTTGATCTCGAAACACCGGCACCCCAGCACTTCCTCCTTTTTCAGACCATAACGATTCAGCATCACGCTGTTTGCATTATGGATGATGAAGTCCCGGTCGAGCACCAGGATTTCTTCGCTGATGCCGTCAAAAACGTTATTGAGGAAGAGGTTTTCGATTTGAAGCTCCTCGACCCGTTTTTCCATGCGGGCGAGTTCGGCCTGAAGCCACTCAATACTGTTTTCTCTTGCGCTCCGCCTGCTATCTTCCATGGCTATCCCCCATGCCCGGCGTATAAAAGACGTACTCCCCTGAGAGAACAGCGAACATGTCTTCGACTCCATCCCGAACAGCCGCATAGAGCTGCCGAAGGCTTCGCGCCTCGGACAGGGCGTGGCGGTACTCGCCTTCATTGTATAGATGCCCGTCGATGGGAAACAGGACTTGATCTATGGGGCCGTACCAGTTCACGTTGAGGGTCCTTTTGAGGACGGATATCTTCCGGTAGAGGTCCCTGATGACATCCGTTCTAAGAAGGGGACTTACCTGGTTGATCATGCAGTCCACCAGTCCGGCCAGATAGTAAACATCCCGCATGCTCTTTTCGTTATCCTTATGAAGGTAGAGCCCCCGTACAGTGCAGCCCATGCTTCCCCGAAGAACGAAGTGAGGGGGAAGAGCGGACACACCGGGAAGGCCGTCCCGAAGATTCTCACCACGAGTTTTTTCCAGTTTGATGGACTCGAGTCGCCGCATAAGAACAAAATCAGTGCTGTTCCAGCCGGCCCGCCTGAATTCCAGGGGACGAGGCGTGATGATGTTGTCAGGCGGTCGTCTCCGCCTCTCTTCCAAGTCTATGATTCTGGCCACAACTCCATCCCCGGTACATTTTAACAGCCATGACACCACGCCTGTCTATTATCAAGGTCTGGGATGATGCTTCTCGTGCAGGCGCTTGAGGTGTTCACGGGTAACATGGGTGTAAATTTGGGTGGTACTGATATCCTCGTGCCCAAGCATTATTTGTACGGACCGCAGGTCGGCTCCGCCCTCCAGGAGATGGCTGGCAAAAGCGTGCCGTAACCCGTGGGGAGTAATGCTTCCGCGAATACCGGCTGACCGGCCGTACTGTTTGATAAGCTTCCAGAACCCCTGGCGCGTGAGCGGGCGTCCACGAGAGTTCAGAAAGACAAACGAAGAGGTGCGTTTTTTCAACAGTGAAGCACGCCGGCCGGATAGGTATTCCTGCAGGGCTTCCTTGGCCTTATCGCCCATAGGCACCACCCGCTCCTTGGACCCCTTGCCGAGAATGCGCACGAATCCGGCCTCCAGGTTCAAGTTGTGGAGACGCAGGCCTATGAGTTCAGAAACCCGCAGGCCCGTAGCATATAACAGTTCCAGCATTGCCCGGTCCCTCGCCCCGGCAGGTTTTGCGGTGTCCGGCTCATTAAGCAGACGCTCAACGTCTTCCGGGGAAATTATACCTGGCAACCGGACAGGCAGTTTGGGGGACTCGACGAGCCTGGCCGGACTCGCGGTTATTATACCTTCTGAAACCAGGAAACGAAAAAACATGCGTACCGCGGACAGATTTCGTGCGGAGCTTCGGGTCGAGACCCGTTTCTTGAGACTTCCCACGAAAGCTAAGACGTCTTCCTGAGTAGCTTCCTGGGGTTTTCTGCCCAGGTCATCAAGAAACTCTAAGAATCGCAAGAGGTCCCGGCTGTATGCCTGGACTGTGTTCGGGGCCAGGCCCCTTTCCACCTTTAAGTGTGCAATGAACTGATCCAATCGGAGATCGGTTTCTGTCATGGCAAAGCTTAGTCCCCTGAAAAAGTGTGGAAGGATCGTTCATGTGGATGGAGTGTCAGTATTTCAGGAAATGACCGGTCCGGGTCAGGATTCTCGGTCCTTCTTTTTCCACGGCTATCATTTCTTCCAGACGGACCCCGCCTTTGCCCGGCAAATAGATGCCGGGTTCCACCGTCACCACATTTCCCCGCCGCAGCCTCACAGGCTTTCGGGGTGCCAGTCGAGGGTCTTCGTGTGCAGCCAGGCCCACACCATGACCCAGGGAGTGGCCGAAGTAGTCTCCATAGCCTGCCTCACGAATCACCTCGCGGGCCACACCATCCGGCCGAGTGGTGTCAACATCCGGCCGGATGGTATCAAGCGCTGCAAGCTGCGCTTTTCGCACGGTTCGGTAAACCTTCAGGAAAGGTTTGAGGGGTTTGGTGTCTCCCGGGAACACAGTGCGGGTCATGTCGCAGCAATAGCCGTCCAGGCGCAAACCAACGTCCACTACGACCGGTTCTCCCGGGCCGAGCTTGCGCTCCGAAGGAACTGCATGGGGCAGGGCTCCATTGGGCCCGGAGGCAACAATCGGGTCAAAGGCCATGCCGTCAGCTCCACCATCCCTGGCAAGCCCCATGATCTCCCATGCGATCTCTTTTTCAGTGCGCCCGGGCTCCATTCGGGGGATCACTTCGTCCAACACGGCCCCCATTAGGTCCGAGGCCCGCTCCATGGCTTCGACCTCCTCAGAGGACTTGACCTCCCGAAGCCTTTCAACGAGCCCCTTTGCCGGAAGGAACCTGACCGGCTCCTTCATTGCCTTGAGCGCGTGGGACACTCGCCGGTGAAGTCCCCAGGAGAGGTAGCCCGGATCAAATCCGAGTGTGCGGGTACCAAGACGCCTCAGCAGGTCGGGCAGGGATTCCACAAAGTCCCTGTAGATGGTTATTACCTCGGTATCAACCGCCTGCTCCTCAGCCTCAGTGGTGTAGCGGGAGTCAGTGATCAGCATGGATTGATCACGCGTCACCAGAAGGTAGCCTGATGTCTCGTCCAATTGGACGTCACCGGGCCGAAACCCGCATAGATAGCGGCGGTTTTCCGGCCTGACAACCCACAGGGTGTCCGCCGCCCGCCCATCCAGGCGGCGTCTTAGTTCAGCGAGGTTCTTTCTGTGAAAACTCTTATCCATAAGCGTGACTTTTGGCTATTCCAAATCAGGAATGCTTCCACAATGGAAATTATAGCAAAGGCATAGCGGATATGCAATTTTCCAGGGCAGCCGGTCTGGTCGAATCCGATCTAGATGCTTTCCTGTTTTCATTTGTTACCAACGAAGGCCGAGCGAGTGGTGGCGGGCGGCAACGGCACCCCCGGAACCGGTTCATTTGTAATTTGGACAAGAGATGTCTCCGTATGCGATCCGGTTAGAACCGGAAATGCAGTCCAAGCCCCAGACCTTTGCCTGAAGAGTATACGCCGAGGTGCTCGTGAAGGCTCTTGAGAAAGCCCCTTTTTGCATGTTCATTGTACTTGTGAGCGCAGTTGACGGCGCTGTAGATATTTCCACTATAGAAGCTAAGTCCCAAGAACCCCAGAATCCCTCCCAGTACTTCCAGGTCGTTATCAAAGGCCTCGAAGGCGGCCCATGCAAAGGTTCCGTTTAGAATAAGCGAGACTGCAGCATCGTGGTATCGTCCACAGTACGCGTGTCCCAGACCGGGGAGAACACCCGCCATAAGGCCTGCAGCGGCCGGTGACTTACGGGGTAGAGCCAAACCGTCCAAAGAACTTTCGGCCAGGCTGAGTGCCTTATTTCTAAGATGGCTTTCTTTGCTTACAGTTTGAAAAGAACGGGAGGCTTCATGCCAATTTCCGGCCTCCATGTTCATCCAACCCAGACGATATCGTGCTTCATCAGCGATTTCGGCCTCTGAAAATTCCTTTTGCACACGCTCGAAGTAATAAACAGCCTCTTTGGCCAGCCCCTGAAGCCGATAGGTTTCCCCAATCAGGTATAATGTCCTTCCACTGGGAGGAAGAGGGTTGTAGGATTCGTAAACTTCCCAGAGAATCTTGCGGGCCCGATCGAAACGCTGCAGCTTCAGGTAGCACCAACCCGTCATGTAGCGTGCCTCAGGGACAAGGGGATCGTCAGGGAAGAAATACGTCAGGCGCTCCAGTTCCTGGGCGGCGCGGTCGTACTCTTCCCGCTCCATATAGTAACGTACGAATTCCATCTGCTTTTCGCTGTCTAAAACGATTCTTGTGCCAAGGGCCACGGAAGGATGCATCAGTAAGGTGACAACGGGAAGCATAACCCACAGCAACGCTTTCGATTTCATGGTCTCCTCCTGCTTGATCCAAGCCGACCATGCGGCTTATGTAAATCGGCAGCTCAAGCTGGAAGATATACATCTATGAGTGCCGGCTCTTCAATGAGCAGTAGCCGAGGCGGCCTATGAAGTCAAGGGACAACCCCCCAGGGTCTTGTTGACAACCCCCGGCTCAGTTGATAGGTACTTCTAAGGCTCATTGTCAACCCTGTAACTCACCCGGATTGCAAAGCCCTGCGCCAGCCTGAGTCAAGATGAAGCTTTTCCCCAACAGATAAGGCGATCACCCTTGGGCGGCGGTAAAACGGGGCTTGAACCCTGGTGGTACGGCAACAGACCCAGCCGGCTTCAATTCGGCTCTTGGAGTTCTTAGGATGTATTATGCTTGAAGGGGCAGCAACTTCTCCTGATCATAAGGATATGGCTTCTGAGGCACTATGACCGAGGGAAAGACAGTTGAATACATTGATCAAGGGAGATTCATTTGCACCCTCTGTTTGGAGGATAAGGGCGGCAGGCTTCATCTGCTGACTACGCAGAATCGCCAGTTAAATGTCTCCATAAAGCGCGTTCTGCTTATCTCCAGCCGGCCCCTTGATGATCCCTCACGTCCCAGAGAGGAACTGCTTGCAGGCCTGAGACGAGCTGAAGAGCGGCGGAATGCCCTGGTCCGGGATGTGCGTGTCCACGAGTTATGGGAACTGATTCATGATGAAAACGAGAGCTTCGACTACCGTTACCTGGCCGAGCTTTGCTTTGGAGAAGGCGTAAACGATGACCATATCTCCGCAGTTGTCCGAGCGCTTTTCGAGGACAAGCTCCATTTCAAGCTCAAAGACGGCCGCTTTCTGCCCAACACGCCTGAAAGGATTGATGAGATCATTCGGCTGCGCCGGGAAGAGGCCAGGCTGGAGAAGCTCTTGAGCGAGGGCTCTGAATGGCTGCGGCGCCGCCTGGAAGGAGAGCCGGTCGAGGAGACGGACTGTAGTGAAGAAGTGGTTCGCCTCTTGATTAATCTGGCTCTTTATGGAAACGATTTCTACGAATATAAGCATGCCAGGGAACTGCTTTCGCGAAGTGGGTATTCGGATCCGCGCGTGGCTCGAAAACTGCTTGTGAGGCTCAAAGTATGGGAGGAAGATGAAGACCTTGACCTCCTGCGGCTTCAGCTCAGCACGGACTTTACCCATGAACAAGTAGCTGAATCCGAGGCCTTGAAACAATCGCCCATAGATAATAACGGAAGGGAAGACCTTCGTGGTTTGGACACCATTACCATAGACGGCGCCTCAACCCGGGACTTTGACGACGCCTTGAGCCTTGAGGTTCATGACAACGAATTCGAGTTGGGTGTGCACATCGCTGATGTGGCAGGGTCAATACCACCGGACTCGTGCATTGATCTAGAAGCGTACCGGCGCGGGGTCTCAGTCTATTTGCCCGGACGACAGATAAACATGATTCCTCCGTCCCTCTCCCAGAACACCCTCAGCCTCTTGCAAGGGTGTGACCGGCCTTCCATAAGTCTTTTGTGCCGGATGAACGACAAAGGAGAGGTCCTGGATTTCCGCTTGACCCCGAGCCTAATCCGGGTGAGGCGACGGCTCACATACGAATACGTGAACAATCAATACGGTGAGGATCCCCTACTGAACCGAATGTACAGGCTTGCCACGGCTTTTCAACAGATAAGAATTGAAAAAGGGGCGCTCGTACTTTCCACACCCGAACCCGTTATATACGTTGACAATGAGGGGGAAATATCCGTTTCCCTGATGGAACAGGATACACCCGCCCGTACGCTGGTGGCCGAGTTCATGATCCTCCACAACTGGCTTGCAGCACGGTTTTGCCATGGTCGACGGATCCCCATACTGTATCGGGCACAGGACGAGCCTTCCGAGCGATTGAAAATGGAAGACGCTGATCCCCTGTTCTTTGTGTTCATGCAGCGACGGAAGCTTCAGCCCATGACCCTGGAAACTGATCCCGGGC
The DNA here is from genome assembly GCA_964413125.1 of uncultured Desulfobacterales bacterium. Classification (GTDB taxonomy): domain Bacteria; phylum Desulfobacterota; class DSM-4660; order Desulfatiglandales; family HGW-15; genus JAIPEI01. Next base: position 8,204 of record CAYPSZ010000134.1, read on the forward strand.
CCCATGCCGGTCTGGGTCTGGACGTATACACCAACGTGACCTCTCCGATCCGACGCTACCTTGACCTTGTAACTCAACGCCAGATTCGAAGCACACTCTTGGGGGACCCTCTACCCTATGATGAAGAGGCCCTGGAGAGGGTTCGCATTAACGTGGAGTCGACCCTCAAAGATCTTGCCATGCTTCGCAGAAACAGGACCCGATATTGGATCCAGAAGTATCTGCGCGCAAACCGGACCCGCGCACTGGAAGCGCTTGTTCTTTGGTCTACTCGCAGCCGGCACCGGATTCTGCTTACGGAGTTAATGCTGGTCACTGATATGAAGCGGAAGAACGGCCGGGACCTGGAGCCGGGCACTCGCATCCGGGTGGCGGTGGAGAGAAGTGATCCCTGGGAGGATGTCCTGTTATTGAGCCTCGCGGAGGAGCCTGCGGGACGCGTTTTATGAGAGGATCATGGGTGTTGCCCGGATAAGGTATCAGGAAGCCTCATCCACATCAAAGGATCCGAGGTATATGAGGCGGCCCTTTTCATCATACACCACCACACGGATGGAGTCCGGGCCTCCGGGACGCATGTGGAACTGCGCCCGTATAGGCTTGAACCTCTGAATAATAAATGGATGGCCCACGCGGTATTTTGCCGGCATTCCCTTTTCGACTTCCCCTCTGGGATAGATTTCCCACCACGGGTTACCCCGATCCCTTCCTGACGCAAGAACGTGGACATATCCGCTCACCGGTTCGTCACCCTTGAAGATATTCACCAAATTGAACGCCACCTTGAGCCTGCGGTTATCTTTATCGATGGTCATACGTTGGATGTCTACGAGATCAGATAGAGGTTCGTCGGTTGCTGATTCCGTCCCCGAGATGGTATTCTCCTCCTCCACACCATTGTCGGACGCCCCTTCAAGGCCCTTTCCCATTTCCAGGGAAGCAATATAACCGTCCAGAAGGGCTACATGCTGCTGGAACTTGAATAGAGAACGCTCTGAGCGGAAAAGCTCTTGTTCGAGCTTGTCAATCCTGGACCTTTGTTCTTCTGTCTCTCGCTTCAAATCCATCCACCAGTTGGTGACTACAATGGAGAAGGGAAAATAGAGTGCCAGGAAAACAATGGACCAGAAAAGAAGCCGCGGAGAGACTTTAAAGCTGCGGACCTTGCCCACATGCCCCATCACCATGATGGTCCACCGTCTCGCTGTAGGACTCTTTTCTTTCGCCTTTATGGGCATCTCACACCCCGGGGGACATGGCGTCTAATTTTATAGCTTCCCAAGATTCATTGCGATCTACCGAAAACCCTGACAAAGATATCATCTACATACCTGAGATGGTGCTCCGTACTGAACAGCTTCTCGATGTCGTTTTCCGACAGGCGGGCTCGTACGTCAGGGTCTGCAAGCAGAAGAGATTTGAAGTCCGTGCCTTTGTCCCAGACCTTGAGGGCGTTGCGTTGGACAAGGTCATAGGCGTCCAACCTGTTCAGCCCCATAGATGAAAGACTTATGAGCACTTGCTGGCTGAAGGTGAGGCCTTTGAGGATATCAAGGTTGCGTTTCATGTTATCGGGGTATACCACAAGACCTCTCAGGATTCCGGTGAGCCGGTGAAGCATGTAGTCCGCCAGAATGGTGCTGTCCGGGGCGATAACCCGCTCCACGGACGAGTGACTGATGTCGCGCTCATGCCACAGGGCAATGTTTTCCATGGCCGCCAAGGCATTGGTCCTGAGAAGCCTCGCCAGTCCGGAGATGTTCTCGCACCCGATAGGATTCTTTTTGTGGGGCATGGCAGACGAACCCTTCTGACCTTCGGCAAAAGGCTCCTGTGCCTCCAGGACCTCTGTGCGCTGCAAGTGCCGGATCTCCACAGCGATCTTTTCCATGGTGCCGCCAAGAATCCCCAAGGCTGAGAAGTATGCAGCGTGCCTGTCCCTTTGAACAATCTGCGTGGAGACAGGGTCCGGCCGGAGGCCCAGACGTTCACACACCCTGGCCTCAATAGTGGGGGGGACATTGGCGAAGGTCCCCACGGCCCCTGAGAGCTTGCCGGTGCTGATGTCTGCCAGGGCTGAGTTCAGGCGCTGTAGGTTGCGCTCCATTTCCGCATGCCACAGAGCCAGCTTGAGGCCGAAGGTGACGGGTTCGGCATGGATACCATGGGAGCGACCCATCATGACGGTTTGCTTGTGCTCAAAGGCACGTTTTTCCAGAACGGTCATGAGATCCTTTACATCCTGGATAATAAGGGTCATGGCCTCCTTTAGCAGAAGTGCAAAACTGGTATCCAGGACGTCCGAGGACGTAAGCCCCATGTGTATGAACCGGCTGTCCGGTCCCACGTACTCAGCCACACTGGCAAGGAAGGCTATTACATCGTGTTTGGTTTCTTCCTCGATCTCCAGAATCCGCTCGATAGAAAAGTTTGCTTTTTCCTTTATGGTCCTGAATGCCTCCTGCGGGATCAAGCCTTCCTCCGCCATGGCTTCGCAGGCCCTTATTTCGACCTCAAGCCATTTGGCATAGCGGTTTTCATCAGTCCAGATTTGCCCCATTTCCGGGCGAGTGTATCGAGAAATCATCAGCACCCCAGGCTCGGCTCTAGTAACTCACCGGCAAAAGATTAAAATAAGCAAAGTTATGTATACATTAAGCACAATTATTAAATTAAAACATGCTGCGATCTTTTTTTACAGTGTGGTAAATACGGTGAAAAGCCGTTAGATGAGTCAGCAGGGCCAGTACCCAAAGGGCCGCATCAAGAAAGCCCGAAATGGAGCCTGCAGCGATCAGGACTATCCTCTCAGGGCGTTC
>CAYPSZ010000135.1:0-7598 GCA_964413125.1 uncultured Desulfobacterales bacterium
ATTTCGTATTGGTAAACTCAAAGAGGAGTGACAAAATGACCTTTGAAGATCTTGCCCAAGGCCTCATAGACTTTGTAGCCGCCTACCCTGAAAAGCACAAACAGTTCGCCGTATGGCGTGAGCCCATCATGGCCTGTGCCCCTGCGGACGATCGCTTCCGGCTGCTCAAAGACATTACAGTTCATGATCACGCGACTCCCCAAGACCTGTTGCCGGACGCAAGGAACGTGGTGGTCTGGTTCATACCCTTCAAGCCCCATCTTCAGATGGACAATACCCAGGGCGTGCGCCCCTCCCTGAGCTGGGGACGTGCCTACCTTTCCACCAACGACATGATCAACAGTGCCGGCCGGGCATTGAAGGCGATGATCGAAAAGGTGGGAGGAAGGGCGGCTCTCACCCCTGCCACCCATAATTTCGACAAGGATCGGCTTGTGAGCCTGTGGTCCCACAAACACCTGGGACATCTGGTCGGCCTGGGCCGTTACGGGACCAACTGCCAGTTGATCACCCCGGCCGGGTGCAGCGGGCGCATGGGAAGCCTGGTCACGAACCTTGATCTGGGGGAACATCCTCTGGTTACCGTGGATGAGCTTTGCCTTACAAAAGCCGGCGGGAAGTGTGGAAAGTGCATAGAGGCCTGTCCTGTTGAAGCCCTTTCTGAGGAGGGAATCGACCGGACCAAATGCTACGCCCGTTTGCGGGATAACTATCATCTGTTGATGGAGGCGGACGGCCTGCCGGATTCCACGAATGTGTGCGCCAAATGCCAGGTTGGCATGCCCTGCAGCCTGAAGTCGCCGCCGGTGGTTCCCTGTAAATGATCATCGGCAATCTCAACCGTCTTCAGCCGCCGGGATTTTCGATTCACACGGAACCCCGGTCTGACAAAGGCCGCAACCATACCCGTCAAAGTTGTATTTGGTGCGAGCATGTTCGGCTGCGGGTCCTCTAACGTAAGCGCCGCAGGAGACCTTTTCGTGGCCTTTCTCGGTTATGGCTCCGGCCGGGCAGCGCTTTATGCACTTGCCGCAGGTCCCCTTCGTGAAAAAGAGACAATATTCATGATGGGTTGAATAGGGCCGCGGCGTCGGCCTTGTTTCAGCATTGACAACAATGGACCCCACCCGCACGGCCTTTCCTTTGGGTGTGATCAGCCCGTCGCTCAGACCGAAAGTCCCGAGCCCGGAAACATATGCTGCATGGCGTTCCGACCATGTGGATGCATATGTGTATTCCTTGGAGTCCTTCCTCGCCCACTCAGGTGATAGCATGGGAGCGATTGCCTGAATCCCCATCAGTTTGAGCTCCGCTTGCAAATGGCCGCGAAGTTCCTGGTTGCACTTCTCGCCCAGGACGCGGTTGCGCACCCAGCGCTCAGCCGGATATTGCTTCTCCTTCCGGTTATCGGTTTTGGTGATTTCCCTCTGAGGGAGTATCCAGCTTATCACGGAGAGCTCCGAAGGGATTGCGCTGATGTCTGGAAAGGTAATAGCGAATATCTCCAGCGGTGTCCAGTGGAAAGGCCCTACGTAGCGTTTGAAGTCCTGGTAAAGAGGATCGGCCCCACTTGAAACCCCTACCAGGAAATCATCCCAGGCTTTTTCTCCAACCGGAGTGCCCAAGGTGTTTTCCGGGGAATTGTCCAGAAACGCACGGATCGTTTTGGTGGCCCAGGCCCCAAGATCATTCATATCAGACATGGCCTATATCCTATTAACTGTTATCCAAAATCTGAAAAAGTACCCTCAGCCTTGTTTTCCGGGGAAACATCCTCCTCAATATGGGGCATGCCCGTTGACGGGTCAATACAAAAGCGATTCCTCTTATCTCTTTGGCCTGCAGAGATATCCGCCGTCTTGGAACTTATTCCCGTATTCATCCCGAGCATCAAAATGATAACCGACGGCGGTCATGTCGGGGCCGCATACGCCGTCCCCGATTTGTTGCAATTCAAAAGGGACAGGTCCGAATGCGCCGGGTCGATCCCAGGTTTTTACATTGTCTTCAGTGATTATAAGTCTGGGAGGAACAGAGGCAGGCTTATCACCGGGGCCTGCGACCATCACGGCACACCCCATAAAAGCCAGGAGAACCAAAAGAGCCGGCAATGTGAATCTATTCATTTTTTCCTCCTTTCCGGGTTAGGTGTGTAAAAGGTTGCTGGGAGATCAAGAGAAAATCCATTTGAATGCCACTATACCATAAAAGATTCAAATGTTGTTAAGGTGACACGCGGAGAAACGCTCGGGCGCGATTTCCACCAGTTCAGGACGTTCCTTGCGGCAGAGATCAAAGGCATGGGTGCAACGCGGGTGAAACGGGCATCCGGAAGGGAGGTTTATGGGTGTGGGCACCTCTCCTTTGATGCCCAGCCCGTCTGCGAATTCCAGCCGGTCCAAAGATGGGATGGCGGAGAAGAGTATGCGGGTGTACGGGTGGTTCGGGGATGAAAAGATGTCCTCGGTGGATGCGGTCTCCACGATGAAGCCCAGATACATCACAGCCACCCGGTTGCTGATGTGTTTGATAACCGAGAGATCATGGGATACGAAGAGGTATGTGAGATGAAATTCTTCCTGGAGTTGCATCATGAGATTGAGTATCTGGGCCTGGATGGATACGTCCAGGGCTGAAATGGGCTCGTCTGCAATCACCAGTTCCGGGTCGCACGCAAGGGCCCTTGCGATGCCGATCCGTTGCCTCTGGCCTCCGGAGAACTGGTGCGGGTACCTGAAGGCGTATGCGGGATCCATGCCCACCTTTTCGAGCAGTTGCAGCACCCGGTCCTTCTTGGCCTGCCCACGAGCCACTCCGTGAACCTCCATGGGCTGCCCGATTATGTGCATGACCTTTTTGCGGGGGTTAAGCGAAAAGTACGGGTCCTGAAACACCATCTGGATTCGTTTCTGAAACGGCCTGCGTTCACTGCCTTTCAACCACCCTATGTCCCTGGACCCATACCAAATACTCCCCGAAGTGGGCATGTGAAGCCCGATCACGGTCTTTGCAAGTGTGGACTTTCCGCACCCGCTTTCTCCTACAAGCCCCAGGGTCTCCCCTTTGCGTATCCCCAGGCTGACTCCGTTAAGGGCGTGCACGGTCTGTGTGATCAGTTGTATCTTCCGGTCCCTGAACACCATCTTGTCGAAGATGCTCTTTTGCAGGGGGAAGCGCTTGGTGAGGCCTTCCACCTTAAGCAAGAGGTCATTGGGTGAATCCAATACTAACTCCTCGCCATGGAACAGGCGGCAAAATGATGGGTTTCCATTTCAACCAGCAGGGTGCTCTCCCCGCAGTTTTCCGTGGCCAGTGTGCATCTCGGGCGGAACGGGCAGCCCGGAGGAAGATCTATCAGGTTGGGCATCATACCGGGAATCTGTTCGAGTCTCTTTCTCCGCTCCTGGCGGCCCGGTATGGAGCGGATGAGTCCCCGGGTGTAAGGGTGGAGCGGATTCCTGATCACAGCCTCTTTGGGCCCGCGTTCCACCATGTGACCGGCGTACATCACGCAAATTGTATCGCAAAGCTGGCCCACAAGGGCGATATCATGGGTGATCAGGATCATTGCGGTCTCATGTTCCCGGACCAAATTGCGCATAAGGGTCAGTACCTGGGCCTGTATGGTCACATCCAACGCCGTGGAGGGTTCATCCGCAATCAACAGGGCCGGGTTTGAAGCCATTGCAATGGAAATGACCACCCTCTGTCGCATTCCTCCTGAGAACTGATGCGGATAGTCGCCGAGCCTCTCCCTGGGGCTTGGGATGCCCACCGCCGCCAGCAGCTCCACAGCCCTTTCTTCGGCGCGCTCCCGGGGCATGTCATGGTGAATCCTCAAGGATTCGACAATCTGATAGCCCACTGTAAAGACCGGATCAAGACTCGTCTGAGGGTCCTGAAAGACCATGGATATCCGGTTTCCCCTTATGCTCTCCAGTTCCTGTTCGGTCTTGGCCCGGAGGTCTTCCCCTTCAAAGAGTATTTCGCCCTCCACGATCCTTCCCGGCTCGTCGATCAACCCCAGTATGGAGAAGCCGGTGATGGATTTGCCTGCGCCTGATTCCCCCACCAGCCCCAGGATCTCACCCCTGTTGATTGAAAAGCTCACATCATCCACCGCTTTCATCACGCCTCTGCGGGTGAAGAAATAGGTCTTGAGGCCCGAGACCCTTAAAACGGTGCGATCTTGAAGGGTTTTGGTTTTCATCGCTTCAACCTCGGATTCAAGACGTCCCTGAGGCGATCGCCCAGCAGGTTGATTCCCAGCACGATCAAGATAAGTCCCACCCCCGGATATATGGTGATCCACCAGTAACCGCTGAAGAGCACATTGTACCCTTCGCTGATAAGGCTGCCGAGGGATGGTTCGGTGATGGGGACCCCCAATCCCAGAAAGCTGAGCGTGGATTCAAGGATGATGGCGTGTGCAATACGGACCGTGGCGATTACTATTATGGGGGCAAGCACATTTGGCAGTATCTCGCGTATCATTATAACAACCGGAGAAACTCCCACTGCCCTGGCAGAATCAACATAGTCCTTTTCCCGCTCGGAAAGGGTGCTTCCGCGGGCGGTCCTGGCATAAAAGACCCAGTTAACGACGCTGATGGCTATGATGATCTTGAAGAGACCCTGTCCCCATATGACCATTATCACAAGCGCGATAAGTATGGCCGGAAAAGAGAGCTGGATATCGGCGATGCGCATGATCACCGAGTCGGTCCTCCCTCCGGTGTAGCCGGCCAGGAGGCCGAGCAGTGTTCCTACAACCGCCGATATTATGGTGCTGGCGAGCCCCACATAAAGGGAGATCCTGAGCCCGTAGAGTATGGCGCTGAACATGCAGCGGCCCTGGCCGTCCGAGCCCAGCATGAAGGACTCATAAGTCCAGTTGGAAAAGAGAGTGGGTCGCATGAAGCTGTTTTGCAGGTAGAGCTGGGCCAGGTCGTAGGGGTTCTGGGGGCTAAGAAAAGGGGCCAACAAAGCGGCGGACAGGCAAAAAAGGGTTATCACCCCGCCGATCAAGCCGATTTTGCTTTCCCTGAACTCCTCCCAGAATTCCAGTAATGCGCGCCGGTTCATGAAAGGGATCTCATTTCAGCCTTATGCGTGGGTCCAGAAAGGTGTAGACGACATCCACCAGGAAGTTCAGGATCACGAACATCAGTGATACTATCAACAAGTAGGCAAGCACCACGGGGCGATCCAGCCCGTGTATGGAATCTATCACCAGCTTGCCCATGCCCGGCCAGGCGAAAATGGTCTCGGTGACGATCGCAAATGCAATGATGTTTCCGAGCTGGAGCCCCACGATGGTCACCACAGGGATCATGATGTTCTTCATGGCATGGATGAATATCACCCGTGATTCGCTCAGGCCTTTAGCCTTCAGGAACTTTATGAAATCCTGCAGAAGGACTTCCATCATGCCGGCCCTGACCAGTCGGATGATAAGCGCAAGCTGGAACACCGCAACCGTTGCCGCGGGCAATACAAGATGCGCCAAACCGTCCCTGGTGAGAAAGCCGAACCTTATACCGGCGAAGACCGCGGTCTGGCCCCGGCCTGAGCTGGGGAGCCAACCGAGGGTCACCGAGAAAATAAGCACAAGGAGTATACCCAGCCAGAAAACCGGCAGGCTTATACCCAGCAGAGAACCGGACATGATGGCCTTGGACAGCACGGTCTTCGGTCTGACTGCGGCATACATTCCGGCCGGGATCCCCACAATCACGGCCAGCAGCATAGCTGAGACGGCAAGCTCCAGTGTGGCGGGAATCCTCTCCACGATGAGCCCCACCGCGGGTTTATTGAATATGAAGGAGTTGCCGAGATCTCCACGAAGGGCGTTTCCGAGAAAAGAAAAATACTGTACATGAAAGGGCCGATCCAGACCCAGGTGCCTCCTGAGCTCATCCACCTGAATCTGCGTGGCCTCCGGTGGAAGCAACATTTCCACCGGGTCGCCGCTGTAATACATTATGACGAAAACGATAAAACTGACACAGAAAAGAACCAGGAAACACTGTAGTATCCGTTTGAGCAAATATCCGAGCATCCGGTACGGTAACCTCCGCTGGAAAAGCGCCGGGCCAAGGTTTCCCGTGGTCCGGCGCGCGAACACTACTTAAACTTCATGTCATAGTACCACATATAGTGGTCCGCCCTAGGCTCCCAGTCGAGTGAATCGGACTTGGCATATACGTCCTGTTGAAAGTGAAGCGGGATGAAGGCCTGATCTTCAAGTACTATCTTCTGGGCCTCCTTCATGAACCTCAGCCGTTCATCGGGGTCGATGGTCCCCGAGGCCGCTTCGATCAATTCGTCCGCCTTGGGGTTTGAGTACCGCCCTCGATTGTACCTGCCGTAGCCCCTGTCCGGGTCATGGGTATGGGCGATCCCGTCCAGAAAGGCGCTTGCATCTCCGTCGGCGCAGGACCAGCCGATCAGAAAGAAGCTCGTCTCGCGCCTGTCGGTCATCGGGAAGAAGGTCTTCTTGGGTATGGCGTTCACCTTGACCTGCAGTCCGATCCTGGCCAGGGACGAAGCGATAGCCTGTGCGATCTTGTCGTCGTTTACATACCGGTCGTTGGGAGAGTCGAGGGTTATGCCGAAACCGTCAGGATACCCGGCTTCCTTTAACAAGGCTTTGGCCTTTTCAGGATCGTAAGGGGGGCGCACGACGGTGTCGTCATACCCGAAAACCGCGCTCGGATAAAACTGGCCGGCGGGCAAAGCGAAGCCGTTCATCACGTGTTTTACAATGGCCTCCTCATCGATGCCGTAATATAGGGCCTTCCTGACCCTTACGTCCATCAAGGGATTCTTGCCTGTGGGGCTGTCTATCTTGGGGCTGTCCTCCCTGTCGTGGTCCATCTGGAGATAGATGAGCCTCAGGCTGGGCCGGGAAACCACGGACACGTTTTTGTTTGCGTTAATGCGGTCGACATCACGAACCGGCACGTCATCCATGACGTGCACCTCCCCGGAGAGAAGGGCCGCGGTCCGGGTGGGATCGTTGGTAAGAGGCCTCAGGATCACTTCCTTGACGACCGGGGCGCCGCGGAAATAGTCTTCATTGGCAGTGAGGGTGAGATTATCGCCCTTGACCCATTCCTTCAGCTTGTATGGGCCCGTGCCGTTTGCATGATCGGTGAGGTACTCATCGCCGTGCTCTTCAACGAACTTCTTGGACATGATCATGATCTGGGCGAGCTTTCTCGGGAGTATGCCGAAGGGCTGCTTGGTGGTGATCTTGACCGCATGGTCGTCAATCACCTCCACAGTGTCTATCTGGCCTGCAGTGGCCTTGAAACCCGATTTCTCCCAGTTCTTGCATCGCTCTATGGAGAATTTGACGTCTTCCGCGGTAAAAGGCGTGCCGTCATGGAATCTGACATCTTTCCGAAGATGAAAAATCCAAGTGAACTTGTCCGGGTTTTCCCACTTATGGGCAAGTGAAGGCACTATATTGAGTTCCGGGTCAAAATCCACAAGGCAGTCATGTATATTCTTGTTCATTGAGTTTGTGGGGGTTTCGGAATGGAAGTACGGGTCCAGGGAGCGGGGCTCGGATGCAGCGCCGTGTATCAGCG
>CAYPSZ010000136.1:0-9258 GCA_964413125.1 uncultured Desulfobacterales bacterium
CCAGCCCTCTTTGTCTCAGTTTTTCGTGGTCTCTTTCCTCTTTGAATTTTTTCAATGCGGCTATCTTGTTCTCTTCGAACTCAGGATCCACCTCACGAAGCTGAATGTCCGTATCTTCCTCTTCCACATACCGGTTCAGGCCCACAATGACCCGCTCCCCCTTTTCGAGGGACTGCTGATAACGAAAAGCCGACTCGGCGATCTGCCTCTGAAAATAGCCGTTCTCGATACCGGCAATGACCCCGCCCATGTCCTTTATCTCCTGAAAGATGTCCTTGCAGGCCTCTTCCATGCTACTGGTCAGGGCCTCCAAATAGTAGGACCCGGCCAGCGGATCAACCGTGGAAGCGGCCCCGCTTTCGTGAAGGATTATCTGCTGCGTCCTGAGGGCCAGTTTTTCCGACCTCCTGGTGGGAATGGACAATGCCTCGTCGTGGGCGTTGGTGTGAAGCGACTGGGTCCCTGCCATCACTGCGGACAGGGCCTGAATCGTGGTCCTGATAATATTGTTTTCCATCTGCTGTGCCGTCAGTGAGGACCCCGAGGTCTGTGTATGTACGCGAAATCGCCAGCTCGCAGGATTTCCGGCGCCGAACCTTTCCCTCATGGTCCGGGCCCAGATCCTCCGGGCCGCCCTGAACTTGGCCACGTTTTCAAAAAGGTCGTTGTGAACCTTGAAAAAGAAAGAGAGTCGGGGTGCGAACTCATCCACATCCATGCCGGCTTCAATGCCCTTTTCCACGTAGAAAAACCCGTTGGCCAGGGTGAAGGCCAGTTCCTGGATGGGTGACGCCCCGGCCGAGGCAAGATGGTATCCGCTTATGCTGATCGGGTTGAACTTCGGCAGATTTTGGCTGCAGAAGGAGATGGTGTCCATAATCAGGCGTATGGAAGGCTGAGGCGGAAAGTAATACGACTTCTGGGCCTGGTATTCCTTGAGCGCATCGTTCTGCATGGTGCCGGACAGCAGCCTCCAGTCCACCCCTCGTTCCCGGGCAAGCGTGCAGAACATGGCGAGAATGACCGTGGACTGGCTGTTGGATACGAAATTGATACTTATTTTGTCCAGCTCCACCCCCGCCAGCAGCTCGCGCATGTCCTGAATGGTGTCGATGGCAACCCCGCCGCATCGCCCCACTTCCCCTTCGGCCAGGGGATCGTCCGAATCCCTGCCCATGATGGTGGGCATATCCAGGCACAGGCTGATGCCTGTGGCCCCCATGTTTATCAGATGATGGATGCGCCTGTTGGCTTCGGATGGCGGACCCAGAGACATAAGCTGTCGTATGGTCCAGGGACGTCCCCGATACATGGTCGGGTATACCCCTCGAACATAGGGATACTCGCCCGGGCGGCCTATGTCCCTTTCGAAATCAACTCCCAGGACATCCTCAGGACCATAAAGCGGCCGGATATCAAAGCCCGACATGTTTTCGAGCGGATCGATTCCCGCATAGGTATCCGCGCTGAGGCCCGATCTTTTTTCTTGATGCATTTCGGCGTTTACTCCAGTTTGTCAACCTTGAGAAACGTGGCCAGAACTTCTTCCACCACCGAGTAAGGGTCTGTCTTTCCCGCGCGGATGGATTCGATGTATCCGCGTTTCTTGCCTGTTCCCTTTAGGCCGGCAAAGACCACCTTCTCGACTTCATCCTTGAAGACCAGCCCCAGCTCCTGCTCGATACGCTTGGCCCTGACTTCATCGATTTTGCGTGTCTCCTGAAGGTAGTCCTGGTGCTCCATAACCGCCTTTACAAGCTCGTCCAGCCCTTGAATATCCGTGGACTTGGAACCGCAGGCCACAGTGGGAACGACCTTGGGAACCCAGCCGGTGTTTTCGCCCAGCCCGTAATGCACAGTGGCCTCAAGGCTGCGCATGCAGAGATTTGCGCCGTCCAGGTCCGCTTTGTTCAGTACGATGATATCCGCGATCTCCATGATACCGGCCTTCATGGCCTGGATGTCGTCTCCCATGCCGGGCGTCAGTATGAGGAGACAGGTCTGGGCCACGTGAATGATGTCGATCTCGTCCTGACCGGCCCCCAGGGTCTCAATGATTACCACCTCGTTGCCCATGGCCTCCATGACCCGCACCACGTCGGTTGTTGCGCGGGCCAGGCCGCCCAGGTAACCCCGAGAGCCCATGGAGCGGATATACACCCCGTCGTCCATTGAATGGTTCTGGAACCGGATCCTGTCCCCCAGGAGCGCGCCCCCCGAAAAGGGGCTGCTGGGGTCGACGGCCACAACTCCCACGGTCTTTTCCATGGCTCGAAATTGTGTGATCAGATGGTCAATCAGCGTTGATTTCCCGCTGCCACCCGACCCGGTAAGGCCTATTATCATTGAACGCCCGGTGTGCGGGAAGATCGCTTTCATGATGTCGTTGGCGTGCTCGGACTGGTCCTCGACCATGGTGATAACCCTGGCCGCAGCCCGGCGGTCCCCGCGAAGCAGCATCTGGACGAGTTCCTCAGGAGATCTATTGTTTCTCCTGCCCATTATGCAGTCTTATCCCCTGCGTGTTCACGGATATAGGTTACAAACTCCTCCGTAAGGGAGCCGCCTCGAAAAACCTCGTCAATGCCCATGGATTTCATGGTGGGAATGTCTTCAGGCGGAAAAGACCCACCTGCGACGAACAGGACGTCTTCCAGATCGTGCTTTTTCATTTCCTCAACGATCAAAGGGGTGAACACCAGGTGCTCGCCTGAAAGGTAGCTCACACCAATGACGTCGGCGTCCTCGTCCACCGCCGCCTTGACAATGCTCTCGGGGGTCTGGAACATTCCAAGGTAGACGACTTCCATTCCGGCGCTCCTAAGAAGGGATGCCACCACCTTGGCTCCCCGGTCGTGTCCGTCCAGCCCCACCTTGCTGATAATCACCTTGATTTTTTCTTTGCTCATCTGTGAAGGCTCCTGTAAACGGAATCAGCTGAAAGGAGACTCGATGATGTTCATTGGGTCATAGGAATAACCGAAGACCTCCCGAACCGTCCCGAGCATTTCCCCGGTTGTGGCCAGGGCCCGGGTGGCCTCGATCATGGCCGGAATGGTATTCCTGCCCTGAGCGGCGTCTTCACGGAGTTTATCTATGGCGGATCTCAACGGAGCAGGGTCCCGTTTCATCTTCAGCTCCCGTACTCCATCGATCTGACTCTTTGCGGAAAGCTCGGGAATTCGCTGGACACCCAGCGGCGTGGTCGTCTCCGGTTCGGTGGTAAAAACATTCACTCCGACCACAAGCTTTTCCAGGTTGTCCAGTTCCTTCTGCCGCTTTACGGCTTCCTGTTCGAACCGACGGTCCAGCCATTCGGTTCTGATGGCCTCCTCCATGCCGCCCAGGTCTTCCACCTCCTTCATGTACCTGAGTGCCTCTTCCTCCATCTTGTCCGTCAGGCTCTCCACGAAATACGAGCCGCCGAGCGGATCGGCCACGTTGGTCACTCCGGTCTCATAGGCGATAATCTGCTGGGTTCGCAGGGCTTGAAGATGGCCCTTTTCCGTAGGAAGGCACATGGGCTCGTCATAGGAGCAGCAGTGCAGCGACTGGACGCCGCCCAGCACCGCGGTCAGGGCCTCGTAGGCTATGCGGACAAGATTGTTGAGCGGCTGCTGGGGAATGAGCGAGCAGCCGGCCGTGTGAACGGCGAAACGGAAATGCATGGACCTGGGGTCCTTTGCCCCGTATTTCTCCTTCATCAGTTTGGACCACATGCGCCGGGCCGCCCGAATCTTGGCCAGCTCTTCGAACATATCGATGTGGCATGAGACATAAAACGTAAAACGAGGAGCGAACTGATCGATGTCAAGGCCGCGGCGAATCAATTCGTCGATATAACACATGGCAATGCCGAAACCGTATGCGATCTCCTGCGGAGCCGTGATGCCCTGCTCACGAAGGTCGTACATGTTGACGGTTGTGTAGTACCACTTGGGCATTTCCAGGGTGCAGAACTCCATGACATCCGAGCCCAGCTTGATGGAAAGGTCCAGAGGGCAGGCCGGCCTGAAGCCGCAATATCGAAAGTGGATGGGATCGTTCTGAATCGAGCCACGAAGCCTGCTGATGTCGTATCCCTTGTTCCGTGACACCGCCACGTACTGGGCCATGGTGGGAGCGGCCGCAGTGGACGCGGTGATGAGGGACCAACTCACCTTGTCCAGTGGAATGTCGCCCACCAGCGTCTCCATGTCCCGGATATGGGAGATATTGACGCCGGTCAGGCCGACCTCGTTACGGGCCCAGGGGTGGTCTGCGTCCAGTCCCATCTCGTATGTCACGTCGGCGATGGTGTTCAGACCCGTTCCCCCGTTTTTGAAGCAATAGGCCGCACGCTCGTGGGTATCAGCCGGCGAGCCGATACCCACAACCTCCCGCCTGGTCCAGTAACGGCCCCGAAACATGTTGCGGTGAAGCCCACGGGTGAACGGGAATTCCCCGGCATCCCCTATATTACTTTCGTATTCCTCGCCGGCCCTGTCCTTAGGGGTATAGATCTCCTTTACGTCGTATCCGGACCAGGTCCTGGCGCTTGATGGTTTCTCGTAATAGGCCTGAAGATACTCGTCCCAGTTGACTTTGTGTTCTTCCTCTTTCTCAATCGTAGCGGACTGCTCTGTACTCATGCCTTTTCTCCTCAAAAATCATTCCATACGGAAGGTGTTTTACAATCAAGGGCGTTGTCTCAGCATCTGTCGTTTCTTTACTTGCTAGTAAGTAAGCTTAACCGACCGGTCAATAAGATGGCGTAGATTTTTTTGCGTGTCAAGCTTTTTTACCATCAAAAGGAAGAAAACATAAAAAGCTTGAAAAGCAGACCTCGGAAGCCTTTGAAAACGATTATTGGGGATTGGCTGAGAAAACAGCGGACCGGCTGCAATCCGGCCGGATCTTCCCGTTACTGACCGTGGTCTCTCTTGACCACAGCCCGGTCGTCAGAAGTATTTCTCCAGCTCGCTTAGAAGGCTGGATACACCTTGATTCTTTTCCTTCAGCTCTTTCATTATTCGTCGTCTCTGATCAGGCCTGTTCTTCAAGCTCCCGCGCTTTGTCTTTGCCTCGTTAGTGGCGTCCTCGGTATTGTGCGACATGAGATACCCGTTTTCCAAAAGGTCAAGAAATTGATCCGTGATATTCTCAGGTGAACGGCCCTTTTTTTCGTCGGGATTGTACCACTTGTAGAGCCAGTTACACATACCGATGATTGCAAAGGCCTGAAGCTTGGGATCCATGGGGCGGAAAAACCTTTGCTCAATGCCCTCGGCGATTATTTTTTCCACAATTTTCGAATACTTTCGCTTTTCTTCCCGTATTTTTTGAAACTGCTTTTCTGGAAGCTGGTTTTCTTCGCTGAAAAACACCGCGAACATGGGCAGGTTGCCGATTATGATGTTTTCGATGTGATGCCTTATGAGAAATCTCAGCTTTTCCGGGGGGGCCAGGTCCATCTCGTCTATTTCATAGGCGTTTGCAAAATAGTTTTCCAGGGCCTGGATGTAAATCAGGGAGAGAAGATCTTCCTTGGAGGAAACGTAATGATAGAGTGCCGCCTTGCTCAGGCCCAGTTCATGGGCCACGTCATCAAGCGTTGCCGTTCGATAGCCTTTCTGGTGAAAGATGTTAATGGCCGTATCGATTACCATCTGTTTTCGTAGGCTCTTGTCCTGGCTCCTAAAATCCGTTACCTGTTCCATGATCAGGCTCCTTGACTCGTAACAGGGAGATCGGTTCAAGAGTACCATAGACATAACTGGGGGTTCCTGCAATGCGAAACCGCGCCGCCTGCTTTAAGAGGAAGCCAATGTCGACCTTTTTTTAGAAGGGTGCTCCAGGGGATAATCAAGGCTAACGGCACTCGCGGGTCTTCAGGAAGGTTATATCCGGCCATTCCTTTTCCACGTATTTCAATTCCCACTCGCTGTTTGCCAGGTATGTAAGGCTCCCGTCGGCATCCAGAGCCAGATTGGTCAAGCAGGCCTTTTCAAAAGCGGCGAGCACCTTCTTATTTTCGCAGTTCACCCAGCGCGCCGTGGAGTAATTGAGAGGTTCGTATAGGGCATCCACATGGTATTCGTTTTTAAGCCTTGCCATGGTCACATCGAACTGTAATACGCCCACCGCACCCAGGATCAATGAGTTCCCGGCCAAGGGCCGGAACAATTGTACGGCTCCTTCCTCCACCAACTGGGTCAATCCCTTATGGAGCTGTTTGGACCTGAAAGCGGATTTCAATCTTACCGACCTGAAATGCTCCGGGGCGAAATTGGGGACTCCGGTGAAAGCGAGCGGCTCTTTTTCCGAGAGTGTGTCGCCGATGCTGATGGTGCCGTGGTTATGGATGCCGATGATGTCGCCGGGCCAGGCCTCCTCCGCCAGAGCACGATCCTGGGCCATGAAAACAATAGGATTTGCAAGAACGATGTCCTTACCGAGACGGTGGTGGTGAACCCGCATGCCTCGCTGGAAGCGTCCGGAACAAATTCGCAGAAAGGCTATCCGGTCCCTGTGTGCGGGATCCATATTAGCCTGGATCTTGAAGACAAAACCCGAAAAAGCTTCCTCCTCGGGCAAAACCATGCGGGAGTCGGCCGTTCGAGGTAACGGAGAAGGCGCGATCTCCACGAAAGTGTCCAGCAATTCGCGTACTCCAAAGTTGTTGATGGCGCTGCCAAAGAAGACCGGGGTCTGACTCCCCTTGAGAAAATCCTCCATGCTGAAAGGATCAGCCGCTCCTTCGAGCAGGGCCACCTCTTCTCGAAGCTTATCAGCCTTGCCGCTTAGAAGCTCATCCAGCAAGGAATCGGAAAGGTCTCGGATGGTAATCACATCGCCGGGCAACCGGTTCCGGCCGGGCCTGAAGAGGACCAGATCTTTACTATGGAGGTTGTAGATGCCTCTGAAATCTTTGCCCATCCCCACGGGCCAGGACAGGGGTGCGCATTCTATCTGTAGCTTATCTTCGATATCACTCAGAATATCTAATGGAGGCATGCCTTCCCGGTCGAGTTTGTTGACAAAAGTCAGGATGGGGGTGTTGCGCATGCGGCAGACTTCCATCAATTTACGGGTCTGGGTTTCCACTCCTTTTGCGCTGTCAATCACCATGACTGCGCTGTCCACCGCGGTCAAGACCCTATATGTATCCTCTGAAAAATCCTCATGGCCGGGTGTATCCAAGAGATTAATCTCATAATCCCGGTACTTGAATTGCATTACAGAGCTGGTTACGGATATGCCACGTTCCTTTTCAATGGCCATCCAGTCACTTTTGGCGTGCCGTTCGGCCTTGCGGGCCTTAACCGAACCGGCCATCTGGATGGCTCCGCCGAAGAGAAGGAGTTTTTCTGTAAGAGTTGTTTTGCCGGCGTCCGGGTGGCTGATAATTCCAAAAGTCCTCCGCCGGCTGATTTCACGGCGGCCTGCTTTTCCGAATAACCTGTTCATGGAAACTTCTCCGGTGGATGCGATGATTCCTACTTACTTCCAGTCAAGAAAGCTGTCCCTGCCTAACTTAATGATTTGCCTTGAGTTCCCTGAGAAGATACGTTCTTGCACACAAGGTTGGACAACTGCAAGTCATCCAATATAATGCCACGATATATCTCAGAAAATGGTTATAGAGAGGGAGGTCAGGGTGGTGCAGAAAAGAAAGACATACAAATTATGTAGGCCTTCTTTTGCAGGTGTAAGAGGCCATCAAAAGCATGCCCTGCAAGGGATGGGAAAGCATTATGACGAGATCCTGTTTTCATGGGCGAGTGATTATATCCGGGTCCCTCATTTGTCAATCATAATCCATAATTTTACCATGGGTCTTGGGAAATGCCAAGCACTCTGTAAGATCGATCTCATCACCGGGAAGTCAGCATTTTTCCCCTAACCACGGCTCCCCGCAGCACGGCTCCAATGACCTTGACAACACGAAGCGGATGCTTAATTTATTTTCAAAATACCATATAAGATGCTGTTTTAACTGATAATAGCACTTAGCTTTCATCCCTATCAGATGCAGGAGGTAGAGCCATGAACGTATCTGAAAGAGCGAAAGAGAAGCTTGACACGGCAAGCAAGGAAGTGAGAGAAGCAGTGGAAGGCCTCAAGCATGAGGTTGCAGCTCTCTCAAACAAGGTAAGAGAACGACTTAAAGGCAGCGGTACGGAACTCCGTGAGTCGGCTGATGATCTAACCCGGGAAGTGAAGACCCTCTCAGAACGGGTTCGGGACCTCTTACCAGGCAGACGAAGGTATGCTGTTCCCGTGAAGATAGACAGGAGCACAAGGCTGCCCGCCGATGTCACCAATCATCCCTTTGAGGGGACATGGAGGATATCGGATCTGCTTTTCGATGATTTCTTTCGTACGACCGGTTGGCTTCCCAGTGAATGGGGGCTAACTCACCATTGGACACCCGCTCGATTTGCCGGTGAAGGTTTCCGTGCGGACCTGAGCGAGACGGACGATGAGTTGCACTTGTCGGCCGAGCTGCCCGGGATCGACAAGGACGACCTGTCGGTGTCTGTAAGTGGTTGGATCATTACTATACAGGGCGAAAAAAGAAGTGAAGAGAAACGAAAGGACCTTAATTACTACAGTGTGGAGCGTTCTTACGGGATGTTCAAGAGAAGCTTCCGCCTGCCGACAGAGGTGGAGCCCGAAAAAACCGAAGCTTCCTTCAAGAACGGAGTCCTTACGGTTAGGCTTCCCAAGTCCGAAGCAGCCAGGAAGCGGAAACGAAAAATACGGATTCGGTCCGGTTAGTCTTTACAAGGGTGCAGACCGACCGGCTCCAATTGACGACTATTCCGGTCGGTCTCGCATTATGTGGGCTTTCCGGAGCGGTTTAAGGAAGGAGCTTTCGCGCCTTTCCTTTTGATCCGGACTGATTGATTATGGATACGAACGCCCCTTTTTCTTTCCGTGGATTCACCATTCTGTATGTGGCTGCCGGCGGCGTATTTTTGCTGTTTATGGCCTTGGATCTCGGCGGCATAGTTCGGACCCTTATAAAGGCTCTTCCAGTTAGTCTCCTGGTCGTTTTGGTACTCCGTGATGTTCGTGGTTTTCCTCGGGTTTTTCTGACCGGAGCTCTGGTAGGCTCCGTATGCGGAGATGTGTTGCTTGATCTCCCTAATGCCGCCCTTTTTGTTTACGGCCTGGCGGCTTTCCTTATGGCCCACATTTTCTACACTGTCTTGTTCTTCCGATACGCCGGAAGGCCCCTGCCTTTAGACATGGCTGTAATAGCCGGACTGA
>CAYPSZ010000137.1:0-31212 GCA_964413125.1 uncultured Desulfobacterales bacterium
CCCCCCCGGACCTCTTTTGGGGTTTTTTGGGGGCCCGGCGGTGGTGTTTCGGAACCCCACTGCGTAGCGCGCCCCGTCCGATTGAGCTTCAGGCAAGGATCGAATGTCTTCCACCGTGGCCTCGGATCTGATTTCCGCTCCCCATTTTTCCGCAAAATACAAGTAGTTCTTCATGAGAGTGTTCTTGGCGTTTTCACGGCACCCCACTAGGCAGGCGCCGCAGTGGGTGCATCCGCTGCGCTCCGGTCCCTCACCGCCGAAATAGGGATCAGGAACTGGTTCCCCCGGATTCTCTTCGTTGAAAAAAACGGCAACTTCCGTCCTTCGGAATGTCTCGGCCCTCTGCAGCTGCGATGCGACGGCGAAGAGCGCTTCATCGGCGGGCCATATGCGAGGATTTGTTGTGACCCCCAGCATGCGTTTGGCGGTATCGTAGTGGGGGCGCAAAAGGTTTTTCCAGTCGGCCAGACGACTCCAGGCAGGAGCTGAAAACAACGCGTCGTCCGGCTCCATCAGGACGTTGGCATAAACAAGGCTGCCTCCGCCGACTCCGCTTCCGTGAAGAATCATGATTCCGTTGAGCAGGGTGTTCTGCCAAATGCCGAAACAGCGAAGGCCCGGCATCCACTGATGCTTCCATATGTTCCAGTCCCTTGTCGCAAAATCCTTGTCTCCAAAACGCCTCCCCCGCTCAAGGACCAGGACGTGGTATCCCTTCTCTCTGAGACGCATGGCCGATATGGCGCCTCCGAAGCCGGAACCGATGACGACAAAATCATAGGAATCTGCCTTTTCCATATCTACACATCCCAAAGGGGGAAGGAAAACGAGAGCCGGCTACCTGTGGAGGAAAGTGAAATTCAGATTCCCTTCACGCACGATCTATCCTTATTTGTTGGGTGGATTCATTTATTGTTTTTGACAACGCCTCACCCACCAGGGCATTTATACTGACCCCTCGTTTTCGGGCCTCAATTGCCAAACTTTTATGCAGTTCCGGCTCGACACGAACAACAAACTTCCCTGAATAAGGCTTTTCAGGGTCCTCTCCGCGCTGTGCGCAGAATTCAAAATAGTCGTCC
This sequence comes from uncultured Desulfobacterales bacterium, assembly GCA_964413125.1. Classification (GTDB taxonomy): domain Bacteria; phylum Desulfobacterota; class DSM-4660; order Desulfatiglandales; family HGW-15; genus JAIPEI01. The sequence goes on from CAYPSZ010000137.1 coordinate 1,083, forward strand.
ACCGAATCCTGGAAAGCCTGTCGAAGTTGGTCAACGGTTTCACCTTCGAAAGTTACCACGTCTCGAAGATTAATGACTTCCCCATGGAAAATATTTGCACCTTCGTCAAATTCGACTTTGGCATGATAACCTTTGTACTCCATCAGCGTTTCACCCCCGCTTCTTTGAAAAATCGCTGCACTGAACGGATAGTGGATTGATTCGTCACCCGCTCCGGGTGAGGTCTATGAAAAACGGCCCTCACGCCCTCCAGGGCTACCCGGACGCGGGATCCCCTTCCCTCGGATATGTCAGCGCCCAGCGCTCGAAACAATTCTTCAATATCCGACCATGGGATGTCGGACCGGACAGGATGTTCCAGAATCCGTTCAAGCGTCTGGCGCTGCTTCTTATTCATGGCTATATGATATCACTTGTTGATACCGTGTCAAGGGGAAGCTGATTGGAGAAAAGCCAACCACGGTTTCCATTGCCTATCCAAAATTCTTGGGGCTTGGCAAGTTTAATGCCAACCGCTATTCTAAGTCATAGTCAGATAACATGAAACTAAGGGGCGCGAGGGAAATGGGCATAGCATCTCACAAAGGCATAGATCTCATTTTGTGTGCAATACTTATAACTACAGGATAAGATCGTGGCTCTCTTCGCTCTCACCATCTATCCTTATTCGTTGGCATTATGCTGCTTTGTGGAGAATAATCTTTATATGATTTGAAAACAGCTCGAAGTCTTTGTCTGCAGTAAATATTGAAGACTTGTTTCTGTTAGCCATGGCGCAAATTAAAAAATCAGTACTTGAGCCTTGTAAACCTTTTGAGCGACAGCGATTAAAATACTTAGCTGCAGTAACATAATCTTCGGTGATGGCTGGGAGATCGGGAAAGCTTTCAAGATGTTTCTTAAGTTTATTGAACTGAGATTCACTGCGAATACCAGACAGGATCTCCTGCCGTATGGGTCCAACCATTTGTACGCGATGATCCAGAATCAAGCGCCGAAATTCATTGACAGTAGTATTTGATTCCGGCTTATCCCGCCTTAATGCCAGGGACCATACACTGGTATCAACTATGACCTTCACGGCCGGCTTCTCTGCTCTTTATAATCATATTCCGGATCGTATTCCACGGTCCCAAACATCGAGAGAATTTTTTCTTGCTCCAAATTCTGTATATATTCAATTAAAGCTTTTGAGACAGCGGCCTTTTTTGTTTTATGGCCTCCGAGCCTGACAGCCTTCTGAATAAGTCTGTCGTCAATTTGCAAGTTCGTCGCCATAACGATCACCTCCCCTATGACCACACATAACACTACACATAGACTTGTGTGAATTCAAGAGAATATTTCTGAATTACCGGGTAGCCGGTGGCTGTTACCAGTCCCGAGCCTCTGAGAACCGTGCGTCAGCGTTTCCCGTCACACGGCTCAAGCTTCTCAAAAGGCAGCCCTCTATCTCACCTGCAACCACCCATGTCGACGAGTTCGGCTTGGACAGCGCATTGAAGGCCGCCTGAACAGCAGCCTCACATGCATGAGCAATCGTATTTTAACAACGTAGCCTGCACCAGCGTGAACGGAGCGCAGCGGAGTTCCTGTCCGGGTGAAAGGCGTTCTGTCTGCCGACTACCTTGCCCGCTTCAGCTTTGGGATCTGATCGGAATCGATCAGCAACTTGATTGATCTGGGCTGCCCGGGAATTCGAGTGATGAATCCCTTCTCTTCCAATTTCAAGATCATCTGGTGAATCGTCGGGGGCGACGTCCCGAAAAAGCGTTGCAGATCCGCTTCTGCCGGTGCTCTCCCGTGCATCACTATGTAGTTTTCGATATACGCTAAATACTGGCCTTGTTTCTCTGTGAATTTATCTGCCATTCAGACCCTTTCTTTATAGCAATTGCTATGCGTTCAACAGTCGCCGCTGCAGCAGAGACTGCATGTCGCGGCGGCCATCCACTATCAACAAAACGTACACGTTCCTGTCCATGATTCTGTAAATGATACGGTAAGGGTTAAGAAAAACCTCTCGGTATTCACGGATCCCCAGGGTGAGTAATTCTTTTGGATAAACACCCCGCTCGGGAAATTCTGACAAGTTTGAAAAAGCTTTTTCGATCTGCTCCGAAATGTAATCCGCTTTCTTAGTTGAACCATGGAGGGCAATATAATCATAGATCTCTTCAAGGTCGCCTGCCGCATCATTGGTCAGCAAAACCGCAAACACCATCACCGAGCCTCCCGCCGTTCGCGCAGATGTCTTATCACATCTTCAACGGGAAGAACCTTACCCTCCTCAATTTGCCTCATTCCTAGTGCCAAGATTTTTAAGAGGGCCATTGTCTCCTGAGTTTGCTCGTAGCTCTCGATATCCTGAATCACCACCTTGGCTTCCCCATTCTGGGTGATGACCAGCGGCTCCCGCCTTTCGCCCAACTTCCTTACGATTTCAGCGGCATGCGCCTTTAAGTAGCTTATGGGTCTAATTTGGTTTGATAGTTTCATATTGAATCCCCTTTTCTTGGATATGACCAAATATAGCCCATAAAAAGGTCGTGTGTCAAGAATTGAGGGAGGTTTGTGAAACACTTTTTCGAAAGGCAACACGAGTTGAGCCGCACGCGGCGCGAATGGGCGCCGGTTCACCTGCGTCTCCGAGGCTGAATTTATTCGGCCTCGGAGACGCCAAGCACAACCGGGACATAGAGACAGGCGAATACATTGAGGAACCAGGAAAAAGGGGTAATCAGATACGAAATAACCAGAAAACCCGGGCTGGGCAACAGCTGTCGAAACTAATCATCCCTTGAGGCAGGGTCTCCTTGCGGCCTCGGTCTCGTCCAGACGTCGCAGCCTGCACTTATGGGGTGCGGCCAGAAGCATTTCGGGGTTTTGTTCGGCCTCTTCAGCAATGGAGCGCATGGCCGAGATGAACAGCTCAATCTCATCAAGGCTTTCGGTCTCGGTAGGTTCCACCATTATGGAGCCGTTCACCACCAGGGGGAAATATACGGTGGGCGGGTGAAATCCGTAATCCATAAGCCTCTTGACTATATCCAGCGTTGTCACCTTGAATTCCCTCTGGCGCTTGTCCGTAAAGACGCATTCGTGCATGCAGGGCCTGTCATAGGGAAGATCGTAGACGCCCTTCAGCCGCTCCTTCACGTAATTGGCATTGAGAACGGCAAGCCTGCTGGCCTTCTCCAGGTTTTCCGCACCCATACTGAGGATATAGGCATAGGCCTTGACCATGACGCCGAAGTTTCCGTAAAACGCATGAAGCCGTCCCACACTCAAGGGAAAGTCCTCGGACGGTATGAATCGTCCACCCTCTTCCACGATTCGGGGAACCGGAAGAAAAGGCTCGAGTTCCGCGGTGACGCACACCGGACCTGATCCGGGGCCCCCTCCCCCGTGCGGCGTGCTGAAGGTCTTGTGAAGGTTCAGGTGAAGGATGTCCACCCCGGCCCGCGACGCATCAACCATACCCATCACGGCATTCATGTTGGCCCCGTCCCCGTAGACCAACCCTCCTTCGCGGTGAACAATCCCTGCGATCTCACGGATGTTTTCCTCAAACAACCCCAGCGTATTGGGGTTCGTGATCATGATGCCTGCAGTCTCCTCATCCATTACCTCTGCTACGGCGGCGGCGGTGAGAACACCCTCGTCACTTGAAGAAACCGGCACAGGCCTATAGCCGCACAGGGCTGCGCTGGCAGGGTTGGTTCCGTGGGCCGTATCCGGCACGATGATTTTTGTTCGCTTGGACCCGCGGTTTTCATGAAAGGCGTGAATCATAAGCATACCCGTCAACTCACCCTGGGCTCCGGCTGCAGGCTGCAGGCACACCGCGTCCATACCGGTTATCTCGGCAAGCATAATCTCAAGGTCGTGCATAAGACGAAGGCTTCCCTGGCAGTAATCCGCAGGCAGGAGCGGGTGGGCCCCGGAAAACCCCTCCAGGGTAGCCAGATATTCGTTGATCTTGGGGTTGTACTTCATGGTGCACGACCCCAGAGGGTACATGCCGGTGTCCACGCCGAAATTCCACTGGGAGAGCCTGGTGAAGTGGCGGACCACATCCAATTCGCTCAGGTCTGGGAAATCCGGGGCCTCTCCCACAAGGGCCTCAGCAATAGGCGCCGGATTTACATCCCGCACGGGCAGGGAAAAACCCTGCCTGCCCTTTACTCCTTTTTCCCAGAGCAGCGGCTCATTAAGAACAAGCCCGGTGGTGCCTGTAATATCCCTCATGACGTCATCTCCCTCACCAGTCTGTCCATGTCGTCTGCTGATTTGGTCTCGGTCACACAAAAAAGGTAATGGTGATCAAGCTCAGGGTACCACCGGGAAAGGTCAATACCGGCGACGATTCCACTTTTGAGCAGGCGGTCATGGGTACGCCTGAACCCTTCGGGCACTCGAACCACGAATTCATTGAAAAAGGGGGTTTCAAAGGCCGCACCAAAACCCGCCTCTTTCAGGCGGCCTTCAAGATACCGGGCCTTATCGAAGTTCAGACGGGCCAGTTCCCTGATCCCCGTCCCTCCCAGGCATGCCAGATAAACCACTGCGGCCAGGGCGCAGAGGCTGTTGTTCGTGCAGATGTTGGATGTGGCCTTTTCCCTTCGGATGTGCTGCTCCCGGGTTGCAAGTGTGAGAACGAAACCTCTCCGGCCTTCCTGGTCCACCGTCTTTCCCACCAGGCGGCCCGGAACGCTCCTGACATACTTTTGGCGGGTTGCAAAAAGACCCAACAACGGCCCGCCGAAGGACTGCGGTATGCCGAAGCTCTGGCCTTCCCCGCATGCGATGTCGGCGCCCAGACTACCAGGAGACCGTAACAACCCGAATGCAAGGGGCTCGGAAAAAGAGGCCACAAGGAGCCCGCCTTTCTTGTGAACCCTTTCCGCGGCCTCTCCCAAGTCCTCAATACACCCGAAAAAATTTGGAGACTGGACCACCACGGCCGCGAGGTCCTCCAAGTCATCCAGGAAGGAGAGGTCCGTGGCGCCGTTTTCGAGGAAAGGGATTTCCAACACTTCATATCCCGTGGGCTTCAAGTAGGTGCCCATCACATGCCGATAAAAGGGATGGACCGCCCTGGAAATGGCCACACGCTTCTTCCTGGTCACCCTGATGGCCATCATGACGGCTTCAGCCAGGGAGGACGCACCGTCATAAAGGGAGGCGTTGGCAACATCCATGCCCAGGAGCCGGCTTATCAGTGTCTGGAACTCGTATACGGCCTGAAGGGTCCCCTGGGTCATCTCCGGCTGGTATGGCGTGTAGGCCGTATAAAACTCGGAGCGGCTCAGCATGGCCCGAACCGCGGCCGGAACATGGTGCTCGTAACTCCCGGCCCCGGCGAACGACAGGCATCCGGCTGCGGATGTGTTGGCGCCGGCCAATTCGGCTGCATGCCTGGAGAGTTCCCATTCGGTCATGGCCGCAGGCAAATCCATATCTCTTTCCCGCCGGCACTCGGCAGGCACCGATCGGAAAAGGTCTTCCATGGACTCCACCCCCACCCGGGCCAGCATGGAGGTGATCTCTTCAGGTGTGTGGGGAAGGTAGCGCATGCCTCACTCCAGTCCTTTCAGTCGATCCATGTAATCATTAGGGCTCAGCAGATCTTCGATCCCGTCCTCGGAAGAAAGCTCTACCATCCAACCACGGCCGTAGGGGTCCTTGTTCACCAATTCAGGGGCCTCTGCCAGTTCCTCATTGACCGCTGTCACCTCACCCGCCACAGGTGCGTAAATCTCCGCCACGGCCTTCACCGATTCCACGGTCCCGAACTCCCGGCCCTTCTCGATATGGTCCCCCACTTCCGGGAGTTCCACGAACACTATGTCGCCAAGCTGGTTCTGAGCATAATCGCTGATCCCTATGCGGGCTTTATCTCCTTCTATCCTGACCCACTCGTGACTTTCATTGTAGCGGAGATCTTCGGGAAGAACAAGTTCGTGTATCTCTTTCATAATATTACTCTCCTTTTAATAATGCTTTTAGAACGAGAGCGAAGCTCTTACGGATCCCTTATACACTATCACCTTTGCCCCCAACCTTCATCTCACCCATTGATTTTGGATTCTCTCAGAGAACATAAGGAACCCTCACATTGTATCCCTTGTAAACCACGAAGGTCTCCACCGACTGGACATCTTGAATTCGGCTGACCTCCTGGGTATAGAACTCCAGCAGGCTGAAGTCTTCATTGAGCAGGACTTGCAGAATCAGATCATACCGTCCGGTTACCACGCAGACGGAAATCACCCCCTTCAAGCGGCTGAATTCCTCCCCTTTCCTCACCAGTTCCATGGTGCCGAGCTTAACACCAATGAACACCACCCTGTGACCGGGCAGTCCTTCGGGGTCCACGAGCCCGGATATGTTAAGCAGTCCTTCCTCTTGCAAGGCGGCGGCTCGACTCCGAACAGTGTTCTCGGAAACGCCTATCTCGTCTGCTATGCTGCGAAAGGACTTCCTTCCCTCCCTCAAGTGCTTGATGAGAGCGATGCTGGTCTCATCTATCTTCATGCCTGAACCTCGCCAAATCATCTCCCGCAAAACCCTGCTTATTTACAAAAAAACAGCATAAGTGAACAAATATGGCTTTTTGATCAAAATGTCAATAACTATTTTATTTTTTGCAGAAACAGTCAATTCAAGATGGCTTTTTCTCTTGATATTGCCGGTTTGAAATGTTAGATACGAATATATAATAGAACTTGTATCTTCCGGACACGCACGCGACCGGGCGCTTTGATTTTTATTAACAGGGGAGTTAGACTCATGACCGCATCCACTCGAACTCCGTTATACGACCGGCATGTATCTCTAGGCGCAACCATGACCGATTTCAGCGGTTGGGAAATGCCCATAGCTTATCCGGCAGGCATTGTGAAGGAGCATCTTATGACGCGCAGGACCGCCGGCTTATTCGACGTCTCACATATGGGAAGGTTCTTGCTTCGCGGGCGGGACAGGATATCCTTTTTGCAACATGTCCTTACCAACAATGCGGAGGCCCTGGACGGCAGGGATACAGGAGCCCAATACACCTTCATTCCCAATGAGTTCGGCGGAGCCCTGGACGACGCATATCTCTACCGTTTCCAAGAACATGAATACGTGCTGGTGGTGAACGCCGCAAATCGAGACAAGGCTTGGAAACATCTTCTTCAGGCTGCGGAAGCCTTCCCTAATGTGAAAATTACCGACATGACCCATGAAACAGCCATGCTGGCGCTCCAGGGCCCCTTATCCAAGGAGATTCTGTCCTCGTTGGCTGATGAAGGACGGCTTCCCGAGCCCATTCGAAACGCAGTGGGCCTTTTGACTATTCAGGGAAAGCCTGTTCAGGCGGCAAGAACAGGTTATACCGGGGAGCCTATCTGCTTTGAGCTCTTCCTACCTTCAGAAGAGGCCCCGGTCGTATGGGACCTGATCCTGAAGAAGGGAGCATCTCCCGTGGGTCTGGGAGCCCGTGACACCCTCAGGCTCGAGGCCGGGCTTCCTTTATACGGGCATGAACTGGGCAAGGATCCGGAAGGCAATGAAATTCCCATAATGGCATGTCCGATGGCCCGTTTCGCAGTGAGCTTCAGCCCGCTCAAAGGTGACTTTGTCGGACGGAAAGCCCTTGGTCGCCAGTTCGAAGCGCGATCACGGATTCTTGCAAGGGACTACTCAATGATAGAAGACCTTCCACGTCTGATCCGGCCCGTAGCCGTCAGGGGCCGCGGAGTGGCCCGGGAAGGGGCGCAGGTGTTCCAAAACGGTAAACATGCGGGCTATGTTACGAGCGGCACAATGGTCCCTTACTGGAAGGTGGAAGGAGAAGGCCTGGAATCAACCCGGCTGGAACAGCACGCTCTAAGGGCCCTTTGCCTTGCCTATATCGACTCCCGCATCATGGACAATGAGGACCTCTCCATAGAGGTGAGGGGGCGCTCGGTCGAAGCCGTGACCGTCCCCTATCACCTTCGAAGTGACGCGCCCCCCTATGCAAGACCCATTGTGGCGGGAGCGGCTCCGGCCCCACATAACCCCGCCCCTGCCGCAGTGCGGAAACTGCTGGAGGAGGCAATCGAGAACACTGTGTGGCGTCAGAGGGAATGCATCAACCTGATCCCGTCAGAGATGACGGCCTCGCCCATGGTGCGGCTTCTCTCCATTATGGATCCTTCCTTTCGATATGCCGAGCACCGCAAGGTCAGAGCCTTTTACGACACGGACGTTTTCTATTATCAGGGCACTGATTTCATAGCACGAGTGGAACAGCTCCTGGAAAATGAACTGGCCTCCTATCTTGGTTGCAGCGAGGTTGAAACACGACTGATAAGCGGGCAAATGGCCAACACAGCCGTTTTCAGCGCAATGATGCAGTATCTTAACCGGGACGACCCCAGACGTGAACCCCGGCGAATCGCGCCGGTAATGAACCACCACATATCAAAAGGCGGGCACCTGAGTTCACAGCCCATGGGGGCGCTCAGGGATTTCGTGGCCAGGGACTCCAGGAGCGAGCGTCCCGCTGTCGTACCTTTTCCGGTGATGGAACACAATCCCTTTAAAGTTGATGTTCCGGCAACCCTGAAACGCATCGAGGAAGTGCAACCCAGGCTCATCATCTTCGGCAAGAGCATGGTCCTGTGCCGCGAGCCGGTGGAAGCTGTAAGGGAGTTCATCGACGAGACCGGCATCAACGCGGTGGTGATGTACGACATGGCCCACGTGCTGGGCCTCGTGGGCCCACATTTTCAGGAACCCTTCCGCGAGGGTGCGGACATAGTAACCGGCTCCACTCACAAGACCTTCTTTGGAACCCAAAGGGGCATTGCAGGGACCCGTTTCAGCGAGGAGGACGAGAAATACACCCTATGGGAATCGGTTGTCAACCGCACTTTTCCCGGATCCGTGTCCAACCATCATCCCGGCACCCTTCTGGGGCTTCTAATGGCGGCCTTGGAGATGAACGGTTTCAAAGATGAATACCAGCCCAAAGTTATCTCCAACGCCAAGGCCTTTGCCCGGGCCTTGAGCGACTGCGGACTCCATGTGGCAGGCGATCCTGACCAGGGTTTTACGGAAACCCACCAGGTGGTGATCAAGGTGGGATACGGCCGAGGGCCGGAGGCGGCCTCGAAACTTGAGGATAGCAACATCATATGTAACTACCAGGCTACGCCTGATGAGGAAGGATTCACTGCGTCAGGGGCCCTTAGAATGGGTGTGGCAGAGATGACGCGCTTCGGTATGGACGAATCGGCCTTTCAAGAGCTTGCCGGGCTCATCCGGGACGTGTTGAAGAATCATTCCGGCGTTCGGGACCGGGTGAAAGAGTTGCGCAGTGAATACATTGATCTTCTTTACTGTTTTCGAAAAGATGAATTGGATTCACTGGTGGAAAAGCTGCACGACCTTGTCTGAAGAGTTTTTGGGAAGCAAGGCCGCCGGGGGTAAAGGAAGCCATGTATTCCATCCAGTCCGGTGCACTGACACTGAACCTGGAAGTGGTCCAGGTGGAGACCCTGAGGGAACACGAAGAGACCCTGCCGCACGTGGCCGAACCCCTTTCACTGCAATTGAAAGACTGGGCCCTCCTCCAGAATCCCATCATCGTTGAACGGAATAACATTGTCCTGGATGGAAACCACCGTACTTTCGTGTTTAAACGCCTGGGGTTCCGGTATATACCTGTATGCAGGATAGACTATTTCAGTGAGCACGTGGGGCTTCGATACTGGTTCCGGGTCTTGAAAGGCGTGTCACGGCTGGAAAGACTTCGCCTTGCTGCAGAAGACATGGGAGGAAGACTGGAACCCATACCGGACCGTCCCAAGCTGGCATCCAGACTCGAGGCTGATCCACTGATCATGGGCGTGGAACACGGTGAAGAACTGGCTGTTATGAGTTTTCCCTTTGAGAGGGTTTGTGACGGAATCACCGCTTACAAGACACTGGAATACATCCAGAGGCGGTTGGTCCGCGAGGGAGCATCCCTGGAGTACGTGCCTTGTCAAACCCTGGTGGGTGGAATGTGCGGTGAAAATCTGCCGGAAAACACGCTCGTCCTCTGGACGCCGCACATTACAAAACATATGGTGATAGAGGCGGCGGGCAGCGGAAAGGTATTCGTGCCCAAGGCAACTCGTCACCTCGTGGGGGCCCGACCGGTCAACGTGAACGTTCCCATTAGATGGTTTCGAGAAAACGTTTCACCCGAAGAGATAAACCAACGCTTTACCGCCTTTCTCCAAGAAAAGGAGCTTCGCCGTTTCGGCCCCGGTCAGGTCATAAACGGCCGCTACTATGGAGAGGAGATATTTGTGTTTTGCGACAGGCGGAAAGATAAGAACCGAAGATCATAAGAGGGAGTATTGGCATGCCCGATCCCGAACACATCATGAGCCTGTGGGCCATGGGCCCTGATTCGCCCGGCCTTGTTTCCAAGATCACCAATAGAGTGCTTGAGTTGAAGGGAAATATCCTGGACGTTGAGGAGACATGCCGAAGGGGAATCTTTTCCATCTTTCTGGTCATGGACTTCACCGCCTCGGACCGAACACCGGAGGCGATTCAGGAGTCGCTGAAACACATTGAAGAAGAGACCGGCCTGAACATCATAGTCAAGCCTTCAGGCGGCGATGATGCCCCTGCTTTCAAAGCCGGTGATCATCTGCTAATGACCATTGTCGGCATGGACCGCCCCGGGATCATAGCCGAGATATCGTCGCTCTTGCACGGTTACAATGCAAACATCGAGAACTGTCGAATGATCGCCCGCGGGCCTTTCTTCTCCATGGAAATGGTCGTCGCCTTACAACACATAAGCCCGGAGAGTCCCGCGTCCCTTGCCGAAACACGCGATCATGTGAAGGCAGCACTCAAAGAGTGCTGCTCACGCATGGATCAGAGTGTGATTATTCAGAGTGAGAGCGCCTATAGGCAGGCCAAGAGAATAGTGGTGTTCGACGTTGAATCCTGTCTTTTGGAGGAAGCCTCCGTTCATAGGTTTCTGGACGCCGTCAACGGATTACTCATACCTATAGGCCGCCTTACGAGTCCCATCGGCAAGGAAGGTCCTGGAGGGTGGGCCCAGGCTTTGGTGGATAATGTTCAGGCCTTCCGGGGCATTCCCATGTCGGACCTCGAGGATACGGGGCGGGAACTCAAGCTGCACGAGGGGGCCCGGGAGCTGCTTCCCATTTTGAAGGCCATGGGGTATAAGGTGGCGTTGCTTTCTACAGGTTTTGACTCTTTCCTGAAATGGATCTACGAGGCCGAAGGAGTAGACTATGCTTTCTGTAATACACTCAGGAAAAATGAAGAGGGAAACGCCACAGGATTCCTGGAAAAACCTGTATTGACAGGAACCACGAAGAACGAGATTCTGGAGTTCATAATGAGCATGGAAGGCATCAACCGGGAGCAGGTGGTGGCAGTGGGAGACGGCTCCGTGCGCTCCCGCTTCATGAAGGATGTAGGCCTTTCCATAGCCTGCAGGCCCGGGGCTGAAGACCTTTCCGCCGACGGTGTCTTCAGCAGCGACCACATGCTCAACATCCTTTACTGCCTGGGAATCACCGAGGAGGACATAGCCAGGTACCGTTGAATCGCTGCCGATTACCAATCTCATGATGAAAAGAAGCCCACTGGCCGCCATGAAAGCACTGGTAAAATCCGAGCCTGTGCCCGGTCTTAGACTCCTGGAAGTGCCGATCCCGGCCATCCGCTCCAACGAGGTCCTGATTCGTATTCACAAAACGGCCATCTGCGGAACGGATCTCCACATATACAATTGGGATGAATGGGCCCGGCAGACCATACCTGTCCCCATGCATATCGGTCACGAGTTCGTCGGGAGTGTCCGGGCAACAGGGGAAGACGCCTTTGAATTCAAGGCCGGGGAGCTGGTTTCGGGAGAGGGGCACATAGTGTGCGGTCACTGCCGGAATTGCCGTGCAGGACAACGGCATCTCTGCATCAACACCATAGGCGTGGGGGTGAACCGGCCTGGAGCCTTTGCCGAGTATCTGGCCCTTCCCATGACCAATGTCTGGCGATGCGACATGAACGCCTCCATGGACGTGCTGGCCTGCTTTGACCCCCTTGGCAATGCAGTCCACTCGGCCCTATCATTCGATCTTCTGGGCGAGGACGTGCTCATAACCGGAGCAGGACCCATCGGCTGCATGTCCGCAGCCGTCGCACGCTTCGCCGGTGCCAGGCACGTGGTTGTAACGGACGTGATCCCATACCGTTTGGAACTGGCCTTGAAAATGGGCGCCACAATTGCCGTGGACGCCCGGCAAGGCAACATGAAAGAGGTTCAGAAATCCCTTGGCATGAAGGAGGGATTCGATGTGGGCCTGGAGATGTCCGGAACCCCGGACGGACTCAGGACCATTCTGGAAAACGTGCGAAGCGGAGCCAACATATCACTTTTGGGAATCCTTTCCAAGGAGACTTCCATCGACTGGGCCCGCATCGTCTTCAAGGGACTAACCCTCAAGGGGATCTATGGAAGACGCATGTTTGAAACGTGGCACAAAATGAACGTCATGGTCAGCATGGGCCTGGACATCGGCCCGGTCATAACGCACCGATTCCACTATACGGAGTTCGAAGAGGCTTTTGAAGTGATGAGATCGGGCCGGGCGGGCAAAGTAATCCTGAACTGGGTGGAAGATTAGAAAAGGAGCTTTGAAAAATGGCACTGGACAGGCTTGATCAAGCCCTCAAACAAGACCTTTTGACCTTGCATGCCGAGGGAAGGGCCAAGGCTCCGGAGCGGGTCATCGTCCATTACATTCCTCCCGAAGGTCCAAGGGGGCCCCGATACGGGCTCCAGGGGGTTGACGGCGAGTTTCTGAGAATGAACTCCAACAGCTACCTGAGCCTGTCCAACCACCCACGGGTCATTGAAGCCGCACATAAGGCCACTGATGAACTCGGAGCCGGTCCCGGGGCCGTAAGGTTCATAGACGGGACCTTTGTACAGCATGTCAGGTTGGAAGAGCGGATAGCCCGTTTCATGGACAAACCCGCCGCCAAGATCTTCAACTCCGCCTACACGACCGTGTGCGGTGTGGCCCTTGCAATCACCAATAAACGGACCTACTGGATAGGGGATGAACTCAATCACAACTGCATCATAAGGGCAATGCGCATAGCAAACGTACCACGGGAAAACAAGGCCATCTATCCTCACAACGACATGGAGGCCCTCCAACAGGCCGTACAGAACGTTCCCAACGGCATTGAGCGGGTTATTGTCGTGTTTGACGGCATTTTCAGCATGCGCGGGGACTTCGCACCGGTGGAGCGCGTTGTTGACATTGCGGAAAAACACAACCACCGCTTCAATGACGGGGTCATCACGGTTATGGACGACTCCCACGGCATAGGGGCCTATGGAGAAACCGGACGAGGGACGGCCGAGTTTACGGGTGCGTCGCCGGATGTGATCATAGGGACCTTTGGCAAGGCCTTCGGAGTCAACGGCGGTTTTGCAGCCGCCGGTCCCAACGTAATCGAGGCCCTGAGGCAAAAGGCCGACACCTACATTTATACTAATCCCTTAAGCGTAGGGGACTGCGCAGCGGCTTTGGAGGCTCTTGATATTGCTGATGGACCAGAGGGAAAAGAGCGGCTCTCCCGCCTTAAGGCGAGGACCGAGCAGTTCCGCAGGGGACTGTTTGCCCTGGGCTTGGAATCCATTCCGGGACCGCACCCCGTGGTCCCCCTTATGGTCCGGGATACGGACGTGACCAACCGTCTTGTCGAGCGCCTTTTCAAGGGCGGTGTCCTGGCAGTGGGCCTAACCTTTCCAGTGGTACCAAGGGGTGATGAGACCATTCGCTTTCAGGTGAATGCGGACCATACCGAACAGGACATCCAGCAGGTGCTGGGCCTTCTGTCCCCATGAGACCGGTGCATCCGCAGCAAAAACCCTGCATAGCTCGATGCCGCTTTGCCCTACACGGATCACCGGCAATAAAAGGAGTTTTACCGTGAACAAGGGACCCTCCAGGAACATTGCGGGCTGTTATGCGATTCAAACGGTACTCCCTACGACTCAACATATATGGGCCTCAAGGGCTCAGCCGTGTCTCTAGGATATCAATGGAGGACCCAAAGGTATGCTGTATTTCCTCATCTTCTTGTAAAGCGCAGTTCGGTGTATCCCCAGAAGATCTGCGGCCTTTGCCTTGTTATAGTTGGTGGACTCCAATGCATAACGGATCGCCTCTCTTTCCGCTGAATCGTGTATGTTCTTCAGAGACTTTCGCCCCTCTCCCGGCAGTTGTTTCCTGCTGCGATAGAGGTAGAAAGGCAAATCGCACAGATAGATAGTATCCCCCTTAAGAGTTGAAACGATCCGCTCCAAAACGTTCGATAGCTCGCGCCCGTTCCCGGGCCAGTCATACTTAAGCATGGCACGTTCCGCCTGAGCGTCAAGCGCGATTTCCAAAAGTGAAGCGTCGTTGGAGATTTGCTTGAGCATGTGACGGGCCATGGGAATGATGTCTTCTTTACGTTCCCTTAAAGGGGGTATATGCAAAGGGATCACATTGAGCCTGTAGAACAGGTCCTTTCTGAACCTGCCGTCCTCAAGCATCCCCTCCAGGTCCTGATTGCTGGCGGCTATGAGCCTGAAATCAGCCTTGATAAGCCTGGTTCCGCCGATCCGCTCGAACTCCTTTTCCTCCAACACACGAAGCAGCTTGGGCTGCATGTCCAACGGGAGATCCCCGATTTCGTCAAGAAACACAGTTCCTCGCCGGGCCAGTTCAAATTTGCCTGGCTTACCTTCTGATTTGGCCCCGGTAAAAGCCCCCCTGTCATAACCGAACAGTTCGGTCTCCAGCAGGTCCTTGGGAATGGATGCGCAGTTGATGCGAACGAAGGGATGTATCTTGCGAGGGCTGGTGTGATGTATTGCCTGGGCAAAAAGCTCTTTGCCGGTCCCGGACTCCCCTGTGATAAGTACAGGCAACTGAGTTGAGGCTGCCTGAACAGCATCCTGTTTAAGGCTTCTGAGAGTGGAGCTGACCCCTATGATGCTGTCTATCGTATATTTTGTGGACCGGAGGGAAATCAGTTCCTTTTCATAGAATTCCACCTTGCTCTCGAGAAGTTTCAATTTGTGGGCCAGCTTTCCGACATCCCGAACATCCTTGAACATGACCTGACCGAAGACACCCACGATTTTACCGTTCTTCCTTATGGGAATACGCTGAACCACCATGTCCTGGCCGTGGATACGGTGGCTGTGATTGATTTCCGCTTTGCCTGTCCGGGCCACCAGATGCATCCGCGTATTCTCAATCACCTCCGTGCAATGCCTGCCTATCTGTTCGTCAGGAACCATTCCAAGGAATTCACCATAAGGCTGATTGAAATGGGTTATGTAACCTTCCGAATCAGTTACCAGGCAGCCGTTGTATATGCAGTTGAAAATCAATTGGTACATCTCCAACTGCTCTGATTGCGATTGTTGCTCCAATTCCCTCAGCTTGCTCGGAACCAGCGCTTGTGCACCGGAAGATCTTTTCTTGTGTGCGGGCATACGGAAACTCCTGTATCAATCCAGAAACATGTATTCACTCAGCTACACACATATATCAGCTTTTTGTTGAGCCGCAAGGGAAATCAGCTCTCATTGAAATTACTCTTGGTGTTCCAGGCGGTCATTTGCTTGGAAATATCGGCGTGATAGGTCCTTAACAGCCCAATGGAAGGAGTGACGGTTCAGACACCGCACTGGTGGAAACTCCTGGTCTGAAATTTGCTTGTGCAAAAACAAAATAAGCGGCCGGTTTTCTTTTGAGACTTGAAACACACAAACAAGGAGGCAAACTTATGGACATGAGAAAACTATTCCCAACCTTAATTGTAGCTGTATTGGCGTTCTCATTGCTCTTGGCCGGCGTCAGCCACGCCAAGAAGAAAGGGGCTGAAACGGATTTACCAAAAGTAAATTGGACACTTCAGACCACATGGGCCCAAGGCTGGCTGTTGCATGAAATGGCCGAGGATTTTGCCAAGCGTGTCGAACTGATGACCGGCGGCAATTTCAAGATCGAGGTCCTGCCTTCAGGAGCGGTAGTGGGCGGTCTGGAGGTCCTTGACGCCACCCATACCGGTGTTATCGACGCCTTTCACAGCTGGCCGGGCTACTGGATGGGCAAACATCCCTCGGCGCCTTTCTTTGCGTCTATCCCAATGCACTTAGAGCCTCTTATGCACGTGACATGGTTTTATGGGTATGGCGGCAAGGAACTGATGCAGGAAATGTACGATGAAATAGGTATGAATGTGTATTCCATTCCCGGCGGTGTGACCCACCCCGAGTTGCTGGCACATTCCAACAAACCCCTTGAAAAACTTGAAGACTGGGTCGGTCTCAAGTATCGTACCCCGGGATGGTGGGGTGAAATCCTCAAGGAAATGGGCGTGTCCGTGACCATGCTCCCCGGGACTGAATTATATCCGGCTCTGGAAAGGGGTATTTTGGACGCCCTGGAGTTCAGCAGCCCCATTGTCAACCGTCAGCAGGGTTTTCATGAAGTTACAAAATTCGTTGCAGGTCCCGGCATGCACCAACCCACCTGCTTTTTTGAGCTGGGGTTCAATAAAGCCAAATACGACGCCCTGCCGGATCACTACAAGGCTGTTGTTCAAAGTGCGGCCATGGCCATGACACTATGGAGCTGGTCCGAAGATATTGTTAAGGGATTCGAAACCTTTGACTACTGGAGGGAACAGGGCAAAGTCTTTACACGCGTTGATGATGATGCTCAGCGTGCATTTCGTAAGCAGGCCTGGGAGTTTATTGATCAGGACGTCAAGGCCAGAAACAACGCCCATTACACCAAAACCTGGAACTCTGTTCAGGAATTCTGGACTAAATTTTCAGACTATGAGCACTTTATGGTGCCTGTGCGCAAATGAAGCTTGACGATTTCTTCATGCAATGACCGAAGTGCACTGCGATTCAGAGCGCGAGCAATGAGCAATGTAAAGCCATGAAATATGCACATTGTTCATTGCTTCACGCTTTTTTATTCATGTTATGTTTCCTATCCTTTTATCCTTAACATCGGGAAAGGGGGTACTCAATTGACCTTCCTAAAACTGCTGATTAAGGTTATAAATTTCACGACAGCCATAATTGCTAAAACCGCATCCTTCATTATCTTCTTACTAATCCTTACCCTGACTTATGAAGTTGTGTCGCGCTATGGGTTTAATGCACCAACGCAATGGAGCTATGATTTAACATATTTTCTAGCAAGCCTGATATTGATTCTTGGCATGGCATATACCTGGCAGGAAAAGGGACATGTGGCCGTAGATCTTATTTCATCAATACTACCGCGCAGGGTAACGGCTGCTATTCATGTCTTATTTATTCTTTTCCTCTTCTTCTTCTGTTGGTTCAATATCTTCAGAGTGATGCTGCCACATTTGCAAAGTTCGTGGGCCCTCAAGGAAAGATCCATGACAGGTTATATGCCACCCATTTATCCGTATAAGACCTGGATTTGTGCCGGGGTCCTATTATTGCTTTTACAGGGGGTGGTTGAATTTATCAAAGAAGTGCGCGTCCTCCTTACAGGAGATGAATCCCTATGAGCGTAGAAATAATTACTCTCCTGATGTTAGCCTCGCTTATCACTGTTGTGATGTTGGGGTTTCCAATCGGTTTTTCACTAGCCGGGGTCGCAACAATATTCGGTTTTATTTTTATCGGGCCCCAGGTTGCAAATATCTTCATGCTCAGAATCTTTGTTGTATTATCTGACTATATTCTTATTGCTATTCCTTTATTTGTATTTATGGGCATTATTATTGAGAGATCGGGCATTGCAACTAGGCTTTACGATGCCATGTTTGTTTTGTTGGGGAAATTGAAGGGTGGTCTGGCCATTGCAACAGTATTATCCTGTACCATATTTGCCGCCGCAACCGGCGTGGTCGGGGCTACGGTTGTAACCATGGGTATCATGGCATTGCCGGCCATGCTCAAATACGGTTATGACAAACCCTTGGCCTGCGGTTCCATCTGTTCAGGAGGCGCCCTGGGTATCCTCATCCCCCCCAGCATCCTGATTCTCGTTTACGCCCCCATAGCCAATGTTTCCGTGGGCGCGCTGCTCATAGGCGCGTTCATTCCCGGCCTTTTACTGGCGGGCCTGTATGTGACGTTCATCGGCATTCGCTGCTTCATCACTCCCTCAATGGGACCCTCGATCTCACCCGATGAAATAAAGGTCTCCCTGTTCGAAAAACTTAAGATGTTTTCAACTTCGGTGGTTCCGGTGTGTCTGCTGGTCCTTGCAGTTCTGGGCTCCATTTTTTTCGGGCTGGCCGCCCCCACCGAGGCCGCCGCCATCGGCGCGTTTGCGGCCGTAATCCTTGCTGTTTGTTATAAGGCCTTGAACTTGGGCATATTAAAGGATGCCGCCATACGCACCATGAAGACATCCGCCATGGTCTATATGGTGGTTATCGGCGCTTCCTTTTTTACCAGCGTGTTTATGCGGCTGGGTTGCGGCCGGGTGGTTGAAGCCCTGGTCTTGGGCCTGCCTTTCGGTAAGTGGGGAATTTTGATCTCAATGTGGCTGGTAATCATCATCATGGGCGCCTTCCTGGACTGGATCGGCATTGTCATGATCGTCGTGCCCCTGTTCACTCCCATTGCCGCAAAGCTTGGTTTTGATCCCATCTGGTTTGCTATGATGAATATAGTTGTATTACAGACCTCTTTTCTAACACCGCCATTCGCCTACACGATTTTTTACCTGAAAGGCATTGCCCCGCCTGAAGTGACTCTGGCCCACATATACAGAGGGGTAGTGCCATTCTTAGCGCTTATGCTAATCGGCATAATGCTTCTTTGCCTGTTCCCTTCAATCATTACTTTTGCTCCTAAAATGGCAGGTCTAGTATAAAACCTCTCCTAAATTTCCGGCATCTTCTTCCTAAGCGCGCATAAGCGCGCATTGGAAGAAGCTTTTTTAGTATGTCAATACCATGCCGCCATCAAAAAGCAAATCTCCTCCTACCAGGTATTTTGCAAAACGTGAAAACCCGAAAACAAACAGATTGGCAGACTCTATGGGAGACATCATCTCCTTGATGCGCGACCTGCCCATCATCACGTCTTTCACCACTTCATCTTCCGAAATACCTCTCTGCTTTGCCTGGGCAGGAATCTGATTGAGCGCCAGTGCTGTTTTTACAAAGCCCGTGCTCACTGTAAAGGATCTAATAATGCCGTTACTTTCGGCGGAAATTGATTGTGCCAGAGCCCTGAGACCGAATTTGGTTATGTTATAAACAGGCTTATTCAATGTACAGATATGCGCATGCACCGAAGCCATTTGACCGATTACGCCTGTGCCGTCCGAGCTCCTTTTCATATGGGGTATTGTCAATTTTGAAAGGAGAAAAGGCGCCCGGAGCATCAGCCTCTGCATAAAGTCATATTTTTCCATGGGGAAGTTTTCGACAGCATCGATATGCTGAATCCCTGCTATGTTGGCCAGGAATTTTATTTGTCCCAGGCCGGCCGCATCGGAAACTGTTTTCTTCAACGCCTCGTCATCCGTGAGATCAACATTATAAAACACCATTTGCCCGCCCAGTTCCAGGGCCATTTCTCTGGTTTTTTCCCCTTCTTCATCGTTGATGTCCAACCCGACGGCAATAAGATTGTTGGCCGAGGCTGCAATGGCGGTTGCTCTGCCGATACCTGACCCACACCCGGTTACTATGCACACATTTCCGGCGTTGAAATGATCGTCTTCCAAAATCAATATCTGATCTTTTTCAATCTTAGGTTCTCTCAAATCCATGACTATCCTCCTTTTCGAAATTCCAAAGCACCTTTTTTCCTGGAACACTGACCTTAATATGGTGACCCGGAACTGCCAACGGCTGCCCGCAAAGTCAAAAACCGTATAAAAACAACAACAGTGTATCGGCTTGGCTACGCTCTCTTGTGAAGACATCCCTTGCTCAGGCGGCTGGGTGTGACATGGTGGGATTGATACTTGTTTCCCGCAAATACCAGGGAGTTCAATCCTGCCTCAGCTCTTCTATATCTTGGTAGAAATCTAATGCCTCCGGGTTGCTAAGAGCATCCTTATTGAGAACAGGCTGTCCCTCGATGATTTTTTTCACAGCTAATTCTACCTTTTTCATGTTGAGAGTATATGGAATGGCCGGGACACTGATGATCTTGGCAGGTACGTGTCTTGGTGAAGCATTTGCTCTTAGAGTCGACCTTATCCTATTTTTCAGTTCATCTGTAAGTTCATTACCCTCCGCCGGTTTGACGAAAAGTACAACTCTGACATCGTTTTTCCAGTTCTGACCGACTACGAGGCTGTCCTCTATCCCGGGGATTGCATCAACCTGGCGGTAGATCTCAGCGGTTCCGATACGCACACCGCCGGGATTCAACGTGGCGTCGGACCTCCCGTAAATCACAACTCCGCCCCTGTCATTGATTTCGATGAAATCACCATGTCGCCAGATTCCGGGGTAGACATCAAAATAGGCATCACGATATTTTTCACCGCTTTCGTCGTCCCAGAAGTATATCGGCATGGACGGAGCAGCGGCTGTACACACCAGCTCCCCCTGGCGGTTTCTGACCGGCTTGCCGTTTTCGTCGAACGCCTCCACCGCCATACCCAGGCAGCGGCACTGCAATTCCCCGGCATAAACCGGCCCCATTGGATTACCTCCGGCAAAACAGCCGTTTATGTCCGAGCCGCCTGAGATGGATGCCAGTTGAATGTCTTCCTTTACTTCCCTGTATACGAACTCAAATCCTTCGATAGACAGAGGAGAGCCGGTGGAAAGAACCGCCTTAAGCGAAGAGAGGTCGTATTGCTCTTTGGGCTTGACACCGGCGTTCTGGAGGGCTGAAAGGTATCCCGCACTGGTTCCAAAGATCGTCATTTTCCTATCCTGGGCCATCTTCCACAGCGCGCCAGGGTCAGGATGGAACGGATTTCCATCGTAAAGCAGAATGGTCGCCCCGGCCGAAAGGGAACAAGTGAGCCAGTTCCACATCATCCAACCGCAGGTTGTAAAATAGAAGATCACATCCTCACGCTTTAGGTCTGTGTGGAGAACAAGTTCCTTGATCTGGTTCAGCAGCACGCCTCCTGCACTCTGCACCATGCACTTGGGAAGCCCGGTGGTGCCTGAGGAATACATGATATAGTGAGGGTGCATGAACGGGAGCTGTTCGAAATCAATGTTCAGGCCGGTACCTGAAGCCTTAAAATCCTTGTAATGAACAGCGGTAGATATTCCCCCTATATCGGGTTCGCTTTCGGTGTATGGAACAACAACCACCTTTTCTATGCTGGGGAGATCCTTGAGGATATCGGAAATGCGGGCCAGGGAATCCAGGTTCTTGCCTTTGAACCAGTACCCGTTTGCGGTAAAAAGGACCCTCGGTTTGATCTGACCGAATCGGTCAAGCACTCCCTTTATGCCGAAATCAGGTGAACATGACGACCACGTGGCGCCGCAACTTGTTGCTGCAAGCATGGCAATTATGGCCTCAGGCATATTGGGCATGAAACCCACCACTCTGTCACCGGCTTTGATCCCCATCTCTCGCAGGGGCAAGGCCACGCGGGCGACCTCCTCGTAGAGTTGCGCATAGGACATCTCTCTGACTTCACGATCTTCTCCTTGAAACACTATGGCAAGATGATCGTCACGGTATCTCAAAAGATTCTCAGCAAAACTGAGACGAGCCCCGGAAAACCACCGGGCGCCCGGCATTTTTTTCGGGTCATCCACGACCTCCCGGTATTGCTGGGAAGCCTTGATATCGGCAAATTCCCAGACTGCTCTCCAGAAATCCGGAATGCTGTCCACTGACCATTGATAAAGCGATTCATAATCGGAAAAATCACGGTTCTCTTTGTGGTTCACGAAATTCATGAACCTGTACATCTGACTTTCCTTGATCCTCGTTTCGGAGGGTTCCCATAGCAACTTGCTCATGATTAAATCTCCTTTGTTCTCAGTTACTTAAAGACCTGACGATCTAAACGGTAAAACCCATGCTCAAAGACTATTTGTTATTGGTCATAAGCAACTTTTATGCCGACAGAACCTCAAGGTTCCAAAACCAAATCCATTGCCTCCACTGTCTCCGCGTCACCGGGAAGGCCACGATGGGATAAGTAGCGAGCTATCCGCATCTGAACTTCTTTCCCTTTTCCCTGGGCGAGATCGCTCTTGGCGGTCACGTTTTCAGGCCTTATCTCCACCACCTCACACGCATGCACTTGAGGAGTGTCTTCCTTCAATGGAACAAGCCCGGCAGCCGGTTCGTGTTTTTTGACAAGGGCGTTAAGTGCATCCAGCTTAAGGGAAAGATCCTCCACAAGAGAAGCTGTCCCCCGAACTATTACACAGTGGTAGAACTGATGCAGCCGGCAGATGGGGCGCGCCGGATCAAACCCCATATCCAGATAAGCCAGAGGGACGTCCACCTCAAAACAGACCCTCGAATGCCTTTTGATGTTGTCCAGCTTTTCTCCTGTTGGAGCGCAGTGAAAATAAATACGACCTTGAAAAAAAACAAAATTCACGGGTGTGATATAGGGGTAACCATCGGCCCCCACCGTGGCCATTCGGCCGATGTTGGTTGATGCAAGGATACGCTTTATTTCCGCCTGATCCTGAACCCTGCACTGGTTTCTTCGCATGCTCGCTTCTCCTTTCCGGGGCGGCCGCCCCAGCGCCCAAAAAGCCCTTTCAGGGTGGGCACAAGCTGATAAGCAAAATCAATGAACACTCGGTTTTGACCGGGAAGAATAGAGGCTCGGGCAGGGAGATTCAAGTAAACATGCCGACCGGGGAAAAAAGGCTGGCCCATTGGCGGAAGAGCCTATATAAGGCCCTTAAACTTTATGCTAAAGACCACACGCACAAGACCCCATCAAGGCCATGCCTTGACCGAAACGAGACGCGCTGATAAATGGGGCGTTATGGCGGCGGTAGGGCTGAGCATTTTCATGGCCACCCTGGACGTCACCATTGTAAACGTGTCCCTGCCAACCCTTGTCTTTGATCTCAACACAGACTTCGCCACCATTCAGTGGGTGATCCTGGGCTATGTGCTGGTTGTGACATCCATGACACTTTCAATGGCGCGCCTGGGGGACATTCTGGGGAACCGTTCTCTTTTTGCAGGCGGCCTGTGGCTGTTTACCCTGGGCTCCTTGTTGTGTGGTTTGTCTCCAGGAATCTACTGGCTTATAGGATTTCGCATGCTTCAGGGTCTGGGAGCGGCGATTACGCAGGCTTTGGGCGCCGCCATTGTAACAGCGGCCTTTCCATCCTCGGAAAGGGGCAAGGCCATGGGAATCATAGGCAGCACTGTCTCTGTGGGTCTTGCCATGGGTCCGGCCTTGGGAGGCCTCCTGATAGGGACGCTTGGATGGCGAAGCGTCTTTCTAATAAACATCCCCATCGGGGTCCTGGCGGTCTGGGCAACCCTGCGATATGTCCCTTCATTGGAACGGCACGGAGATCATAACGGAAGCTTCGATTTCCCGGGCGCCCTTTTGGTTCTTCTACTCATGGGGGCTTATGCCCTTGGGATGACCATGGGCCAGAGGCAAGGCTTCGGTGATGCAGTCAGCATAAGCCTCCTTTTGACGGCCGCAGTTTTGCTCGCATCCTTCATTGTTGTAGAGAGGCGGACGGCTTCGCCAATGGTGGACCTGGAGCTTTTCAAAAACGCCCTTTTCAGCATCAACCTCTTGATGGGCTGGCTTGTCTTCATAGTTGTGGCAGCGTCTTTCATACTGCCGTTCTACCTGGAAAAAGTAAAGGATTTCAGGCCGGAAATGGTGGGCCTCATGATGATGATCTTACCATTGAGCATGGGTTTAGCGGCTCCCTTTGCAGGTTATCTCTCAGACCGGTTCGGGGCCAGGGGTGTGTCAGCGGTGGGATTGATGGTCTGCATATGGGGCTGTCTTCGAGTCAGCGGCCTCGACCAGGACGTGGGGTCGTTCGGCATTGCTTTGCGACTAATCCCTCTCGGTGTAGGAATGGGACTGTTCCAGTCACCCAACAACAGCGCCATTATGGGAGCGGTTCCTCGAAACCGGCTGGGGCTGGCCTCCGGATTGATGACTCTCTCACGAACCCTGGGGCACACCACCGGAATCCCTCTGGCAGGCGCCGCTTTCACAGCCTGGGTGCTGAGAGCCGCCGTGACGTCCGGCGTGAGCGATGTGGCCGAAGCTCCGGCCTTTGCTCTGGTTTCAGGTCTATCCGGGGTCTATTCAACAGCAGCATGGATCATTGCCGCAGCCACCCTCCTGTCGGGCCTTGCCCTGCGGCTGGAACAGAGAAAACGCAGAAGATGAGTCTTCCAACCGTTTTCACGTTAATTTCCTGAGGGCTCAGGATACCCTGTCAATGGCTTTCTTGAAGCCATCCATAGCCCCTGATATGGCTTGGTCGGGCACTGCATAGGAAATTCGGAAATAACCGCTTCTTCCGAAACCGCTCCCGGGCACCGCGAGAATGAGTTCATCCATCAGATAGTTGCAGAACTCCACGTCATCGGCAATGGGCGTCTTTGGAAACAGATAAAACGCTCCTTCAGGTTCCACAAAGTCGTAGCCCGCCTTTCTCAGCCCATCGCACAGCGCATCACGGCGCCTTCGGTAGATGGATATGTCCACGGTCATTCCCATAACCTTTGCCACTGCCAACTGGAAAAGGCTGGGCGCGTTAACATAGAGCATTGTGTTCGATACAGCCGCCGCGGCTGCGATAAGATCTGCGTCCTCGGCTTCGGGATTGACCGCGAGGTAGCCTATACGCTCCCCGGCCAGCGAGAGCTCCTTGGAGAAGGAGGTTACCAGGATAGAATGTGGATAGGCATGAAATATGGACGGTAATTCTACATCATAGGCGATCCTCCTGTAGGGCTCGTCGGAAATAAGGTATATCCGCTTTCCAAATTTGCGTCCAGCCTCCTCCAGAAGATCACTCAATTGTTTGAGCTCTTCCGCTGTATATACCACGCCGGTGGGATTGTTGGGCGAGTTGATGAGCACGACCCGGGTCTTATCCGTAACGGCCCTTTCAAGTGCGTTGAAGTCAGGACGGAATCGCGTGTCGGTTTCTGCGGTCTTGATAACCGCATGGGCCTGAAATGCATACTGGTTATACCCTACGAAGTATGGAGAAAGAACCAGGATCTCTTCTCCCGGATTAATGAGAGCTGTAAGTGAATCGTTAAGAGCGCCTGCAGCGCCTGCCGTCATGACGATCATCTCAGGAGGTATGTCTGTTCCGTACTCCTCCCTGATGAAGCCCGACACCACCTGTCTGACATGGGGATAGCCCTGGCTCGGCATGTAGCCATGACTTGTGGATGGGTCCTGAATCACGTCCAACAGGGCCTGCTTGAATTCACCAGGTGGAGGGACGTCGGGATTGCCGAGGGAAAAGTCGAACACCTTTTCGGCTCCATGTTTCGCCTTGAGTTTAGCTCCTTCCTCAAACATCTTTCGAATCATGGAAGAACCTTTCACCATACCCTTCATCCGTTCCGCTATCGGCATGAGCACATCCTCCGTTTTAAGGTAAGGGGATCAAATACCCTCAGATTAACATCGCAGACAAAACCTACCCAAAGACAAGACCAAAGTCCATCTTCTTCATTCTCATTCGGCTGAATCCCTTAAACCTTCTCGAACAGGATCCACCTTAAGGCAGTACGGGGTTCGAAACAAGCCTGTTTTTCATTCCCGTTCCATCCCCGGGCATCCGCCTGCGCTTTCAGCTCTGCTCACGGTTAATAAAAACGCAACATCGACAAATAGCGACAAAAGTTCGTCATAAAGGTGTCTTATCAATACCGCCTTGTGACCCGGCGGGATTTGAAAATCGTTTGAAAAATAAAATGCCGTTGATATTCTAATCATTTGGTTTAATCTAATATGAATAAGCTTCGTGTTCAGTGCCTTACCCCTTAGAGGCTCTCACAGGACACAAGGTCATGTTTATGGTTTTGTCCCGGCGCCATAACCTCTGCGCTGTAAAAAAGACCGGGAGCGGATAACGCTGATCAGGGCCCCGCAAAAGAAGATTACGGGCGGAATTCATGGCCATTTTCAATGCACAGAAACGAAGCATAGAGTGCAAAATAGTCTTCTACGGACCGGGCCGGGGGGGTAAAACCACCAACCTGAAATACATCTACAGGGCCGGCCGGAAGTACACCACCGGTGAAATGGTGAGTATAAACACTAAGGGAGACAGGACCCTCTTCTTTGACTTCTTACCGCTTGGCCTTGGCAAAGTGAGGGGGTGTGACGTCAAAATGCAGATCTTCACCGTCCCGGGCCAGCCCAAGTACGCCTCCACCCGCAAGATGGTCCTCAAGGGGGTGGATGGTCTGGTCTTCGTGGCGGATTCACTGGAAATCCGCAGAAAAGCCAACTTACTGTCACTCAAGGACCTTCAGGACAACTTGAAGGAGGAAGGAAAAAGCATTTTCAAAGTGCCGTTGGTGCTTCAGTACAACAAGCGGGATCTGGAACAAGAAGGGCTTCCTATCATGCCCCTTGATATGATGGAAAATGATTTAAACAGTAAGCTCAAAGTACCCTCTTTTTCCGGAAGCGCTTTAAGAGGAAACGGAGTCGGGCCTACCCTTAAGCGCTGCATGGAACTCACGCTGAGACAGCTGAGAAAGGAACTCAACTGGGCCGATTAGACAACCGCAAACCTTGAACAGAAAATCCGTGCTCTCATCCCAAACCCGCCAAGCACTCGGAGGGACCCGTCTCAAGACCGGCGCAAAGGCGGCCCGAAGGAGCCTTTTCCCCGGCCGGAGCAATAGGTTGACCAATACATACAACAAATACGATGTTCTGATCATCGGTGCCGGAGTCGTGGGAAGCGCAATCGCCCGCGAGCTCTCAAGATATCGTCTGAAGACTTCCGTGCTGGAAAAGGAACCGGATGTGTCCATGGGCACCAGCTCCAGAAACAGCGGTGTGCTTCACTCGGGTATCCATTATGAACCCGGGACACTCAGGGCCGAGCTGAACGTCCGGGGCAATGAGATGATGAAAGAGATCGCAAGCGAGCTGAAAGTAAAAATCCAATACATCGGAAAACTGACAATAGCACGGGACCGGATAGATATAGAGACCATACACCAGCTCAAGGAGCAGGGAGAAGCAAACGGGGTTCCCGGGCTTGAAATACTTGACTCTGAAGAAATGAGAAGGAAGCAACCGGGCGTTGAAGGAACAGCGGCGTTGTGGTCTCCAACCACCGGCATAATCTGCCCTTACACACTCACCATTGCACTGGCCGAGAACGCCGTCGACAACAAAGTGGACTATTACCTGGGTAGAGAGGTCACCGGGATCAGCCTGGACAACACCGGATTCCGCGTGTGCACAGGGTCTGGAGAAATCTTTCAGTCAAAGGTTCTGATTAACGCCGCAGGCCTATTCTCCGACCGTATCTGCCGGATGCTGGGCATATACGATTACCAAATACACCCTTGCCGAGGAGAGTACCTGATCCTGGACAAGCGACTCAGGGGAAAACTTGCAACATTGGTTTATCCGGCCCCTCGAAAAGGCGGAGCAGGGCTGGGAATCCACCTTACCAACACTGTGGACGGCAACATATTAATCGGACCCAGCAGCGAATATATTGACGAACCTGACGACATCGCATGCACCGCACATGTCCTCGCTCAACTCAAACAGGAGGGACACGGACTTCTTCCCGGAATCTCGTCGGCGGATTTCATTCGCAGCTTCTCCGGGCTTAGGCCCAAGCTTTCTCCCCCTGAGGCGGGCGGTTTCAAGGACTTTGTCATCGAGAGCCGGAAAGACGTGCCCGGGTTCATCAACCTGACCGGAATAGAGAGTCCGGGTCTCACATCGGCTCCTGCCATCGCCCTGATGGTCAGTGATCTCGTGCACCGGATAACACCTCTTTACCCAAAAGGCGACTTCATCAAAGAAAGGCCGGATCGCGCAGAGCATTTCTATGAACTCCCTACTGAAGAAAAGGCCGACCTGGTGGCACGGGACCCGGACTACGGTGAAGTCGTCTGCAGGTGTGAGCAGATAACCCGCAAAGAAGTTCTGGACGCCATTCAGAACCCGCTCGGCGCCGAGACCCTTGCAGCGATCAAATACCGCTCCAGGGCCATGATGGGACGTTGTCAGGGAGGGTTCTGTCTCCCGAGGATAGTACGGATCCTGGAGCGGGATTTCGGATACCGGCCCGAGGACTTCCTGCTCTCGCGCCCCGGTTCCAGACTGTTCCAAGGGCGATTGCGGAGGCAAAGTCCGGCTCATGCATGATCTGAGGAAAGACCTGGTCATAATCGGGGGAGGACCTGCAGGGTTGGCCGCGGCCGTGGCGGCATTCAAATGCGGGTGCCGTGATATCCTGCTGCTGGAGAGGGACAACCACCTGGGAGGGATTCTGAACCAGTGCATCCACGAAGGATTCGGCCTCCATCGATTCCAGGAGGCCCTCACAGGGCCTGAATACGCCCAGCGATACATCGACGAGTTCAAAGAACTCGGCATCGATGCCATGATGGGTTCCATGGTCCTGTCCATGGATCACAGACGAAACCTTTACGTCAGCTCCAGGAAGGGTTTCATTCGTATCAAGGCCTCTGCAGTGATTCTGACCATGGGGTGCCGGGAGAGGACGGCCGGCGCAATCGGCATCCCGGGAACTCGGCCTGCGGGAGTTTACACGGCCGGAACAGCCCAAAACCTCATCAACCTTCAGAACATCATGGTTGGAAGCCGCGTGGTGGTGCTCGGCTCCGGGGACATCGGCCTTATAATGGCAAGAAGGATGACCCTTGAAGGGGCTCGCGTGGAAGGCGTCTTCGAGCTTCTACCCTATGCGAGCGGTCTGCCCAGAAACATACAGCAATGCCTCAACGATTACCATATACCTCTGCACTTGAGCTCCACAGTGGTGGAGATTCACGGCAGGGAGCGTTTGACCGGCGTGAGCGTGGCTGAAGTGGATCAAGACAGGAGACCGATCCAAGGGACCCAAAGGCTGATACCGTGCGACACCCTTCTCCTTTCAGTGGGGCTGATCCCTGAAAATGAACTCTCCGTTGGAGCTAATCTGGAAATGTGCCCCCGGACGAACGGCGTCTGCGTGGATGAGCACTGCATGACCGGCATTCCCGGAGTTTTTTCGTGCGGGAACGTCCTCCACGTGCATGATCTGGTGGACCACGTCTCTGAGGAAGCCGCCCGGGCCGGGGAATTCGCAGCAAGGTATCTTAGAGGCCGCATACGGACCGGCAACGGGGCCATTCCCATCGAGCCGGGAGACGGGGTGGCTTATGTCCTCCCCCAAAGGGTGGTAGGCAGGGAAGACTTTATTCTCTCGCTTCGCGTATCCGTGCCCTTCCGGAACCGGGCCGTACTCGTGCGAGACGGTGAACGTAAGGTGGCCCGCAGTAAGATGGTCCGGCTGCAGCCGGCGGAAATGATCCGCATCAAAGTCAAGGCGGCCGATATTCAGGCCGCCCGGATGCTGGAGGTTGCTGTGGAATGAATACGCGGGAACTTGTCTGCATTGTATGCCCAAACGGCTGCCCGCTGGGTATCGATGTGGAAGAGGGAGAAACCCTGAAAGTCCTGGAGGTCCGCGGAAACCTTTGTGACAAAGGGCCGGATTGGGCCGAGCAGGAGATACTGAACCCAATGCGGAGCATTACGGGCAACGTACTTGTCAGAGGGGGCGTCTTTCCGCTGGTAAGCGTGAAAACCGACGCACCGGTTCCCCTGGGAAAGATCTTTTGCGTGATGGATGCAATAAACAGCCTTGCGGTGGATGCCCCGGTTTACATTGGTGATCGTCTGTTACGGCGGCCGGCCGGCACCGAATGCTCCATCGTGGCCACCAGGCATGTCTTGAGACCGGGGCACACCGAGCCATGAGACGATGATTTTCACGGACGAAAGAACATAAACCGGATATCTATGTCTTGATCTCTAAGATATGAATATTCAAGATTCATGGCGTCGAG
>CAYPSZ010000138.1:0-5092 GCA_964413125.1 uncultured Desulfobacterales bacterium
ATTGCTTTTGCATAGTCTTTTTCAACGCCCTCACCGCTATAATACAGCATGCCCAAACTACAATACGCGGTTAGATTACCCTGCGCTGCCGATCTTTCATACCAGTACTTTGCTTTGACGTAGTCTAAAGGTTCGCCCTTACCTGTATAATAGCGGTCCGCAATGCTGTTAAAAAGATCACCGGTGGTCCAACCCATAGCAGCCGCATATTGCGGATTCTGATCCTCGAGTTTCTTGAACCATTTTGTAGCTAAATCATAGTCTTTTTTTACGCCTTCACCATGTTTATACATGAATCCTAGTCTCGCCTGCGCAAGGGTAGCACCCTGCTGAGCGGCCTTCTCATACCACTTGGCGGCTTCCTGCAAGTCTTTAGGAACGCCCTCTCCCCTTGAATACAGTTCGCCCAACTCAAATTGGGCCATAACGTGTCCTTGTTCCGCTGCCCGTCTGATCCAGTTTGCTCCTTCTTTTTCATTTTTTGTAACCCCCCTGCCACCTACATATCGTGAGCCTAACTGGAATTGGGCCTCCGGATCTCCGTTTTCAGGCTGCTTTTTATCTTTTTCAATGTATTCTGCCCATCTCTTTTCTTTTTCAGCTGTTCCATTGGGGGCCTTTCCCTCTAAAGATTCGCCCTTCGTTCGCTGAGTCTTTTGTATCGCCTGCCCATCTTGTGCCAGGGTGAACGTGAATTGATGGACATCATTTCCGAAGGTAACCGTTGCGGCTACTGATTTAGGGTTCTCGGGCTCTGGCAGGTTGATTATCCTTACATAACCCCCGTACCAGTGATTTGGGAGGACAGTTTCCTTTCTGAGGACCGTGTTTTGAACACTATTCAGTTGGTCTTCGGCAGCAGCATTTATGGCTGCGATGTTGTTTGAGGTCATTGAGCTGAATGCAGCCTGCGTCTGAAGTGTTGCGAGGGGGCTATAGGATGTTCCAGAGTAAGTCCCCATGGTATTTTGGCTTTGATATGTTCCTGAGTAGGAAGTCCTCCCACCGTCCATGGTAGCGCTCAAGACCCCCAGTGCACCTATCAAGGCCTGAGTCGTAGCGGCGGATCGCCTCTGTTGTTCAATCTCCTGCACCAACTCCTGATAAGAGAAAACCTTGAGGTCTTTTCCGTCCATACTGAATGCCACGTTTTCTGTTGAAAACGTAATGGGCTGGTTGGATAGATTGTTTACTGTGATTATAAACGAAGGCCTCGTATCAGCGAGAAATGCCTCCTGGGAAGGGGCCATTGTCATAATCGAGTTGGCCTGGCGAGAAACAATTACATTCCTCCCATCCTTAAAGAATGACGTCTGATCCTGGGTAGGTAGCGCGGATATTTTGTTATACGTGGCAGCGCAACCTATGGTCAGCATTAACGAAAAAAGCATCATCAGGATAACCTTGATCAATCTCGACATTTTTTATCTCCGACAAAGGAATAAGGAATAATGAAAAAATTAGAATATAAAAATTCTTTCAAATACTTTATTGACAAATTAAGCGCCGTAATTCCTAAAATCGAATTCTCTAAGAGCAAGGGTGTACATAAGGCTTTCTTCAGATCCCATTAGAGAAAAGGCATTAATGTTAATAGAGTCTAAATCCTTGAGAGCAATGAGCCTTTGAGAAGCGGGGATGATGATTTTGCAGTGCATATCTTGTTCTGGAATCCCTTGGGACAATGCGTCATGGTGGGGAGTAAAATAACGGACACCCTTTTCAACTCTCGTGCACATAGTATAGCGACTTTGCTGAAGAAAATGGCGAGGATGGGACCTCACATAACGACCCAGATTCACAATTTGTGGCTGTTGTCCGTCTTGAGCCTTCCCTCCCCCACGAATGCCCGTATCTGCCAAGTAAATGTGAATTGCGACGTGATGAGCATCTTGACAAGCATCCTTGAAGGCGAAAAACGCTGCAATAAAAGGGGATGTAGTCCAATCCAATAATGGTGAGGGGAAGCCGTGATGCCTGAGATAAACCATATAGTCGTATCCAGGCAGGTCGCTCTTTTCAAAAAAACCCGAATTGGAAAACCATTCCGCAATCTTGTCATAGGTCCGATTTGTCCAAGACCTGCCTGTGAAAGTTGCCATTTCTGGGAGGATCATCTTTATGGCATTATAATAATCTTCGGTGTTTATCCTCTTTTCGCCCAGATGACGGTCAAGAGTTGTGGTCAGTTTATAACAAGAATTGGGGAGACCTCGGAAAAGTAAATCAGAGGCATTTCCATTATTCTGCTGGTTCAAGGCTTTGTGTTGCTCTTTGAACTGTCCGAACCTTTTCTTGCAATCCTCCCAACTTTCAACTTCTGTCTCCTGGGAATTGAACAAATCGATATGATTCATTTTGTTCTCCTGCGATAGGCAGTCAAAGAGGTCTTTAAGACCATAAGTGACAGGCTTTTGCGTATTCCACTGAATCCGGCCACCCATTCCAGGCCAAAGCGGCCACCTATTCCACGCGAAAGCGGCCGGCCAGTCCATGAAGTCGGCCACCTATTCCATGGGAATCCGGCCACCCCTGGTGGAGGGGTGGCGGCGCGGGTGTGTTATGGTTATACGACCGATTGTAGTTGAGTCAAGTTTCTTTTTCTCATGGAATCTCCTTTCAGGGTGATTTTGTAGGCGTTGTGGACCAAGCGGTCCAAGATGGCGTCTGCGAGGGTGGGGTCGCCGATGAGGTCATGCCAGTTTTCGACCGGGAACTGGCTGACCACGAGGGTCGATCGAAGGTTATAGCGATCTTCTGTGATTTCGAGGAGATCGTGACGTTGTTCGTCGGTGAGGGGGATGAGGCCCCAGTCGTCGAGGACGAGGAGGTCTGTTTTGGCGAAGGAGGCGAGGAGCCTGCCATAACGGCCGTCTCCCTTGGCGATGTGGAGTTCGGGGAGGAGACGTGGCAGACGGATGTAGTGTGCGGAGAAGCCTTCGCGGCAGGCCTTCTGCGCGATGGCGCAGGAGAGGTAGGTTTTGCCGGAACCGGTAGGGCCGGTGATGATGAGGTTATGGTGCTCTGAGATGAAGGTGCAGGTGGCGAGGTGTGCCATGAGGGATTTGTCGAGACCTCGTGGATGGCGGTAATCGATGTCCTCGATGGAGGCTTGTTGTCGGAGCCTGGCCTTTTTGAGTCTGCTGTTGAGACGACGGTTTTCCCTTTCTGTGACCTCTCGGTCGATCATGAGACCCAATCGGTCCTCGAAGGTGAGGTCACTGATCTGGGGCATGTTCATCTGTTCTTCGAGAGCGCGGACCATTCCGGTGAAGCGAAGGGCCTTGAGTTTGTCGAGTGTGGGATGAATCAACATAAGGGTTCTCCTTTATTCGTAGTAGTTGGAACCACGGAGGTTTTCGTGGAATAGGGGTTGTGGTGTGGGTACGGAAACAGGCACGGGCTGACGATCCAATCCATTTTTGAGGATGGACTGGACGCTTCGATAGCTTCTGCCGCCGATCACCAGGGCCCGATGGCAGGCGGCCTCCAGCCGGTCTTTTCCATAGGTCTTGGCCAGGTTCATGATGCCGAGGCAACTGCGGAACCCCTGCTGGGGATGGGGTCGGGATGCCAGGACCTCCTCGATCAACCGGGCCGTGGATGGCCCGTTCTTGGAAGCCCAGCGAATCAGCCTCTGCGGGGTCCATTCCAGGTATTGCTGATGGGGCTTGGGCATATGTTCCTTGAGGGTGGTGTAGGCGCCCCTTACATAGGAACGGATGTGGGAAGCCACCCTTTTGCCTTTATGGAAGACCTCGACCGTGGTGGCGCTGAACCGAACGTCGAGCTGGTGTTTGACCAGCTGGTAGGGGACGGAGTAGTAGTGACCGTCTACGTCGATATGATAATCGATGTTGACACGGGCCTTTTTCCACTCGGCATAGACATAGGGCTGAGGGGGCAAGGGCTGAAGAGCGGGCTTGTCCAGGTTCTCATAGAGAGACCGTCGGCACCCGTTGAGCTTTTTGAAGGGTCGGTTATTTAAGAGCGGCAGCAGGCCCTTGATGGCGGCATTGAGTTGGGCCAGGCTCAAGAAGGTCGTTTTTCTGAGCCTGGCAAGGATCCAGCGTTCGACGACCTGAACCCCCACCTCCACCTTGGCCTTGTCCCGGGGAGCCCTCACCCTGGCGGGGATGACGGCGCAGTGATAATGGGATGCCATGTCCTGATAGGTAGGATTGATGTCTGGCTCGTAGAAGCAGGCCTTGTGGACGCCGCTCTTGAGGTTGTCGGGGACCAGCAGTTGGGTGGCGCCTTCGAAGAACTCGAAGGCCCGGACGTGAGATCCTATCCAGTCTGAGAGGCCTTGCGTCCAAGTAGCCTCGGCATAGGTATAGCTGCTGGCGCCCAGGACGGCGGTAAAGATCTGGGCCTGCTGGATCTCCCCTGTATGGGGGAAAACCACTGGAACTGTCTGGCCTGCATAGTCGATGAACATCTTTTCCCCGGCCCGGTGTTCCTGACGCATGACCAGGTCAAGCTTCCCCGTCCATTTCCGGTACTCCTGGCAGAACCAGCTGTACTGGCGCCCGTCCGGATCGGCCTCCTTATACTCCTCCCACAGGAGGAATAAGGTCATGCCTTTGCCCTTGAGTTCCCGGTGGATGTCTTCCCAGTTGGGCATGATCCGGGACGAAAGATGAACAACTGGTTTGGGAGGAAAGAGAAGGGCTTCCAGCTTCCCTTCGTTCATCTCGGGAAACAGGGGCCAGGAAAGCCCCGCTGCCTCAGCCCGGCTCACATACTCAGAGACCGTGGATCGCGACGTTTGACAACTCTTGGCAATTTGACGATGGCTCAGGCCTTTTTCCCACTTTAACCGTAAGACTTCTTTGATTTTTCGCATGGATAACCTCTTGGCTGACATGTGTGCCTCCTCGTTTGAATGGATTTAAAGAAAGGCACAACATACTCAGGGTTATCCCGCGTCGCTACCCCCCTTCACAGGGTGGCCGGAATCCTGTGGAATGGCCGGCCGGATTGCCGTGGAACAGCCGGCCGCTTTGCCGTGGAATCAGTGGCCGACTTGCTCTGGAATGGGTGGCCGGAATGGCGTGGAATCAGTGGCCGGAATGGCGTGGAATACGCA
>CAYPSZ010000139.1:0-13633 GCA_964413125.1 uncultured Desulfobacterales bacterium
CCCTCTACAATGGCATTGTGTGGAAGGCCTATCACGCCAAAGTTTTCCAGCACAAGACCCTTCTTGGTATCCAGGATCTCGGTAGCCTTAATGGAGTGGGATCCTATATCCAGGCCGACGAGCTGATTCTTCTTAGCGACGGGCATCGATCGTATCTCTCTTCCTTGAAGTTAATCCTCTGGAAAGATTTGTTCTTTCTCGCCCAAATCGTAACCGAGAGCTAAAATGATCTTACGCCTGGTCTCCATGCGACAGCTTTTACCTTTCTCCACGCGGTCTATGGTGAGCGGCGAAACCCCGGCCTTTCTGGCCAGCTCAGCCTTGCTCATAAGAAGAGTCTCTCGTATTCCCTTAACCAAGTTACGCCCCAATTTTCCCTCCACGTCACTGGTTGTCGCAATTGAGCCGTGTCCTATTATCAAGCATCATACATATATTGTGGTGCATGTCAAGCTAATTTTTTATAAATTAGTTAAATTGTGCATAATTTATGTTTATATAGTATACACTAATTACGTGCGATACCATATATTGTGCCGCTTGCCAATTGAAATGCTTGTTCACCATGGTGATTCAGAAACGGGCAAGGGGTTGAAAAAGGGACTCAAAGGTTTCCGACAAACTCGGCCGGGGGTATTTGCAACTTGATTGACAGCTAAGGGGTTTGAAGGTAAATTTCGTAAATGGTTTTAAATTGACATTTGCCCGGAGACAAGAATGAAGATACCAATGTTTTTTTTGGCAGGACTTCTCGCCTTTACATGTTACCCATTGTCATCAGCCCAGGCGTCTTCAACCACGCAAAGTCCGAAGGCTATGGAGCCCGTATCCCTGAGGAACAGGCCCGCGGATCTTTCTGAAGAGAGGGTAAAGGATCTTCTCTTACAGTACGGGTTCTACGCCACCTGCTGGACATACAACGGCGATTTCTGCAATCCGGACGGGGAGTTCATAAACGACTTCAAGGATAATGGAAACGGAACCGTGACCGACCATCGGACCAATCTCATGTGGCAGAAGGGCGGATCTCAAGGCCTTATGGACTGGTCAGAGGCCGGCGCATATATTCAGAAGCTGAACAAAGATGGATTCGCCGGAAATGATGACTGGCGTTTGCCCACGTTGGAGGAACTGGCTTCCCTGATGGAGAAGTCGTGGCTTAACGAGGACCTTTTTTTATCCCCGGTCTTCAGCAGCGCTCAAAGACACTGCTGGAGCTCGGATAACAAAGGGATTCAGAGGGCTTGGAAAGGGAACTTCCATTTGGGATTCTTTTTGGACTTTCCCATTGGTGATTTGAATTGGGTGAGAGCGGTTCGCACTGTGCGGTAGCGCCGCCATGTTCAGCCCTCACTTTCTCCTGCCCAGGTAGGCCCCCGCCTTGGGACCGCAATTGAACACCAGATCGAAGGCGGAGAGGTTTCCCGTAAATTCGCCCCAGAGCTGGGGGTACACAGGGGATGCCGGCCTTACAAAGTTGAGTTCCAAGCCGGCTTCTTGAAACACCTCAGGGCGAAGGTAGGCCTTTGCAGCATCCTGTGCAAGGAACGAAGATCCACCCAGACGCCGGCACACCTCCGGAAGTAGATCGTGGCCTGAAGCCTCAATATCCAGTTCGGATAGCAGCACGACGGGCGTGCTGATCCCTAAGGCCTTAATTAGGTGGCGTATCAGGAGCAGGTTAAGGTCAACCAAGCGGTGGAACCCCTCACAAAGCGCCTGTTCCCAAACAGCCATATGTTCTTCAAACCATGGTGCGTTTTTGTACCCGTGCCACAAGGTGTCCACAAGCTTGGTAGCCCAGGCGCCCTCATGGCAGATGCGCACGTCGTTGATCCTCTGAAGACCCAGGCCTTTCTTCCATACGGGCACCGTAACCCAGATCGTGCCTCCGGCTCCTTTGAGCCGGTTTCGGGATATCCATGTGGTCCCCCTGGGAAACTGCACTGTGTCCAGGATCACAAACCTATCTGCAAGCGCTGCGGCGGAAAAGAACCCTGGAAAAGGGGCGAAGTAAGGCCTGCCGGCTGCCAGGATCATGGAACCTCCATGTGGCCCCCATGCACCATCAATGAAAAACCAGGGGTTTCTTTCGTTTGAGCTCCGAGATGCAGGAGAGTGCAAAGCGCTTGGCAAAGTCGGGGTGAGACAGGTAAGGACGTTTTTCCTTCTTTACGATCTCCTTGAACTCGTGAAAAACCCGGTTTCGGTCCTCTTGGGAAACGAAGTGCTTTTTGAGGTGCGAACGATACTCAATACGCTCCCCGTATTCTTTTCTCAGGATGTCCAGGAGCCGGTCCCCGCCCTGTGTCGGGTCCAGAAGCCCCGGCGCAAGAAGGACCTCGATGCGGGCGATGAGGTGAACCAGCCATCTGTCGCCTGCCATGACACGGCCGGCATCCAAAATCTCCAGGATGAGGCCGTTTTCAAGGGATATGGCTTCCACCACACGTTCAGTCATTTTGGGGCCTCAAGGATCAAATCCAGCATTTTCCTGGTTGTGTATTCAGCCGTGTCAGCCAGCCCGTCCAGTGGCATGAATCGTTCGGCATTGTTGGAGAAGAGACAGGTGACCGAGGCGGGGAATTCATCGTCAGGCATGTAAAAGATATAGCAGAGCGCTACTTTCGGTAGGGGGCGGAGCAGCAGGGAGAAGTCTCCCGGCATTCCGGTTGGATGCCCTTCGGGACCGCCGAAGACATGGAGTATGGTCTGCGCCTCGGCGCGAAGCACAGGTACGTGAGGAACAAGAGGGCGCTCGCAGTTGGCGACAAATGCTCCCTGATATGGCATGCTGTCTCTGAACTCGCGGAAGGAGACCATTGGCTGAAGTTTCACGGGGTCCGGATGAGCAGATGATGCATACATGGAAACCACCAGGCCTCTGGGACCTGTTTCAGGCGGCCCCTCCAGGAAAACGGCGTCGTTCGAGATCAGGCAGGTCTCCCCAAAGGCGTAAAACTCAAGGGTATCTCCCTTTTTTTGTGCGGGGAGACGGGAGGCCAGGGTGTCAGTCCCATGTTCAAAGGCCGCGGCCAGGTTTTTCCGTATGAGAACTTCGTAATTCGACATGGATGCAGCATACTCAGTTTTTTTGTTCCTCTGCCACTGATCCGGGACCTGCCAGAGGTTTGAAAGCTTTCTTGCTTGCCCCGCATACCGGACACTTCCAGTCTTCTGCAAGGTCTTCAAATAGGGTGCCTTTGGGAACCTTAGTTTTCCTGTTCCCTTTGTCCGGGTCATATATACAGCCACAGCTGGTGGTCTGGCATTGCCACATGTCTTCAGGTCTTGCCATTATGAATCGTCTCCCTAAAGCGCTTGCCCCCGCAAGAACGGGCAAGTCATTGTTATTTATTCTTGAATCCTTTGCTCCCTCAGGAAGCCTTAAAAAAGGCTTTACGGGCTGCTCCGCATACCGGGCATTTTTCGGGGGCCTCGTTTTCCACGGTCATGCCGCAGACGGAACATACATAATATTCAACGTCTTCGTTTTTTCCGAGGTTGTCGAGGGTCTTTTGGTATAGGCCCGCATGAATCTTCTCAACTTCATTGGCAAAGGCAAAAGACCGTTCTGCAGCTTTCCGGCCTTCGCTTTTGGCAGTCTCTATCATGTCCGGATACATGTTCTTGAACTCATGGGTTTCACCTGCAATGGCCGCTTGAAGGTTTTCAATAGTGCTTTTCACCTCCCCCAGCGCCTTCAGGTGGGCATGTGCATGAACGGTCTCCGCCTCGGCAGCCGCACGGAAGAGTCTGGCCACCTGCGGGTAGCCTTCCTTGTCCGCCTCCTTGGCAAACGCCAGGTATTTTCGATTGGCCTGGGACTCACCGGCAAATGCATCCCTAAGGTTTTTTTCCGTTTGACTCATTGTCATACTCCTTTCATAGTTTAGTTGAAATAAACGGCATGTTGACTTTGTTTGCCCTCATTGACCCGCGG
Source organism: uncultured Desulfobacterales bacterium (assembly GCA_964413125.1). Taxonomy (GTDB): domain Bacteria; phylum Desulfobacterota; class DSM-4660; order Desulfatiglandales; family HGW-15; genus JAIPEI01. The sequence goes on from CAYPSZ010000139.1 coordinate 3,944, forward strand.
ACTCCTTCTTGCGTATCCGGGAGCTGCTTGTCCTCCGGCCTTGGGCCATGGGAACTATTTCAGAGACGTTTACGAAGTCCACGGCATTCTGAGGAAGCGAGGACACGAAGCGGGCCACGGCCCTGGCAGTCTCCGGACGGGGATGGCCGATGCCGATCGCCCGCCCGTGACGGTGTGCATGAGCCAGGAGTTGTTCCAGACGGCTGAATATCCTGGGCTCCTCGGGGCGGTTGTCCAAAAAGACATTGCGGCAGGCTGCGGGCATGTTGAGGTCCAGGGCCGTTGGATAGGCCTTTGACCGGCCGGATGTCAGGCTGTCCACGAAAAAAAGTCCCTCGTCTCGAACAAACGGGAGTATCTGTGACATCTTTTCCGGGGACGATGTAAAGCGAGAGCCCATGTGATTATTCATACCGGCTGCAAAAGGGAGTTCCGCCAGGTTTTTCTTGACTGTAAGGTTGATCTTGTCCGGTGCGTCCCTCACGAATACGGCGCCCGGCCCTGGATCTATGCAGGCGTTAAAGGGTTCCATGGGCTGATGTAGCATGATCTGCCTGCCGCTTTGGTGGATCTCTTCTGCCAGAGTACGGGAGAGTGGCAGGCGGGGAAGTATTGAATAGGTTATGGGGACCCCGATTTCCAGGAAGGCCCGGGCCCTTGAGCGGCTGAACCCTATGTCGTCTATGATGAGAGCAATGCGGGGTTTTTGTACGGGCGGGAGGGAGTTTCCTCCGAAGACGCGGGATCGGAGGGGGCCAAAAAACCCCATGAGGCCCCAGAGCAGGGCGAGGGTTCCTTGTCGGACAAACTGCCTGCGGTCCACTGGTTCCTCCTGCTTTGCCAAACGTTTACGGCCGGGAAAAAACCGGCCACACCCTGGGGTGAAAATGTGCATTTGAAGCTTTCAATGTGAGAACTCAAGCATGCAGGCCTAAGCCGTGCAGTCATTCACCCCGATTATCTTAACGATTCTTATGGTAAAAGCGGGGGTTTTCTTTGACGATTTTTTTCTACAACCAGTAGATCAATATGTCAAGAGAAAACACCATATATTGTGCTTTATAATGGCGATCATCACAATTTTCACGCTTCTGTAAGATAGGAGGAATGATCATGTCAGAGGTCAAGTCGGATTATCTTGATAAATTGCAAAGGGATGCCAAAGCCATTTTTTGGGCGGCGGTTCGCCGTGTTGATCCCTACGATGCTGTCAGACGTTTCCTTCGGCGGGAAGGGAACTCGTTATTTGTGGGAGATACCGGGGCTTTCACGGACAAGTTCGACCTGGACAAGTTCAGCCGGATCCTTGTGGTGGGCGGGGGCAAGGCCACGGCCCCAATGGCCCGAGCTCTCGAAGACCTTCTGGGAGAGAGGATCACCGAGGGTTTGATCAACGTAAAGTACGGATTTGCTGAACCTCTCAAAAGGGTCCGGATAATGGAGGCGGATCATCCGGTGCCTGACAAGAACGGTGTGGACGGGACCCGGCGGATCATGGAAATCCTGGGGCGCGCGGAAGAGGGGGATCTCGTGGTTTCTCTCATTTCCGGAGGAGGATCCGCGCTTCTTCCACATCCCGCAGGTGAAATCATGCTGCAAGAGAAACAGGCCGTAACCAAGAGCCTCCTGGAATGCGGAGCCACCATTGATGAGATCAATGCCGTGCGAAAACACATCTCCGCCTCCAAGGGAGGCCAGATGGCCAGGGCCGCCGCTCCTGCCGCCACAATCAACCTCATGCTCTCCGACGTGGTTGGGGACCGGATGGACGTAATAGCTTCTGGACCGTTTGTACCCGACAAGAGCACATTCCTTGAGGCCGTGAATATCCTTGAACGCTACGACTTGACTCCGACCCTTCCCCGGACGGTCAGGGAGCACCTTCAAAAGGGTACTGAGGGCGCAATTCCCGAAACCCCGAAGGAGGGCGATCCGGCCTTTGACAAGGTCACCAACCTAATAATCGGGAGCAATATTCAGGCCCTCTTGCAAGCCGCCCGAGAGGCGGAGTCTCTGGGATATCATTCACTGATACTGTCATCCATGATCGAGGGGGAGACCCGCGACGTAGCCAAGGTCCACTCAGCCATAGGACGGGAGATTCTCAAGACCGGAAGACCCTTGGAACCACCGGCATGTGTGATTTCAGGCGGTGAGACCACCGTGACCATAAAGGGAAAGGGCCGGGGCGGGAGAAACCAGGAGTTCGGTCTGGCGGCGGCCCTGGAGCTGGCGGGGCTTCCCCCGCGGATAATCCTCTTGAGCGGGGGCACCGACGGCAATGACGGCCCTACTGACGCGGCCGGGGCAATCGTGGACCCCTGGTCAGTGGAAAAAGGGCGAAAAGCAGGGCTGGACGCCCGGGCCCATCTTGACGACAATGACGCCTACACATATTTCTCGGCAACCGGGGACCTCCTGGTAACAGGCCCCACCAGGACCAATGTGATGGATGTGAGGCTGATCATTGTAAAATGATTACAAATGGAGACGGCCGGCTCGGAAAAATGCCGGCAGATGGGGTCCAGCGGGCCGCGGCCGGGCGCACCGGTCCCAGTTCAGATGAAATGTGGTATTGCTCTGGAATACCGGAGATTCTAGACCCCTACTGAATGTGCAGCCACCCAAAAGATCCCATTGAACTTAGAAGTGGCCTGTTCTAAAGTTCCTATATCACCCTGACTATTCGGTTCACTTTTCTTTAAACAATTATTCTTAATACTGACGAAATCAACCGCCGCTGAAAGTGCATGTGAGGATGGAAAGGAGGTAAGGGCGCAACAGAAGAACGTGTCAATTCAACTCTCCGTTCAGGTCTAACCTTAAGCTCGAAGAAAGGAGACTCAACAATGAGAAGAAACGTTTTTTTTGCACTGGCACTGATGCTTACGGCCGCCTGGTGCGCCCCTGCACTGGGGGATACCGGCAGGGTGGTGATCAAGAGGGACGGCTACGGCGTGCCTCACGTTTATGCGGAGACAGTCTACGGAATCTTTTATGGGTTCGGGTATGCTATCGCTCGGGACCGGCTTTTTCAAATGGATATGGTGCGCTACACGGGCCAGGGTCGCGTGGCAGAGGTGCTGGGAGCAGATTACGTTGATTTTGATAAAAAAGTGCGGGCCAATTACAAGCCATCGTCCATTAGAGAGCAACTTGCAGGGTTGCCTGCCGATGAAAAGGAGCTGTTTGAGGGCTATGCAGCCGGCATAAATGCATGGATCAAGAAAATTGAGAAGCGGCCGGACCTTATGCCCAAGCAGTACAGTGACTTCGGGTTCCTGCCCAAACCCTGGAACGACTTTGACATAGCCATGGTGTTTGTGGGTTCCATGCTCAACCGCTTTGGTGACTTCAACACGGAGCTCGCCAACCTGAAGATCTACAAGGCGCTGGAGGCACGGCACGGAGATGAGCAGGCCAAGGCGATTTTTGACCAACTGATTCCCCGGATGGTTGAAGGGGCGCCAACCACCATAGATGCGGGTGAGTGGCCGCCCAAGAGCGCCGAAGCCCCGGGCCCGGGGTTGGGAGATCGCCAGTTGGCTTCCTTGATGACTCCGGCGAAAATGGAACTGCGGGACTTGGACATGGGCGCTCCTTACAGCAACCTGGTCATTCTTGGCAGTAAAAAGTCACGGGGCGCAGAGGCAATATTGATGAACGGGCCGCAGTTCGGGAACTATGTCCCGAGTTACGTATACTCCATAGGACTTCACGGCGCGGGCTTCGATTTGGTGGGTAACACACCCTACGGCTACCCTGTGATTCTGTTCGGTTACAACCGTGACATAGCCTGGGGGAGCACCTGGGGAGCGGGTGACATCATTGACGTCTACCAAGTGGCGCTGAACCCGGATAACCCTCTCCAGTACAAGCACCAGGGCGAATGGAAGGAGATGGAGAAGCGCACCGAGACCATTTTGGTTAAGGACGGCGACTCCTCAAGCGTGGATGTGTTTTGGACGGTTCACGGGCCTGTGCTCCAGATCGACCGCGATAAGAACATGGCCTTCAGCAAGCGGCGCTCTTGGGAGGGCTACGAGCTGGAGACGCTCATTGGTTGGATGAACACCTGCCTGGCGAGTAACTGGGAGGAATGGATTTCACAGGCAGGCCGCTCCGCGCTGAACGTGAACATGTACTATGCGGACAAGGACGGCAACATCGGGTACGCTTTCACCGGCAAGTACCCGGACAGGCGGAAAGGGCATGACAACCGGTTGCCCGCGCCCGGGGACGGCAGCATGGACTGGAAAGGGTTCCTCCCGTTCGATAAAAATCCCAAGGTGTATAATCCGGAACAGGGCTACATCGTGAACTGGAACAACCGCCCGGCTTACGGCGGTGTGCTTAACCCGGACATGTTCTGGTACTCATGGAGCAAAGCAGACCGGGTGGAGGTCCTCATGGACTACGTGAAGGGCCGGGAAACTTTGGACGCCGGTGAGCTCTGGGGGATCATCGAGCCTTCGAGCCTGATTGACGTCAACGCCCGTTACTTTATGCCCTTCATAGCCATGGCGGGGGACATCGCCACTGAGGAGATGGTGAAGGAGGCGGCCCGCGCCCTGGAAGCGTGGGACGGAATCAGCCGCGACCGTGACCTGGACGGCTACTATGACGAGGTGGGCACCGCCCTCTTCCGTACCTTCCTGCCACTGATGGTCCGGGAGACCCTGGCCGATGACCTGGGCGAAGCCTTTCCCTTTTTTGCGGGGGGTGGTTACCCCAAACCTGAAAAGCCCATGGGCAGCGGCCTCAACCTCCAAGTGGGCACCAAAGCAGTGGTGGAGGCACTGCTCGATCCCGAGGGGCAGGCCTACGATTTCTTCAATGGGAAGGAGCCCGAGGAAGTAGTGCTGGCGGCGCTTAAGGCCGCGGTCGAGGCCTTGGAAGCGGAGCACGGAACAGACATGAATTCCTGGCGGCTACCGACGGCTCCCATGGCCTTTGTCGCAAAGAACTTCATGCAGATACCCCAGGCTTCGGAACATGAAACCATGAGCCTTTCACCGGCAATGAATCGGGGCACGGAGAACAATCTGGTTGTGTTCCGAAACGGAAAGCCTGTGGGCTGGGAGGTTACCCCTCCGGGGCAAAGCGGGTTCGTCTCCTCGGGAGGCGTCCGTGACCCTCACTACCAGAACCAGATGAAGATGTATGCGAACTACGCAAAAAAGCGGACCTACCTCTTTCCCGAGGATGTTGAGGCGAACAAAGTGGATGAAGTCACGCTGACCTACGAAAGATAGATTGTTTGTGTGCCATTATCCTGTCTTAATTCTTCACCACCACGTTAAACCCCCCGGCCAAGCCGGGGGGTATGCCTCACTGGCCCATAATTGAATTCATCCTTTGAGAAATTATTCCTGACCTCTTTTGCTCCTACGTGTTTGGCCATTCGAGTTCCTCCACCATTACCCTTTCACAGTTGTGATCATTGTGGACATCTTGCCTGTTTTGTCACTAGAGTACACACTTTTATTCCTTCCAATCGGGGGACTGGTCCAGGAACGATAGTCCATCTAAAATTAACGTTTATGACGCTATAGAGGAAGGTAAATATATAGTTGAATTGTATTTTCACGGAAGAGTATTACCGGACAAAAAGGGAAATCCAGGAGAATCCGCCATGATCCGGAAAGACTGGTATCATGCAACACCATGATTTCTATTGACAAACCAACACCCTTCGTTTAGAAATCAATTTTAAGTGCGGACTTTTAAGTCCCGTTCTTGTTACGGAAACACACCGGTATGCTTGAAGCCCGGTCCCTTATCGATCACCAAAGTTATAAAGAGGTATTTTCAGGGAAGAAATACCTATGAAGATCAAATACTCTCCTGATGCAGATGTGCTGATGATCCAGCTTTGTGAAGGTGAACCGTTTGATGCCAGGGATATTGCAGAAGGGGTTATCGTTCATCTTTCCAGGGAGGGCAGTCCTCTGGAGATCGAGATTCTGGATGCTTCGAAGGTGGTACAAAAAAGAGACGTCGAGGTGTCTATGGAACCATTCTTCAGAAAACCTCAACAACCATTAACAGGAGTTCTTAGATCGAGTTAGCAGGGGAGTTCTTTAAGAATCGAATTCCCCTGCCGCCAAGGGTCAAGCACCCTTGCAAGGGGGCCGGCTTTGCTCAGAAGGCTGCCGGCGAACATGGGCTTCCTGGACCTTTAAACGGTGATCTCTTCGTTGCCGAACTGAACGCTGCCGATAAGACCCGAGAAATTATTCCTGGCTTCTTTTGCTCCTAACTGTTTGGCCATTCGAGTTCCTCCACGCGGTGACAGAATCACGAAAATCCATGATCGAAAGGCCCAGCATGCCTTTCTCAATCAAGATAACAAATTGTGTGGCCGGCCTTTGCCTATGACTACGCGCAACCTCAAATACATGCGAGCTTTTGCGAAGATGTACACTCAAGAGGCATTTCTGCAGCAGGCTGATTCACTGGTATCGCGCTGAGTTGATAGTCGCCCTTCTGCACGGCGAAGGGGCGCAAGAGGCTGTGAGGTAGCAATCGGCAAAGAAACAGGGGGAGGTAATGAACTATAGGGAAATCCGTCAAAACACAGCGGAGTGGATGCTATTGCGCGGATGGAAGCGGGTTATCGCCAAGCGCCGCGATTTCGAGCAAAGCCTTTTCGAGCACACGATGGTGGAATTGGATACGTTCCTTTCCTTGTTTCCGATCCTTCGTAAAACAGAGCATTTCGGTCTTTCCGAAAATGAAGAAATGATCCTGACCATGTCGGTCATCGCCCACGATGTCGGGAAAGAGAGACCGGAATGGCAGGAATATATTTTTGGCAAGGGAGCCTATGTTTCGGACGTAGACCCCCAACTCACCCGAAAGGTCGTCCCTGAGCTTTGTCACTTTCTGGGTTTTGAATCGCTTGCCGGGAGTGTTCTCAATGTTATGGAAAACTGTGTGAATCTCCACATGCGCCACGAAAGAAGTGATGCCAATGTGGTGAGGGCATTGCTCCAGTCAGGTGATCGGTGGAAGACGTTGGCCGATCTGGTTGATGCGGTCGACAACATCTGCTCCGCCAAGGGCCTTTTCGGGGCTCTTTCCGCATTGGAAAGAAGCATCCTCAGCCCTCATCTGAAGACGGCTTATCATCAGGTAATTTTGAGGGGCGTTTCCACCCCTATGATACATCGTGCCTGTACGGATAGTTATCAGGAGAGGGCATGGAGCCCGTTTCTCATATTCAGCAACGGCACGCTCTATGTGTGTTCAGCGGCCGATAGCCCGGCGGAACCGACCAGAGAAAAGATCCAAACCAGGCTGGCTGAAATTCTCGGAGAAAATTTCGGCTCCGATCTTGCCCATATGGTGGTGGGCAGTCCGGTGGCGAATATCCTTCCAAAACCTGATCTCCTGGACCACTCCGAGGTCAGAGGCTACCTGATGACTGCGCTTAGAAGGGCCAATCGCAAAACTTTTCTGAAAAAGAAAGAAGCTGAAAGAACAAAGGTTGTAAAAGAGTACTTCCGTCTGAAGGGCAAAGAGACGGAAAACCTCGATGAAGAAAACCTGGCCCGGCAATCGCAAAGGATAGACAGCGCACATCCTCACATGCCTGTTTTCAAAATTTTCAAAGCGCTTATGGATAAGAGAATCGTTGGCGCCGAAGGATTTAAAAGGGCTTCGGAGGAATACGATGCCGTATTTGGAAAGGGGAGTTGGATCGCTCTTCAAAACACTTCCACTCTTATGGCTGCAAAAGATATGGCCCAGGCGGTCGACCATTTCTGGGAGCTACCGGGCGACAAATTCGGGTACAAAGTCGATTGTGTGGAAGACCTGGCGGATGAAAGAAAAGATGAGCTTCTGGTGGACATCTTAAGCGGCATCGCCGGAAAAGTGTTTTCCGGTATGGAGAGTCCCCCTTCTCGGGCGAGCCTTGCCGAAAACATGGCGGAAGCCTTCATGATGGATGTGATCAAACCAGCCCCGGCTCTGGATTTGAAGCAAATAGCGGGCCTGCAATTGGAAGCATACGGGGCTTCCAAACCGTTTGCAGGCAAAGAGACTAAAAAGGCTGTTTACTTCTGCCCACTCTGTAACGTTCCTTTCAAGGAGGGGGTCAAGGGGGCTTCGGATTTTCTCGACAAACCTCAGTCCCATACGAATCGGGCTGTTTCCCACGGATCTTTCGGGTATGTCATGGTCTGCGGGAACTGCAAGTATGAACGGTTTCTGAGGCAGGTTCTCCTCGGCGGCAAACCCGCGGAGATGGTTGTATTGTTTCCGAGAATGAACATCGGGCATGCATCGGGGGAAATCCTGGTCCGAAAGGTGGAAGCGCTCTACAGCAAAGCCTATTCTCTTATGGTGGGGGATACCGATGATCCCGGCCACAAGATTTCATTGGCGCTTACTCATCTGCTGGCCGGCAATGCCTCAGGGAGGGAACTCGACCGCCTGAGTGGAGAGGAACTGGCTGAAGTCCTCTCTTATCATGGTTCGGAAGATTCCCGGAAGAAGATGAGAAAAGCCCTTGATAAGAAGATATCTGAAATCGGGGAGACGGTGGAGGACCTGAATCTGGAATGGGGCACGGATTTCAGCACCCGTGAAGAGGCCGTCGACGCGTTGATTGCAAACAGAGTCCACGATTCTGTGGCCCGATCCCTTCGGGCCGAAGTATACCGACTCGTACCTCAGATGAAAATTGTCTGCCAGACACCCAACATGATTTTGATTCCCTTGGTCTACCCCATTTCCCTGGGCAAGGAATCGGAGACCAACAGCGCGTTGCGAAAACTCTTTACAAGCCTTTTGATTGCTCTGGCCCTTGATATGACCGTTGCGGTTATCGGCGATACCGATGAAATCCATTTTGAAGGAGGAGAGGGAGCGGCTTTCGTTCCACCGGTGGGATCGGTGAGAAGCCTTATCGGATCCGAGTGGGTGGCAATTGAAGATGCCGGAAAATGGTTCCGGGCCATCGGAGCCGCCGGAAGACTTGCGGGAGCAACCGGCTACCCCGAGCGATCAAACCTTTTCTCCATCCTTTCGGCGCCCACCCCGGGGCATATACTGCGGAGGATTGAGGAAAAAGCGGAAAGCGGAAGAGCTTCTTCCTTTCATATCAACCATCTCGAAATGGTAAAGGAGGTGCTCCATTGAGAAATTTTATTTTTACCCGTAACGAATCATTCGACATAGCCGCGATCGAACCAAGGATCGATGAGATCCGGAATACGTTTGACCGCTATCTGGACAGCTATGCGGTCAAGACCTCCAGGAGCAAACACGGCTTGATGGGGCCTGTCGGCAAAATCCTTCAGGAGGTAAAAGGGGGCAAATGGGATGCCACGTCCCTGGCTGGCTATGCGTTGAACATCCACCTTTCCAACCCGAAGGTCAAAGGCATCTCGGATTCCGCCCGGGCCGCGCTGGAGGAAGGGGTCACAAAACTGATCGATCTCCTCGAGTCCTCACCTGTCGCGGCCCATGACCGCATCCTGGATCGCATCGATTACGGCCTTTACTACATGCGTAGGAAAAAGGGGCTTGCATGGCTGGAATCCGTAAAAAATGAGTGGGTCGGCTTTCTGAGGGCAAAATACAAGGACGGGGAATCGCTCGCCGCCGCATGGGGTGAAAAGATCGACCGGATAGGGAATGATTTTGAGAAAGTGCCCTATCCTGGAAAACAGATTTTTA
>CAYPSZ010000140.1:0-2187 GCA_964413125.1 uncultured Desulfobacterales bacterium
TGGGGAATAGAATCCTTGCCCTTGCCCAGATGGAAAAACCCGTCACAACCCCTGAGACCTACGCCGATATCTTCAAAGAACTTGACCGGCTTGGGGTGTTGGAAGACCATGCTCTCACCGAGCGCCTGATCCAAATGGCAAGATTCCGTAACCGCCTCGTCCACATCTACTGGGACATAGACGAAGAAACCGTCTACCGGATCCTCCACGAAAGCCTTTCCGACCTGGAGCAATTCAAACAGGCCGTCATCGAGTACGAAAAAGCGGCCCACCGGTAGGCACGCCAAAGACCAGCCTGGATCCGGGGATAAAATCCGGACCTAGGGACCTAGGGACGCCCTTTATATATTTACTTTCTCTTGAGGTGCCCTGCGCCGCTGATTACTCGTGTATTTTGCAGCCCTTCATCGGCTGCCGCGCTATTGAGTTTTCGATCAAAACAGGAAAAGAAGACCTCGGATTCAGACTCGGAGCATCTATTCTCCTGCCGTGCCCTCGGTATCGCCGAAAGGGCTTCGGGTTAGGCAATTAACGAAGTGATGGCGAACTCGGCTCTATCTCTTGCAATGCCGGCCCTTTAACGATCGCAACGAGACCCTTGGAAGTGATTTTCTGCATAAACCCGATGCCCTAAATGATCAGCCGGGAACCTGTTGACTTTTTCAGTATGGAAGCATATTCTTTATTCATACTTTTTGGAGGGAATTTTTCAAATGCAGGCGAAAGTTGCGGAACGAGGACAGGTAACGATTCCCAAGGCGCTTCGAGATCGCCTGGGAATCGCTCCCGGAACCGTCCTGGATTTCGAGGCCGAAAACGGACGTCTGGTGGCGGTCAAAGCAGAACCGGCCGATAAGCTTGACGCGATCTATGGCAGATTTGGACGGGGCCGGAACTCCGATGCCGTAGTTGCAGGGCTTCGGGGAAAACAATGATCACGGCGGTTGACACCAACGTACTCGTAGACATCCTGGAACCCGACCCCGTTCACGGGAACACCTCCCTGATGCTGCTGAGACAAGCAATGCACGAGGGAAGTGTCGTGGCCTGCGAGGTTGTCTGGGTCGAGGTTGCTACAGCCTATGAAGAAAAGATGTCCGATTTGCTCAGAGCCTTAACTCAAGCCGGTATCCGGTTCATGCCCATGAGCGAAGCGGCGGCCCTCAAGTCGGCCCGGTGCTGGCGAACCTATCGGCGCAGGGGTGGCAAGAAAGGCCGGATTGCCGCTGACTTTCTTATCGGGGGACACGCCTTGGTTCAGTGCGACCGACTGCTGACCCGAGACAAAGGCTTTTACCGGGACTATTTCGAACCGCTTCGCCTTCTTACAGGCTGTTAGCCAATGCACCTAGCCCTTCTAATGTGAATCTCCCAACCATCGAGTGCTGTTCCACCAACAGGAGAGCGTGAACATGAACGGACAAGACAAAGCGGAAACCGAAGGCAAACAACTCCAAAGGGGAATGCGCCCGGCCCATGTCGCCCTCCTTGTCATAATAGCGGTTGCCGTCACCGCAGGCATAACCTACTGGCTCCTCGCCAATTACGTGTTCCTGAAAGAGTTCGAGCCCGTCCAGTTGAAAGCCCGGGAGGAAAGGGTGCTGGAGGACAAACTCCGGGCGATCGGCATCGAAAGGCCTCAACCTTCCGTCGAGGCGCCCCCGCTGGAACCGGAACCCTACAGCGAAATCGGCGCAAACCGCGAGATAGTTTTCACTGAGCGCGAACTAAACGCCATGCTGGCGAAAAACACCGACCTGGCCCGAAAACTCGCCATCAACCTCTCCGACAACCTGGTGAGCGCGAAGCTGCTGATCCCCCTTGAAGAAGATTTTCCCTTTCTGGGAGGGAAGACCCTGAGGGTGAACGCGGGCGTTGAATTGGCCTACCGGGAAGGGCGTCCTGTAGTGGCGCTCAAAGGTGTCAGCCTTATGGGGGTTCCCATACCGAACGCATGGCTGGGCAACCTGAAAAACGTGGACCTTGTCCGGCAGTTCGAAGGCGATCAGGGTTTTTGGAAGAGCTTCGCCGACGGCGTCGAGCACATTCAAGTCAAACACGGCCTCATGAAAGTAAGGCTCAAGGAATAACGGCAGAGGGGACGCCCTTTATATATTTACTTTCTCTTGAGATGCCCTTAATCCCGGTTTTTCATCAGGGCAAACGACAAATAATTGATAAAGCCGG
>CAYPSZ010000141.1:0-5039 GCA_964413125.1 uncultured Desulfobacterales bacterium
CTGACTTTTTTTCTTCACAGTGTATACAGGCAAAGGCACACCCCCGTGAAACAAGGCAGGAGAACAATACAAAAATACCGGCGCCGGTCCTTTATGCTGCTCGATAAAATCTACTAGACTCCTTTCAGGAATACCAGTGACATTTTCTTATGTCATGTCGCCCTCATCCAATGACGAACCCGTGGGCCAGCGGGTCCTCGGGGTCGATGACAAACTGCTGAAATCCGGTGATAAAGGACCTGCCTGTAACTTCCGGGATCACTGCATCGAGGTCGCCCACTCGGGCCGTGTCCACAAGCCTGCCTGTGAAGGTGGTGCCGATGATGCTCTCATGGACAAAATCCTCATTCAGGCCCAAATCCCCCCTGGCCCACATGGCGGCCATTCGGGCGCAGGTTCCGGTGCCGCAGGGCGAGCGGTCCACCTGTCCTTCGCCGAACACCACCACGTTCTTTGCATGGGAGCCGGGGCATGTGGGCGGGCCGCAGAACTCCACGAGCCGCACCGAATCCATGTGGCTTAGGACCGGATGCACCACCTCAATGTGACGGTTGATCTGTTCCCGTAAGGCCATACCCGCCTTCTGTATTTTGTAGGTGTTTCGGGGCGACAGGGTCAGTCCCATATTCGCGGCATCCACCAGTGCATAGAAGTTACCGCCGAAGGCAATATCCATGGACACAAGACCTGTGCCGGGAACCTCCACGGTGACCCCTTCCCGGAACAAGAAGGAGGGTACGTTGCGGAAGGTTATCTCTTTCACCTTTCCTTGTGTTATGCCGGCCCGTGCCGTGACAAGTCCGGCCGGCGTGTCGAGCCGCACCTCGGTCTCGGGTTCCTGCGCCTCAACCAGCCCCGTTTCCAGGGCCGCCGTTACCGAGCCCATGAGGCCGTGCCCGCACATGGTCAGGTACCCCCCTCCATCCATGAAGACAATCCCCAGGTGCGCCTCAGGGTGGGACGGATCAAATATGATGGACCCGAACATGTCCCGGTGGCCCCGTGGCTCATGCATCAAAGCCCTCCTCAGGTGGTCGAAGCGTGACCCCAGCATTACCCGCTTCTCTTCCATGGTCTTGCCGGGTACCGGTGGAAACCCTCCCACAATCACCCTCGTGGGTTCACCCATGGTGTGGGAATCAACTGCAAAGATACGCCCCTGGATGCTCACTTGCCCCTCGCCCCATCAGAAAGCCGGCCACAATGAAACCTGGATGGTTTATTGGGTCCTACCATTACCTGCATGGATTAGTCAATAGAAAAACGCCGATTATGGCCTTTTTTCAGAAAAACCATATATGTCGATTATTTAGCTCTCAGGGCGGATGCGATGTTTTCCGGTGCTTTCTTGAATCCTGAAAAAAATGTTTACAAAAACTGCCTTTTGGTTTAACCATTATACGCATATGGGAGATTCGGATGCATGAGGCCTCTGCTGGTCCTAAAGCTGGTCGCAAATGAATAGATACTTCTTCGTGCTCTTAATCTTGCTCTTGCTCCAATCATAATAAAGGAGTAATTTTAAATGCCAATAATACTTGACATGAAAAATTACGAGTGTACCAAGCTTTCATTAATTTCATCGTATGGTTGCAGAAATTAATGGCATGTATCCCGAAAAAGCATGGTTTATTAGATCAATTTGATTGTGCTTTAACTTCAATATCACTGAACACTTTCGAAGGGAACAGTAAATCATTTAGACGTGATCGATGTAGATTTGTTTGAATTGCTAAAGCTCAACATTTGTGAGTCTCAAGCAAACTATGGATTTGAGCAGGAGCAAGATTAAGAGCAAGAGCAAGAAAAGTGGTATCAATTCATTTGCGATCAACTATAGTGCCTAATGATAGGTTACTTAGTCTGTTAAGCTGTTGGACCGTTGCGCTGTCAAGGGAATGATTCTTTAGAGACGAGGATTAAAAAAATCAACCAGAACAGGATGTTTCAGGATGTGGTGGAACAGATCCAGGAGGCCATTCTAGAGGGCCGCCTGAAACCCGGCGTTCGCCTTCCCCCGGAGCGGCGGCTCCAGGAGACTTTCCAGGCGAGCCGTGGAACGCTGAGGGAAGCCCTCCGGGTGCTGGAGCAGAAAGGCCTTATTTCCATCCGGACCGGCGCCAAAGGCGGGGCTGTGGTGAATGCGCTTTCCACTGAGCAGGTCAGCGAAAGCCTTGATCTCCTGGTGCGTTTTCAGAGGGTCTCCTTGAGGGACCTGGCGGAATTCCGGGAAGGCGTGGAGGGGAATGTGGCGGTCCTTGCGGTTGAGCGGGCACAACCCGGGGATATCGCCCATATGAAAGGATTGCTTAAAAAGGCCGAGGATTACCTGGAGAAAGGGGCCTCGGGGTGGGATGACTTCATAAGGGTTGACAACGAAATCCATACCTATCTTGCACAAACAGCAGGAAATCCCATTTACCTTTTGGTCCTTCGAACCATCTATCGCAGTATCCATAATTACTTCGATAGATTTTTGCCGCGCATGGAGAATTTGTTACACGAGAATTATCGCGACCTGTGCGAGATTGTTGAGGCGGTGGAAAAAGGCCAGGCCGCACGTGCACATCTATTGGTTCAGACACATGTATACCGTTTTAACCGAATAATGGAAGAAAACGCCCAAAAAGAACCTTATTGATTTATGGTGGAAAAACTAATGGGAAAAAACAGCAAGATTCCGGAGCATCGAATTCGTACTCATCCCATACTGGACCCGGTCTCGGACGCCTCGGTGCCTTTTTATTGGGAGGATCGGGTGCTATTGGCCCGGGAAGGGGAGATGATTTCCTCGGCTCTTATGGCTTCGGGCATAAACGTATTCGGGCACCACCCCGGGGACGGATCGCCCCAGGGCATGTTCTGCGCCAATGGTCAGTGCGCCCAGTGCACGGTCCTGGCCGATGGTATGCCTGTTAAAGGTTGTATGACGGCGGTAAGGCCCGGCATGAAAGTGGCCCCGGTCAATGAATTACCTTCTCTTTCCCGACCCCGTTCAGCGCCGTTTACCGGCCCGGTGGAGGAGGTGAAGGTGGAGGTTCTGGTGCTGGGGGGCGGTCCTGCGGGGCTTTCAGCCGCGGCTGAATTGGGGGCCTTGGGGATACGGACCCTGGTGGTGGACGACAAACCCCGGCTGGGGGGTAAACTGCTGCTCCAGACCCATAAGTTCTTCGGTTCCATCGAGGACTGCCGCGCAGGGACAAGGGGTTTTTATATGGCGGGTATTCTGGAGAGCGAACTCAATGCCTTTCCTTCCGTCTCCGTTTGGACGGACAGCACGGTACTGGCCGTGTACGGCGACGGAAAGGCAGGGGTCCTCACCGGCGGGATCACTTACCGCCTCGTGACCCCTTCAGTGCTTGTCAATGCAGCGGGCGCGCGGGAAAAGGCCCTCATGTTTCCGGGAAACACCCTCCCCGGCGTCTACGGAGCCGGGGCCTTCCAGACCCTGGTGAACAGGGATCTGGTGAGATGTGCGGACAAGATATTTGTAATAGGCGGGGGTAATGTGGGACTGATCGCCGCCTATCATGCATTGCAGGCCGGGATCCGGGTGGCGGGGCTTGTGGAAGCCATGCCCCGCTGCGGCGGGTATCAGGTGCATGCGGACAAGATACGGCGGCTGGGCGTCCCGGTGCTGACATCTCACACGGTGCTGAAGGCCTTGGGGACGGACCGGGTTGAAGGTGTAACAGTGGCCGCTGTTGGTGACGGGTTCGAACCCCTGGCCGGAACCGAAAAGACATTTGCCTGCGATACCGTTCTGGTGGCGGTGGGGCTCACCCCGGTCAACGAATTCAGCAGCCAGGCGGAGCAGGCAGGACTTCCTGTCTTTTCCGCGGGGGACGCCCGTGAGATCGCCGAGGCCTCTTCAGCGGTTTTCAGCGGCAAAATCGCTGCGGCACAAGCGGCCGGCGCCCTTGGAGGACGGCCTAAAGAGATTCCCGATGACTGGCATCACAAGATGGACCTCTTAAAGACCCATCCCGGCCCGGAGGAAACACCCGATTACACGGGGTACCCGTCAGAGGGAGTCACCCCTGTTTTGCACTGCGCCCAGAAGATTCCCTGCAACCCATGCACATCCGTGTGTGAAAAAGGGGTCATCTCAATACCCGGAGACGGCCTGATTGATCCGCCTCGTATAACCGGTGAGAAGTGCACAGGGTGCCGTAAGTGCCTTTTTATATGCCCGGGCCTGGCCGTCACCCTGGTGGATTACAGGAAAGACCCCGAAAATCCCGTCGTGTCAATCCCCTATGAGGCCGGAATCCCCTTGCCTGAAGAGGGCGCACACGTTGAGCTGGTTGATTACGCAGGTAATATCCTTCAAAAAGCCGTGGTCCTGGCGGTGAAGAAGAGCAAGAAGCAGCCCAAGACCTTTGCGATTACCGTTCAAGTACCCGCGGGCACGGCCCTTAATGTGGCCGGCCTGAGACTCCCGGCGGAAAGCCGCCCCGCACATGAGGGCCTTGAGGCGGCCGTACCTTTGATTACCGACGACACCTTGGTTTGCAGGTGCGAAAGGGTGCCGGCCGACCGTATCGAGGCCCTTGTACGGGACGGGGTCACGGATGTGAACGAGCTCAAATCCTTGACCAGGGTATGCATGGGCGCCTGCGGCGGAAAGACATGCGGTCCCCTGATCCGTCAGATCTTCATAAAACAGGGCGTGGACCCCGAAAAAACCACTCCCAACACTCTAAGACCCCTGTTTATCGAGACGCCGGCCGGAGCATTCGCCGGGACAAAGCGGGAGGGATCCAAATGACGTCCAACTATGATGTGATCATCGTGGGTGCAGGGTCTGTTGGTGTGCCGGCGGCCCTGGCTTGCGCCAGGGGAGGGCTTTCGGTTATGGTGCTTGATTACCGCCCCTCACCCGGGCAGGGGGAGAACAAGAAGGCCATAGGAGGTGTGCGGGCCACCCATTCGGACAAAGGCAAGGTGCTTGTATGCTCCAGGAGCATTGAGATCTTCTCCGGCTGGCGGGAGGAGACCGGAGATGATATCCTCTGGGTTGCGAACGGTTATTCCTA
>CAYPSZ010000142.1:0-5722 GCA_964413125.1 uncultured Desulfobacterales bacterium
AATTGCGATGCCATACACCATTGAACAATTCCGCAAGGACTATGTGAGGGCCTATGTGTCGAAAATGGACCCTGAGGATGTCCTGTCCAGGTTTACCCCGGAGGACAGATTGAAAGGGCTTGATCCCGAGGACAGATTGAAGGGGCTTGCCCCGGAGGACAGATTGAAAGGGCTTGATCCGGAGGACAGATTGAAAGGGCTTGATCCGGAGGAAATAGAGGCCTATCTGAAGAAGCTGGAAAGGAAACGGCACTGAAAATTCGGAGAGATAAGAGTCGCTCCCACCCAGAGCGGAACAAGCGGGACCAATGAAAAAGAAATTGATGAGCAAGGAGGCTGTAAAGACGGCTGAAACTATGCAAGAAGTAGAGAAAATGGTTCACAACTAATGTAATGCAGCGTCTCTTTGAACATTATACCGGCACCGGTTTTGGGTCTCCTGCTGATGGATTATTTGTTTTTTTCCCTATTTCCGCCGGGGCCCCAGCAAAGGAATCAATCGCGGCGGTGTGCCTGCCGGCCTCTGAACTGTTCTATGAGCGTCGCACGGGTGAGATGCGTTTTTTTCCAAGGCCCCCAGCACAAACTCGTCCAGCGCTGTCCGGCTCATCACATGATAGACCGCCGCCTCTCCGTTAACCACCAATCTCGGTATTCCGGCCATTTCTTCCTCCGAGATTTCCCCGGCGCCGGCCTCGTTGACTTCACCCTCCGATGCAGTATAATGTAAGAACATCGCGGCATATTCATTCAATATCCGTTTGAAAAGGAAATGAAAGAGATAACGAGACCCCATGACCGATTTTTCAAGGAGACGTTTTCCCGGGTGGAGACGGCCCGTGACTTTCTTCGGTATTACCTTCCGAATGACATCACTGCTCTGTTGGATCTCCGGACCCTCAAGGTCGAGAAAGACAGCTATGTAGACGAAGAACTCAAAGAGCGCTTCTCTGATCTGGTGTATCGGGTGAGCTTAAAGGGAGGCGGCTCGGTATTCGTATATCTTCTCTTTGAGCACAAGAGTTACCCGGAACCCGACATCGCGCTTCATCTGCTTTCGTACATGGTTCAGCTGTGGTTGCGCATGCTTAAGCAGGGAAAATCGATTCCCCTTCCCGGCATTGTTCCGCTGGTGGTGTATCACGGTGAGGCGCAATGGCATATTCCGCCAGGATTTCAGGCCCTGGTGAAAGCTCCGGAGGCGATAAAGCAGCAGATTCCCGACTTTCAGTATCTTTTGTGGGATTTGTCGGCTTATACGGACGAAGAGATCAAGGGGGGTGTGTTTCTGAAGGTCGCATTGCTGCTGATGAAACACATTTTTTCAAAGGACATCGGTGAGAAACTTCCTGGTATACTAAAGTTTCTTGATGGGGTTCATAATGCCCGGACCGGCCTCAAATATCTGGAGGCGGTGTTGCGGTATGTGAGCTCCGGCAGCGGCCATGTGAACAAGGAGGATATTGTACGGGCCCTAAAGGAAGCCCTGGATGATGAAGGAGGTGATATTATGGCTACGTTGGCGGAGCAATGGATTGAAGAAGGAATTGAGAAGGGAATTGAGAAGGGAATTGAGAAGGGAATGCTCCAGGAGGCTCGTGAGATGGTTCTCGAAGCCATCTCTTCCCGGTTTGAATCGGTTCCCGAAGATCTTATCCGAGAGGTAGGGGCACTGGACAAGCGGGGAATTCTCAAGAAACTGCACAGGGAGGCGATTGTATGCCCGGATCTGACGAGGTTTCGCAAGGCCTTTGACGACCTGAGAGCGGAATGAACCCTGGCGATGATTCAGGTTCAGCCTTGATGCGGACTGATTCGCGCATGGATCTTCAATTGCGCTGTCTCCTTGACGGTGAGAGCGTCGAAAAGCTGAACGCCGTGAAGCGGTAATAGGATTCAGACCCGGGTTGGTTCCCGTTTTTCGCCCGTGTCGGAGGAAACCTGCTTTGCCGATCTCTGAAATGTTCTATGAGCTCCGCACGCTTGAGATGTGTTTTCACTCGACAAGCCGCTTCAGGGAATAGACTCCGGCAGGCCAGCGATGGATTTGGGGGCAGGATGTGGGGACGCCCTTTATATCTTTACATTCTGAGAAATGGTAGTGGGCATGTTTGCATTGAATGAACAAGGGCATGCAGCGGGCAACCTGGACCGGTATGCCGCCGGGCTTGATGAAGTGCAGGGAGATTCCTTCCCGTTGGAGACTGAGGGAAAACCGGGTCCTGTTGTTTAAGCGCCTTTGGGGCGGGATGATGAGGTTCACGTGAAGAAAGGCCTACGGGGGCAGGGCGGGCCTTTCGGCCCGTTCATTGCGAGTGGTTCAAGACAAGAGGAAAAACGGGCTTATTGGATGTGCCCTTTGTGCCGATACCATAGAATGAAATCAATAAGCCTTATTGTGCGCCGGAAAGGGGGCCTCATGAGGATATCCGAATCGTGGGTGGGCATGGCGGCGGCTGGTTCGCAGCTGGTGCGGACGGAAGAGCGTGAGTCTTTGCAGATCATGGTCGGGAACCCGCCCGAAGGTGACAGGGTGGACATTTCCTCCATGGCCGAGACTTGCTTGGGAAGTGAAGACGCTTCCATGAGCATGGATCCTGTGGAGGAGTTCCGGCATTCGCTCGAGGCCCTTCTGGTGGAGGTCCTTTCGGGCAGGAAGGTCCAGCTGCTCGATTTTTCCGACCTCACCCGGGAGCCGGAGGATAGGGGTGGGGAGGTGTCTTCTTCGGAGCAGGATAACCACGGTCAGGGCTGGGGGATGATTTACGAGCACACCTCCACTTACACCGAGACACAAGAGATATCCTTTGCAGGGGCCGGCCTTGTGCGGACCGCGGACGGCCGGGAGATCGCGTTTCAGCTCGAATTGAACATGAGCAGGGAGTTCGTGGAGCACCACAACCTGACCATCCGGGCGGGGGATCCGGCCCTGACCGATCCCCTGGTCCTGAATTTCAGGGGCAAGGCCGCCGAGCTTTCGGATTTCCGGTTCGCCTTTGACCTGAACGGGGATGGCATGGACGATTCCATGCCCGGGCTCGCCCCGGGGAGCGCCTACCTGGCCCTGGACAAAAACGGAAACGGGTTCATTGACAATGGAGGCGAGCTGTTCGGCCCGAGCACGGGTAGCGGATTTCAGGAGCTGGCGGCCCATGATCAGGATCAAAACGGGTGGATAGATGAGGGTGACATGGTCTTTGACCGGCTTTCCCTGTGGGAGATCGACAAGGGCGGCCCGCGCTTGACTCCACTGAAAGACCGTGGCATTGGGGCCGTTTTTCTCGGAAGTGTGGATGCCCCCTTCGACCTCAAGGACGAGCGAAACGCCCTTCAGGGGCGCATCGGCCGGCACGGCCTCTTCCTGATGGAGGACGGCACAGCAGGGCTCGTGCAAGAGCTGGATCTCAGGGTTTGAGTCGGGCGTGGGGACGGCCTTTATATTTTTATATTCAGCAGCTCCACAAGTGAGTACCCGCGGTCGAGGGTAATCTGTTCGCCTCTTTGGCAGCGATACTTGCAGTCGGCACTGAAATCTTCAGGCGTTGGCCACGACGGTGATGGTCAGGCCGAGTTCCGTGGTTCGCCAATAACAGATAAGGCGCCAGGCCTTCATCTTGTCGGGAAATGAAGAAATAGGCGAAGAATCTGTTGACTGACCTCGGGGGGGTTAATCGGCAGTCTTTATTCACTTTTCTCGTTTTGATGATAGTATCACAAGGTGGTTTTTTGAATCTCCTCTGAGGGTAAATGCGGATAAAAGGTATAAGTAAATAAATGGCATTTTGTGCCGTTGTGGGATTTATTTTAAGGCGTATTATACCTGGATGCTCACTGAGCGGGAGTATTACTCAATCTCCAAAATGTTCGTCAAGCGTAACGAGGGTACGATTTTCGGCTATCGATTTCTGTAGTATTTCTCTGTCATCTGAACGTTCCTGTCCGACTTCCGAAGCACGCACGACGTCATGTCCTTCGGCTCGCAAAGCCTGAGCTACTTCGATACGAAACATCTGATCGAGATATAATTTGTATGAATCAAGCATTATATATCCTGATTTAAGCATTATCAAGACCTAATTTAGCATATATCAACGCAGCTTGGATATCTTGTTTTTGCAATTCAGGATAACCCGCAAGGATAGTGTCCCATGATTCACCCTCTGCTACTTGTTCCAGAATAACTGAAACAGGAATACGTGTCCCTTTGATCACGGGTCTTCCATTGCATACCATCGGATTAAGCTCAATACGGTCTTTCGGAATCATTTTTGCGCCTCCTGAAAATTTGATCTGACGTTGTACCATTTGCGTATCTCCTCGAAAAAAAGGGAAGCTATTTTCTCTGAGGAGATTTTAGAGCACTGCATCGAGGAGGTCAGGAGAAGTATCATCTTTTGTTGTGAAATCCCACTGCTATACCCATACAGAAATATTCCCATGAAAGCAAGACCTGTGGTGCAGAAAAGGTAGGGGCGTGGGGACGCCCTTTGTATTTTTATATTCAGCAGATCCACAAGTGAGTACCCGTGGTCGAGGGCAATCTGTTCGCCTATTTTGGCGGCGATGCCGGCAGTGGGTGCAGAAAGGCTCAAAGCGTTGGCCACGCCGGTGATGGTCAGGCCGAGTTCGTGGTTCCCTAAAACAGATAAGGCGCCCGGCAGGCTTCGCTGGAACAACCGACTTCGGACGTGGACATCGGCGTGCTTCCCGCAACAAGGGCCGAATGGAGCGCCGAAAAGCGGGTAAGATTGACCATCGAGTCGGAGGACTTGTTACCGTGAAAATACTTTGCGAAAAAGTCCCCATAGCCGAGAAAAACCGCTTGAAGCAAAGGGGCTGAGAGGAAAAATCGTGCCAAAGGCTTCCTTGGCCTTAATCGGGCCAGATCACTGTGAAACGGATGACCGGCCGGATCTGATGCTCGAAGCGAAGCTGTCTTTCCGCCAGTCCGGCCGGGTCTCTGTTAACAATCTCAAACGGCTAGCACCTTGTAACCAAAAAATGTAATCTTATTCACAATGTGGGACGTTCAACTGAAATCTTCACCAGTCACTCAACGATGAAACAACGTGCCCTTCAACCCATACTGAGAGAATGGAGGGGGAGATGGGAAGTTATACTGCTGTCGAAGCTATTGTAAGGAAAGGGAAAATCTACCCAACAGAAGGAGGCCGCCTGCCGGAGGAAGGCAGGGTTTTGCTAATCGTCCTTGAAGAGCGAAAGCTCAAGCCGGATACGAAGAAGATCGGTGGATTGCTCGGATCGTTAAGAACGGATCTTGATGCCGCTAAATGGCAACGGGAGATTCGCTCTGAGTGGGACGCCCGTTCATGAGAAGCTTGATCGACACCAATGTTTGGATTGACGCTATCGCTGGTAACTTATCGAAAAAGGCGTTCCTGGGATTTACCGTTAAAGCGGAATGGGCCGGGTATTCAGCGATCACCCGTTTGGAATTATTTGGTTTCCCGGAATTGACGGAGAATGAGGAAGCAAAGGCTTCGACCTTCCCGACCTGCTGATCTCCCGGCTTCCTTCTTTCGCCTCAAAAAGGCATAGCGGAGAATTGTCTTTTATGAGAACAAAATCGACTTCATGTTTTTCTCTATCCCGAATATAGCTAATTTCAAAATCGCCTGTTCCGGTTTCAGTCAACCGCGCGGCCATTCGCGTGAGGCTTACGGCTATCATGTTCTCAAATACGGCTCCTGTTTCGTGGACA
>CAYPSZ010000143.1:0-2071 GCA_964413125.1 uncultured Desulfobacterales bacterium
GGCGGTGCACTGGAAGAAATACTCGAAAAATGGGCCGATGACGCCTTTGTTGTGATCGTTACCATCGATATTATTGATGAATATTTTCAGGTCATTAACCGTCCCAAATTTAGACTTGACCAGTCAATCATAGATCGCATCATCCGTTATCTTTATCAGTTCTCTGAGTTTGTAGTCCCAGAAGAGAAAATCCAGATCGTCAAGGCCGACCCAAATGACGACAAATTCATCGAAGCCGCTGTTGCCGGAGGTGCGGAGTACATCATCAGTGGCGATAATCACCTGTTGGGACTCGGATCATACCGTGGCATTTCGATCATCACTGGCCGTGAATTCCTCGATCTGCTGACAGCGACTCAGCCTTCGGTATCCCCACCTTGATAGGAACGAATTCGAGAATTCAGCGCCTCGGATCAGCGGTGCCTATTCGCCTGCAAAATACCGCATCAGGACCTGCTTCCTCCCGGTGACGCGCTGGTAAGCCTCCTTCGGGTATCCCAGGGCGATCACCGCATAGGCCGACTCATCGCCCGGCATGCCGATGCGCCGGCACGGGCTTTTCCTGAACGTTCCTGCACGAGCGCCTGGACTGCATCGGGTTCACCAGACCGCGAATATCCCCGTGCCCGAAAGGCAGCCATTCCTCCGGTACCTCAAAATTCTCGAAGGTGGACAGGGCCGGATCCAGGGCCGCCACTTCCCGACGGCCGCACCATCCCGTGTCCGGTGGTCAGAATGGTGAAATCACACCCGAGCCTCTGTGCGCAATTGCGAGTCGCCCCGACCCACTTGGCCCCAAGGAAGAAAATGCCCGCTTCACACGGCCGGCCTCTCTGCGACTTGGGACCTGCGTCCGCTGAACAGAGAAGGATTCTCTCTTGCTTGTATGGTCCTATCTTCATCGCAAGAACCCCCCCCTTTCACTCAACAGGCCCCACCAGGCTCCCCTTCATCCGCTGAATCAGCTCGGTCTCATCCACATACGGAATGACCAGCCGGTACCTGGCCCGGGTCATGGCCGTGAAAACAAGGGACTGCGCCTTTCCCCACATCACGCCCACCGGCCTAATGCGGTCCATGCCCACCAGGTAGACCAGATCGAAATCCAGGCCCTTGGCGCTGTGCACGCTGATGAGGGAGACCCGGTCCGTGGTGATGTCGTACATCTCCTTGGCCCGCACGTCCCGGGACACCCAGGCGGCAGGGACCCCGGCTTGGTCAAGTCCCTCCAGCAACCGCGCCGGCAGATCCCGGTCCGTGTAGGCAAACGACGCCGGCCCGATTCATCGCAGAGGATCCCGCCGGCCGGATCGAGGTCGTCCCGGAACAGGGCCGTTTCCCAGGGGATCAGATGATGGAGCCCGCGATTTCCCCACTCCCGGCGCGAGATGTGGGGAAACACCACCATCCGCCCGATGGGGATCTTGAGCCGCCCCTCGTAACCCGGTGCATGGGACAGGAACTCCCCGTGCCCTTTGAGCACCTCCATCAGGGCATAGACATATGTCCTGGCCTGCTTGAGCGGATTGGTCTTGGGTTCCGGATGTCCGGAGAGCGCTACAGTGAACCGACCAGTCCAATATGTACTCAATCTGCTCCCTCGTTTCCGGTGAATCCCGATGGCTCGATTTCGGGCATGCCTGCCAGAGCTCCCTGAGTCGCTCGAGGGCCTTCCTGCCCTTGAGGCCGTGTCTTGCCAGCCAGCATCCGACGATCATACCGGTGCGTCCGACTCCTCCCCAGCAGTGCAGATAGCCGGCACGGACATATCCGTGATTGGGAACCGCTGGTGGGAAACCCCTTCGAATGTACCGACCAGATGGGAATACGGACGGAGACCCTCATCTTCCTCGGTCAAATCCACAAAAGCCGAGACCCCTGCCCTGATCAGGGAAGCGATTTTGTCCAGTGAGGACTTTTCATCCATATTCCGCGGGTATTCACCGGCAAGGAACCTGTTCTCAACAACCCAGTAATCATTCTGCTTCATGTTTCAGTCATCCACAACTTTTTCAATCCAAATGGGGAGGCTGGTAAAAAACATAAGCTTTTCAAAGAAACTTATGTTTTT
>CAYPSZ010000144.1:0-6213 GCA_964413125.1 uncultured Desulfobacterales bacterium
CCCCGATCGGTGGCCACTACATCCAGCAGCGCGATTTCTCCGATGGCACTGAAAACCCGCTGAACAACGGCCTCCCCGGGATCGGTGTCCGGGGAGAACTCCTTGTTGAGTTGGAAACACGTCTGTTCGATATGCCGCACCGCTCCCTTGGTGGTTTCAACGGATGTGCCCTGGGGAAAGACGACCTGGGCCACCAGCCAGTCCGAATCCGCGCTGGGGAAAAGGAGAAAAGGCACCCGCCCGCCTGCCACGAGCCCGTAGGAAGAAAGCAGAATCGAGACCGCAACGGCAAGGCAGAAATAGCGGTTCGCCAGGGTTCTCCTTAGAAGGGGCGCATAAAACCGATCCACAACAGCCTGAATAGCCGCTTCGATCCGCTCCCGGTTGCGCCGCCCGCCCGACACCCCCTCTTTCTTTCGTTCCATGGAACGGGCCAGGTGGGACGGTAGAATCATCAAGGCCTGAGCAAGGGAAACCAGGAGAACCACAATAACCGCGATGGGAAGGATCCTGAAGAACTTTCCCATAATCCCCGTGACAAAGAGCATGGGCGCAAACGCAACGATGCTGGTCAGAATCGTCATGACCACAGGCGGACCCACCTCATGGGTTCCATCCACCGCGGCCTTTGCAGGCGACTTGCCCATGGTTCGATGCCGGTAGACGTTTTCCCCTACGACAATCGCATCGTCCACAACGATGCCGAGAGCCATGATCAGTGCAAAGAGTGAAATCATGTTAATGGTCTGCCCGGTCCAGGACATGAAGATCATGCCTCCCATGAGCGAGACGGGAATTCCCATTGCCACCCAGATCGCCAGGCGCATCTGCAGAAACAACCAGAGTGTCAGGCACACCAGGGCAAAGCCTATAAGGCCGTTCTTGGCCAGCATGGCTATGCGGTCACGTACCAGGTCCGAGAAATCCGCATACAGGCCCATCTCCACGCCCGGGGGCATCAGGCCGTTGTTCTCCTTTTTGTAAGCGCGCACCGAGTCAACGATCTTCAGCAGGTCCTCGGTTTCCGTCTTCATGACCGCGACCGTTATGGCTGGTTTGCCCTGGTAGCGACCGTACAGATCCACGTCCTCGAATCCCTCGATAACCCGTGCGATTTGCCCCAGGGGAACGATGGTTCCTTTCTCGAGCGTAATGACGGGAATGCCCTCCAGTTCGTGTGCCGTGTATCGCTGCCCCTTGGCACGCAGGACCACTTCGCCGTGCGGGGTCTTGATGGAGCCGCCGGGCAGATCGAGGCTGGCCCTGCGGATAGCGCCCGCAATCCCATCCAGCGTAAGGCCGTAAGCCCGCAATGTGGGCTCGGAGACCTCCACGGAGATCTCCCGCTCCCGTGCCGCCAAGAGATTCACCTGTGTGATGCCGGGAAGGGCAAGTAAATCGTCGCGCACGCGTTCCGCAGACGAACGTAGGAGATCCTCGGATACATCTCCGAACACCGCCACCCGGATGGCCGGATCACGCAGAAGCAATTCCGTTACAACCGGTTTTTCAGCGTCATCGGGAAAGGTGTCTATGCGATCCACTTCGGATTTGATTTCATCCAGCACACGTCGAGGGTCCCGGGTCTCGGTGTGGAGTTCCACATAAACGACCCCCACGCCTTCGGACGCCTTGGACCCGACGTCGCGCACCCCTTCGATCCCGTGGATCTTCTCTTCTATCTTGATGCAAATGCCCTCCTCGATTTCTTCAGGAGAGGCGCCTGGATACACGACGGAAACCATTATTATATCGAGGGAGAAGACGGGAAAGGTCTCACGATGCATGGGGATCAGACTGAACAATCCCCCGATGAGAAGCACCAGCATGAGTATATTTGCAGCCACCCGGTTGCGCACGGACCAGTCGGCAAGGGCTCTTATCATCCGGACGGCCCTCCTTTATAGCCCGTTTCCGGATCGTCCGAAAGGACACGCACCTTCATGCCGGCATAAGGATCGCCCATGGGAGAAACAACCACCAGGTCGCCCGCCCTCATGGGCTCTATTCCATCATCATCTTCATCGGGAGAAATTATGTAAGCCATACGATTTGCCACGCGCAGGACCTGCACTTTGCGGGGCCGCAATTCGTCTTCCTCCACAACCCATAGTCGATTTCCCGCATGCAAGGCCAGCCGTGGAACCGTATAGACTTCATCCAGAGTTCGGCCCGTTATCTCCAGACGCACGAACATGCCCGGCACCAGGGGTGGATGCTCTCCGGGTTGATAAGAAGCCACCGGGTCGGGCACTTCCACGGTCAGTGGAAACGTGCGCGTACGCTGATCCATCCGCCCCCTGAACCCGCGTACGTATCCCTCCCAGAGAAAGGTATGCGTTCCCATGCTGTAGGAGACTTTAACCCGCGAGGCCCACGAGGGCGCTTCCTCATGTTGTCGAATGTAGCCCATCAACCAGGGATCCGCCGTACTCTCGCCTTGGGGGACGAGCCAGCGGGCTTCCTCCAGCGTCAGGTTCACCGGAATCTCCGCAAGGGATGTATCCCATATTCGCGCCAGGACAGCGCCGGGATGCAGGTATTGTCCCACTTCGGCATCCAGGGTGAGGACCCAGCCGTCAAAAGGAGCGCGGATTTCCGTACGGTCAAGCCGCAACCCGGCATCCGCCAGATCGGCCTTTGCGCCGTCTATCCTGGCCTTTAGAAATCTTTCGCGGGGACCCAGCAGCGCCAGTCGGTTTTCCAGGTCCAGCACGGCACGTTCCGAGGTCAGGAGGGCCTTCTCTGATCGTTCGGCGGCGGACGGCGCGGCCGTTCCCTCTTTCAGCAGGCGTTCCAGCCGTTCATGATCGCGCCGGGCGATTTCATAGTCGCGCCGCGCCAATCGTAGAATCCCCTCGATATTCTTGCGTTCCTGACGCAACTGCGCATACTCGGCGTTCAATTGCTCCATGAGGGCCTCAAAGCGCCGCACACCCAGCTCGTATTCACGGCGATCAATCGAAAACAGCAAGTCGCCCGAATTGAATGCGGCCCCTTCCCGCAAGTGCGGGGCACGCGAGATCACCGTACCCGCGACCTCGCTTACCAGGGTCACTTTGCGCGCCGGCTCCACCGTTCCGGAGGCCTGAATCTTGAATGCGTGGGGCGAAGGCTGCATCTCCATAGCCCGCACCAGAAGGCCCCTATCCTCGGGTACAAGCTCCTCGGCCTCGGGCTTTGTCTTGATAAGGGCCATCATCACCGCCAGTCCGAGGGCAATTACGGCGGCGCTGCGAAAGACGCGATATATGATGCCTGCCAATCGCATAGTAACGTCCTTCCTTCAAGCGAAGAGCATTCGGCGCCGGCTAAGCCTGCGCTGGGCAGGTGATGGACAATTGGAACTACAAAGGCGGATGATTTGGTTTCCGGCTGGTTATGAATACATCAGAATTTTGGGGGTTTTCAACTGAATTAATGCCGCAGGCGAGGAAGGTGTCACTGGACATTCCCTCCCTCGCCCCACCGGCCGGCCTTGATCCCGGGCGTGGTCATGGATGTCTCCGGCCGGGACGGGGGCTACATCCTGGTATCTGTCTCTGGGTACTTTCTCCGGTGTGTCTCTGGTGGTGTGTCTCTGGGGTCGGGCCAAGTGTGTCTCTACGTGTCTCTGTGTCTCTGAACCTACACCCTAAAGTACCTAAACGGGGGTGGCCGAGTATGGTGCAGCCATGCGCTTGTGACAGACTTTCAAGAGTAAGTCACTATGGAAGAAGCCCGGCATGAGTGGGCATGCTTGGCAATGGGTTATCCTACCCACCCATCCGGCAATCCTTCGGTCAGCAGGAAAGAAAGGTTTTCCTTTTTGATGAATCGATGCGCCTTTTCATCAAAGGTGAGCCAGGCGGCGTTGAGCTCCTCGGCAAGAGCTGCATAGCAGGCGTCATACCCTGTCAGGCCTTTTTGAACAAAACAATTTGCTGCTGCTGCAAGGTGTTCTGTCATCGGCTGCCTGAAAACTCCACCTTGAAGCAGCGGAATAACGCCGGTTAAAAAGGCATGAAGCCCATTTGGATGCAGCCTCTGTAGAACGGCATATACCTCGAAAGCAAAGAGTTCAGGCACGGCAAATTGCCGGGGATTGTCCACCAAGGCTTTCAAGACTTCCTCGGCGTTCATATGCACTTCTTCCGAAATAAACCATCTGACCGCGACGGATGCATCAATGACCCAGATCATTCGTCGTAGCCCCTCAGTTGTCGCAGCAGCGGGGTGCTGTCCAGGGGTTTTGTCCTGGGTTTTCTTAACGCCTTGATTGCTTTGAGAAGACGTTCTTTTTCTTCTGCACTCTTGAAGTCCAGGAAACGTCTTTCGAAATCCTCAGGTGTCACCAAGACAGCCCTGATTTGCCTTCCCTTGCTGATCAAGATGGGCTCGCCTTTCTCATTCAGCCGATCAAGGACCTCGCCTAAATTGTTTCTGATTTTTAATGCATTGACCTTTTCCATTACCAAACCTCCGTAACCCTTGAGGCGAGATTAACAGAGGAAAATACCTATGTCAAGTGTATATGATGGTGTACACATATACACAAATGGCCGGGTGACAAGTGCCGTTATCCTCAATCCTTAACTATGATCCCACTGAGGACCTGTCCGGGGATGAGTGGGGAGAAATCGAATGATGACCCTGGATACATGCGCCATATTGTGGCTGGCCCATGATCAAAGCAAAATCAGCAATGAGACACTGGCGTTGATCGATGCCTCCCCCGTCGTCTGGGTGTCAGCGATTTCCGGGTTCGCCGTTCTCAGTGGGCACCCAAAAGGCGGCCCAGAATCAACCGCTGGACCTCCGAAGTCCCTTCGACGATCTGCAATAGCTTGGCGCCTTTGTAGAGACGGGAAACCGGGTATTCGTTCATGTATCCGTATCCACCGTGGATCTGGACGGCGTCGGAGGCCACCTTTTCGTACATTTCCGAGGCATAGAGCTTGGCCACCGTGGCCTCGAAGGTGTGGGGCCGCCCTTGGTCCTTGAGCCACGCAGCCTTGAGGTACTGGTTCCGGGCCAGTTCCACTGCCACGGCCATGTCTGCCAGCTTGAACTGTACGGCCTGAAAATCAATAATGGGCCGGCCGAACTGTTCCCGCTGAAGGGCGTAGCGGGTGCTGTGGTCCAGGCAGGCCCCGGCGCCGCCCACGCAGACCGCTGCGATGGAAATCCGCCCGGTTTCCAGGACGGTGAGGTGCTGGGCCAGGCCCCGGGCCGGGTCCCCCAACAGGCAGCCGGACTCAAGGACGCAGTCTTCGAGAATGACTTCGTGGGTGGCCGAGGAATGCCAGGCCATCTTGTCGTACCTCTTGCCCAACCGGAACCCGGGAGCGTCCTTGGGGACGATGAAGGTGGCAACCGCGCGGCCGTCCGGGCCGTGTTCAACCCTGGCGGCGACGATGACCAACGAAGAGTTGTCCAGGCCGATATTGGTGACAAACTGCTTGGTGCCGTTGAGTATCCACTGGTCCCCACGACGCACGGCCTTGGTGCGCAACGCCCCTGCGTCCGACCCGGCGTCCGGCTCGGTCAGAGCGAAGGCGCCGATGGCCTCACCACGGGCCAAGGGTGTCAGCCATTCCTTTTTCTGCTTTTCGTCGCCGAAGGCGTAGATCTCCTGGGCCACGATGGAGGTGGTCACGTCAAGCAAGGCCCCCAAGGCGGGGTCCCCTGCGGAAATTTCTTCGATGCAGATGTGCATCCCGACCCAGTCCCCGCCGCCGCCGCCGTACCGCTCGGGAAAAGGCAGGCCCATCATGCCGAGTTCAGCCATTCGAGACATGATCTCGTATGGGTATTCACCTGTGCGATCCAACTCCCCGGCAAGGGGAGCCACCACTTCCCGGGCGAAATCGCGTGCCATGTCCCGGATCATCTTATGTTCATCGGTGAGATCAAAGTTCATGTTGCTTCTTCTCCGAAAGGCCGGGCCGGTTCGTGCGATTTCAGGTGATCGGCCGAAAGGACAGGACGCGGCACTCATCGGTGTATACGTCGCCCGGCGCCACCCGGCTGGCTACCGTCACTTTGCGGCCGATCAGGTCCAGGCCGGCCCGGTCGGGGTCCACGTCTTCCAGCAGGCCCATAACCCAGGGGCCCTGGTTCATTTCGGCAATGGCCACTATATAGGGGGGACGGCGGCCCTCAGGGGCCACCCACACCACCGTGTAGGTACGCAGTGTCGCGCCCGCTTCCAGTTCCACCGGCCGTAAATCA
>CAYPSZ010000145.1:0-7223 GCA_964413125.1 uncultured Desulfobacterales bacterium
AAGGGCAGGATGTGGTTTTCGTGAACATCAAGGCGATCAAGCCGGCAAGATCCAGGCTGGTGGAACCCAGAGTCGCGCGTGGGTAGTGGACATAAGTGAGAGGGGATAAGGGGACGCCCTTTATATATTTACATTCTTGCGCGCCACGCCTGGGACTCACCCGGCGACCACGCCATAAGGAAAGCATGAAAAGCATCCGGCAGGTCATGGCGCCTTTGTTGTCAAGTGGGAAGAGTCCTTTGTAAATGACCCTTGAGGATCAGTTCAAAGCTCTCGTCCAATTCAATCTTGATGGCATCGTAAGAAGTCAAAAACATCCCATTTTCGTCATTCCGGCGGGCCGGAAGTTAGTCATTTCAAAAACTTATGGATTCAGGACCAAAGCCTGCGCCGGACTGGATCCGGGGTCCGGGATGACGTTGGAGGGACTTTTTACGAGCCCGTCAATCTTGAGGAACAGACTTCCGGTCAGCGGCTACTCCAA
Source organism: uncultured Desulfobacterales bacterium (assembly GCA_964413125.1). Lineage (GTDB taxonomy): Bacteria > Desulfobacterota > DSM-4660 > Desulfatiglandales > HGW-15 > JAIPEI01. The sequence goes on from CAYPSZ010000145.1 coordinate 485, forward strand.
GCTCTTGAAGAATATGATTTGGCTCGCAAGGCCAGGGCCCCTCAAGTTCAACCTGATCGCCCCTGCCGGGTATAGCCTCGTGGTCTGGTTTCTTGCCGGCTTTATCAATTATTTGTCGTTTGCCCTGATGAAAAACCGGGATTAAGGGCATCTCAAGAGAAAGTAAATATATAAAGGGCGTCCCCTAGTCTTCTACGGGTGCGCGGCCCGGCAGGGCGGCCTCGATCTGATCGAGAAAACGCTTTCGATCGGCCACAGGAGAATCAACGGCCAGGCGCACCAGGAGGTCGACGAGTTCTTCTTTTGAAAGGGGTTGGCACAAGGCTTGGATTTGTTCCACGTAAGGCTTTAGAGCCAGAAGCTTTCCTTGCATAACGAGTTTTCTCCCTTCCAGGCGGTTCAACCGGCCGGGGCCGTTTGTTCCCGCCTCCACAAAATGATCGCCAAATGGCTACTTGCTACTATACCTTGAGCAAACCGGACCGCCTTTTCCCCTGACCTTCAAACTTATCAAGCGCATCCTTGCGAGCCTCGGCATCCGCCTTGACTCCTTCCAGGTCTTCTATGATATTGTCAAGCTGCTCGGTCCACACATCCGTCATTGCGTCGGTCAGGGAGGCCACTGCACGGTCTGTGGCCTTGTTGAGCCTTTTACGGTAACTGAGAAGGAACCGCACACCGAAGAAGAGGTTCAAGAGGGCGTAGCTCAGAAGGGCGGCCAGGCCCTTGGGGCTGAACAGTGTCTGGATGAAAGAGGAGACAAATCCGATGCCTGACTTCAACCCGGGGGTTTCCAGGAAGCGCTCCCAGGCGGAGGCGTCCCCGAGTGCGAAGATCAGGAGCACCAGGAGGATGCCGTAGGTCAGGGTCTGAATAACCCGGAACCGGATCATTCCGAGCAGAATAGGGGTGGAAGTACGCTCGGACGCAGTCTCAAAAAGGCGCTCGCCGATTTCCTCGAAGCGTTCGCTTTGGCGAAGGGTATCTTTCACGAGTTTTTTGAGCCCGGCCGGCAGGTTTTCCTCCAGCATAACCTTGACAATACGGTCCTCGATCCACTGCATGCGCCTTTTCAGAGCCGATATGAGCGACTCCGGGGGAGAAAGCCCCCTTAGCCTTTGTTCGGCCCCATGTTCTTGGCCGCTTTCCCTTGGAGTACGCAGGAACACCGTTGCCAGCGCCTGCCCGGGGCCGGACAGGGGCAGGTCTCCTTGGGCCGGCCTGAATATGTCACGAACGGCCTTGGTATCCAGCCAAGACATCAGGCTCTCCCTGCCGATCTTCTCCCAGGACGGGCGATCTTCCTTAAGCCTTAGAATCGCTCTGTCCAGCGCGGAAACCAGGCCCTCAAGACCTTTGGCCTCATCCCGCAGCCGTAAAAACAGGCTTGAGGCCTCCACATCAAGGTTTTCCTCCTTGATACTCCGGATCTGCTTGGCGTTTCTAAGTTGAAATACCTGCTGTCGAAGCACGGGGAACTGATTCCAGGATGAGAGGGTGCCTGCTTCCAGGACCTCCCGGGCGGAAACGGTCAACAGGGAAGGGCTTTGGATGCCTGAATCGAGAAGGTGTCCTGCAAATTGTTTCGAAGCTGCGGCCAGGGCATCGTATCCTTCAGCCGGGGGTCTTTCTTCAAAGAGCAGGTCCGTCTTGTTGAGCACGAAGAAGAAATTGTCCCTGGCCTTGGGCACGTGTTCCAGGAACTCGTAGAACCTTCGGTCCGCATACTTTTCAGGAGAAGTGACCCAGACAAGAAGGTCCAGGTTGGCCAGGAACCCCAGAACAGTTTCCCTATGGGCCGCAAGCAGGCTGTCAAAATCAGGCAGGTCCGAAAGAAGCACATGGCGCACCGGATCGGCCCGGTGAACAATTTCCCGCCAGGGGAGTACCTCCGGCGGGGGCATGGGAACAGTAGGTGCTTCCTGGTGGCGGTATATGATCACGTGATCAGTGTGCGGACGGCGATGGCTGACCGAAGAGATGGGAGCGCCGGCCAGCGCATTCATCAGGGTGGATTTGCCTACGCCTGTTCCTCCCAGAAGCCCCACAATCAGGTGTTGCTCTTCAACCGCGGCAAGCCGCCTCAGGAGATCATCCGCTGTCTCCATCAGGCCATGCCGCTCTTCATCAGAAAAGGTTGACAGGGGGTTTCCGTCCAGGAAATCGCGAAGCCCGTAAAGGTCTTTTGTAAGGCGTGGTGCGGGTGGGCTCATGTGAACTTGCTCCTTTATCACGGGCTCTTTGCAGTTGCCGCCTGATCTGAATGGGGACATGAGTACAAGGAGGATCTCAGGGAGACGTCAATCTCTTGACGCAGGCCTTTTAGTCTGTCCATATCCTCAGGCATCATCCGGACGGATTCGAGCGCCGATTCATATCTTTGGCGCTGTTCTTCCAGTATGGCAACCAGACCCTGGCGGTAGATTTCGGCCATTTCCCTTACGACCTTTCGGATCTCACGAAAAGCGAACAACTCAGCAGACCCCTTGGTCAGGAAAGGGGCCAGCGCTGAACCCAGGAGGGCGTCTATCACTGTAAACCCGCCTCCCAGTGTGGCCTCCAGTGAGATGACCAGCACGCCCCATACCATGGAAGTGGAATAGATGGACCATTTCTTGAGTGTGGGAAGCCCGTTTGCCATTTGCTCGAAGGTGCTCTTAAGCCAAGTTTCCAGTCGTTCCTGTTCAGCCGCCATTCGAGACTCCACCTCGTCCCTGTCCATGGCGGTCCCCTGACTGCGAAGCGCCGTGAATAGAGGGGCGTCTTCTCTTGCCGGGGAGAGGCTCTCCAAAGCCCGCCGGTTGAAGCGATCAATGGCCCCCAGCATGGGCTCCAGGTTCTGGGCTTTTCGGGCCTTTTCAAGCTCGTCCGCCGTGACCGCGGCTTTTCGTCCAGGATCGAGACCCAGGAGCCTGAAAGGGGCAAGGATGATATTTTGAAGCGCTCTTCGGGGGCCTGCCAGAAGGTCGTATCGGGAAAAGAGTCTCCGTATTTCCTTTCCAATGCGCACACGGTTTTGGGTTGTGAAATGTTGGCTCTCCGCGCGGAAAAGGTCATCCACGGTCTCGAGGTGAAGGTTCTTGAGGTTGTTCCGCCACTCCACGGAGGCCTTGTGTTCCGCTTCCAATAGCAGAAGCAGCCTCTCCAGTAGTGCGTCCAGCCTCTTGGCGTCCGCCATAAGACCGGCCTTTCGCCGCTCCGGGAGCGACTCTGAAGAGAATTCCTCCATGAGACGCCGTTTAAAATCCCGAAATCCTGATTGAAGAGCCATTGTTTCCGGTCCGGGGGACGGCAAACGATGAATAATCCAGAAACGTTGCCTTGGAGGACGGATCCCCTGTGTTGCGAGCACTCCCAGTGCGTCCTCGGTGGTGAATGCTTTGTCAGCCTTGTTGAGAAGTATGTATACGGGCTTTCCTTCCTCCAGCAACTGTTGAAGACGAAGGGATGGGACCTCGTCCGCATATTTTTCCTGGCTTGTCACGAAGACGACGGCGCCGGCAAGGAGTGAGAGGGTCTGGGCGGCCCGCCGGTTCTTCTCTTCGAGGCTGTCCAGATCCGGGGTATCCACAATGACCAGTCTTTGGCGATCTGCAAGTTCGTGTTCTATGAGTACCAGCCTGCCGGGCTCTCCTTTTTCGGGCGAACTCTTTTGGTCCTTGAGGGGTCGGCGCAAAGGCGAGGCATCGGCAAAAGGGAAGCCGGTTTCCACCTGACACCATGCATGGACATGGGCAACCGGGCCTTGTGTCTTGGGGCGTTCCACTCCCGCCAGGCTCAGCTCGCTCCCGCAAAGGGCATTGAAGAGAGTGGACTTTCCGGTTCCGGTCCCTCCCATAAAGGCCACCCACAAGCATGGAGTGTTGCACTTGTATTGAAAGGCCCCGAGTAGTTCCGGGAGCTGTGCCAGTAAGGAACGGGCCTCTCCATGGTCCGGTGTCAATCCCGGAACGGAGGTCCCTTGGGGAGGCGTTGACAACATGCATGGATTGCTCTTGGTTTCCGTATTGGAGTCCATATGGGAGAGCCTTGTGTGGGGCCGTTCGAATTGTTTTAGGGCCTTCATCCCCTTTTTGCCGCCGGACGTTCATGGTATTGGAGAAACCGGCCGCCCCCTTGAGTGAAAGAACCGGGGAACCTTGTGCCAGGGACTTGTACTCCAGGCCATAGGCGGTGGGATTAACGCTCCTTACTGCAAGGGACTGTGTTTTCAAAGTGGAGTATAGGGCTACAATCAGCAGGGTGTCAAGAAGGCTGGCCGTCATGGGATGAGGAATATGACTGTTGCCGGGGTGCAATGATCCATAAAGACTTTCCGGTTGGGCAATAGGTGGTTGACACCAGAGGCCTCCTGCGATAATGGTCAAACAACATTCCGGAAAACTGCTATAATCGTGACTGGTTGGAGAGCCATGGTTGATCGCGAAACAGGATTTTTCGAGGTGTTTCACGAGGTGGGACGGGCGGTCCTTTCCGTTCTGAGCGTCAAGGAGGTGTGCCATCTCATGGTCAAGCGGACCGTCCAGGCCCTCTGTCTCAAGTCCGGCATCCTTCTTCTAAAGGAGCCCGGGACAGGAATTTTGAAAGTGGCCGCCTCTCACCTTGTAAGTCGTGATTTTCTCGAGGCTGAACCCATGGAGGACGATCCCGGGTTACAGGAGGCGCTAAGGGGCAGGGTTCATAAGATGAAGATCGCGGTTAAGGATCGGTCGGCTCGTCAATGTGATCTCATCCGAAAAGAAGGCATATTATCCATGCTCTCCGTACCCCTGGCGTTGAGAGGGCAGGTCATAGGGGTTATGCGTCTTCATGCAGGAGATGAAGGGGCTTTTTCGGATGATGAGATTGAGGTTGTCTCCGGTCTGGCTGATGTGGGCGCCATTGCCATAGAAAACTCAAGGCTCTTCGAAGAAAAAGGCCGGGCCATTTCCCGGCTGCTGGAAAAGGGAGGAATAGAATACGATTATGATTCTCCTCTCGATAAGTATCGTGTAAAGGCCGTTAATCATGGAGGGATCCCGGCTGACAAGTCCCGTGAGTATTTCCGGCGGCTTCACGGGCTTGCCGGGACCGTGGCCTCCCAAATGGACGTTCAACAGATCCTGCAGACCGTGGCGGCTGAGACCGCGAGGGCCATGGACGTGAAGGGGTGCAGTTTGCTCTGGCTCAATTTTCATACCAAGGAGATGGAGCTTGTGGCCACCTATGGTCTGAGTAGCACCTATCTGGATAAGGGGGCGCTTCGCATGGACCGGTCCCTGCCTAAGGTGGTCGAAGGCGAGACAGTGCTTGTGGAGGACACTCGTACTGATACGAGGGTCCAGTACCCTGAGGCGGCAGGCCGGGAGGGCATTGTTTCCATTCTATCCATCCCTATTTTTGTAAAGGAAAAGGTCCGTGGTGTGCTCAGGCTCTACTCATCTTACCCGAGAAAATACCCACCCGAAGACGTCGAGTTTGCCAAGGCCCTGGCTGAAATCGGCGGTATCGCTGTCTTGAACGTAAAGCTCTATGAGGCGAGGGACCGCGATTATTCGTTCTGGCAATCCACACTCCAGTATCTGGGCATCGAGAATTCAAACAACGCCTCAATGTGATCGGACGCCCAAGAAGACACAGGGCCTCTTATGCGTGCCGTGAATCGTTTTGGCCGGCATGGTCGGAGAGGTAAGGGGCAGTAAGATGTCGCGACCCAACTTTCTGGTATGGCTCTTGCTCTGTTGCGCCATGGCTGTGGCCTGCTCCGGTCCGGCTTTCCGGTCAACGGGGCCTGCGGGAGTGGTGGGGCCCGATTCCGTGTGGCTGCCGGACATGAGATCGCTGCGTAATGCCATGGCCGACCATTGTCTTGAGAGCGCTCCCAAAGGCGCTTACAAGTGCTTCCTGGAGGTGATGGATATGCTCGGCGCAGGGCAGGCTGCGGTCCGCTTTTCAGCTTCCCTTGGCACCTCGGCATATCTTTACGCATTTCAGCCCGCGGGCCCCGTGGACTTGGGCTGGGTCCACTATCCTTTTAGGGCCAACGAAAACCATGGCTGTATCATACTGAATGGAACCCCTGGACAGGTGGATGTGGACGGCCCGGCGTTCATGCCTTTAAAAGCCTTGGCCCGGCATGGCCGGTATCAGGCTCTCAAGGAGGCCTTCCCCAATGTTTCCATATGGCCGGGGGATCGGACCGGGTCCGGCCAGGTGGTTGTTCAAGACCTTGCCGGCGGGGGAAGGCGATTCGTGATCGGGTATGAACTTCGGAACGGCTGCCATTCCTGTGAACTCTTAGGGTACGTGGATTTTTCCTTTGATTTTGATGAGGAAGGGACGTTTATCAAGAGCAGTCCGTTGTCCATGGCTGAGGTCATCCACACCGTGGCCGGCAAAAACGTATCCCTTACACTGGAGATAGGCCCCGAGGGGTCCGGGGGTTGGCAGATGATTCGACTGCCGCCGCCTGAATTCCTTGGACTGGAGAAAAAGGCTGCTGGTCCAGGGTCCAAAAGCATGGAGATGGAGACCTGGACATTTGCAGCCGGCAATCCCGGCCGCGTCCTTATTCATTTCAGGCGTATGGATGCGGGAGCCGAAGAAGTGTTCCCCATTGCCCGCGCCTCTTATCTTGTGGTCATTCACAAAGATGAGAGTGACATGGGTTCTGCTTTGGAAAAGGAGTTCAGCCCGATTATCACTCGCAGGCTCGCTGAGATGGGATCGCCTCGCGCCGGAAAAGTGGCGCTGCGCATTA
>CAYPSZ010000146.1:0-3391 GCA_964413125.1 uncultured Desulfobacterales bacterium
GCCAAACGACTCGATGCTTGAGCGGTCATAACACCCTGCACTATTGTCCCCCTGCAAGGGTTCTGTGAATGAGATCTTTGAGCGTGCTCATTCAGTACCTCCTTTTTGAGCTTTAATGGGGTAGTCAAGACCACAACTGGGCCGTGAGCATACCCGTGAGCATCAGGCCGCAACCCACAAGGGCCCTAAGATCGAGGACTTCGCCCAGGAGAATCCAGCCGGAAACAGCAGCAAACACCGCTTCCAGGCTCAGGATGACGGCGGCGTGGACAGGCGGGGCATGGCGCTGAGCCACCACTTGAAGGGTATAGGCCACGCCAACGGACAAAAGTCCACCGTAGAGAATGGGGACCGTGGCGCCCCTGAGGCCTTCGGCTGTCACATTCTCAAAAAGGCTTGCAGTTAAAAGACTCAGCAAGGCGCATACCGAGAACTGGATGCAGGCCAGACGTAACCGCCGCACCCGGGGCGACAGCCACCCCAGGATGAGTACGTGGACCGCCCAGAAAAACGCGCTTATCAAAACCAGTGAGTCCCCTGGCGCGAATCTGAAGCCTTCGGTGACACTCAGAAGGTAGAGTCCCACTACGGCCAGGCAGGCCCCCAGCCACCCTCCCCATTTGGGTCGAAAGCCCCACATCAAGCCCAGGATAGGAACGATGATGACATAAAGACCTGTGATGAATCCGGCCTTGCCTGCGGTGGTATACACCAGGCCGGCTTGCTGGAGTGCCGCCGCGGTAAAGAGAACCAGCCCGGCCAGCCCCCCCCCACACAATAGGGTACTATTGCCTTCTCCGCTTGCTCCCCCCTCTTCAGGTGCAACAAGGGGTTTGCGGCGGGCCGCCAAGGGCATCAGAACGAGAGCTCCCAGTGTGAACCTGACACCGTTAAACAAGAAAGGCCCTACGTGATCCATACCTACACGCTGTGCAACAAAGGCACTTCCCCAGATCACAGCCGTCAGTACCAGCAGCCAGTCAGCCTTGAGAACCTTTTTGTCCGGTTTTGTCACCATCTGCTGAATGGTATCGGGGGCTCTTCGGTAAATGAAAAGCTTAACATATCCCGGTTCTGCATGTAGTTAACCGCAACTTAGCGTCCTCCAAGATAAAGTGTCATGTCGTCCGGATATGTAATTGAAAAACCATATATAACGGCTCTTTCCATTTGAGCCGGAATGGAAAACGTCCATTTAAGGGTATTATCTTCTATTTCAGGTGTTACAGCCTCAAAATGTTCCTTGAGCTTAATTCGGTCATCTCGTATTTGAGGTGCTGCATCTTCCATGAGGACGTCGATCTCATGGTCCTTGTGGTTGTTGATCGAGACCTTCCAGCCCCAGCGATAGTGCTTTTTGCCTTTCAAGAAACCCGTCTCACCGGAGGACCTGTCCACTGTGATGAGTTTAATATCCACTTGGGGGTCAGGGCCGAAAAAGAGTTTCCGTTCCTTGTCCTCCATTGAGAACTTCCGGTTCGCAATAAAGGCCGAGTCCATTAGAAAAGTGGCATCGCCATGGGGAAGCCTTATGAACTCATCGTCTTCAATGTCGATTCGGGCAAAGAGGAAGGCCTGAGGAGATTCAAGGGGCCGAACCAGGTATTTGTAATCGGACTTGAGGGACAGGTCCCGGATGGTGATTCGCCGGGTTTCTCCAGACCTGATGGAGTGTCTGCCCAGATCGTATGTGTCAAAGGTGAAACCGGCCTCCCGGGGAGGCTCGGCGCCCGCTGTGTCGGCCCGGGCCTCAAGGACCGCAGGGGCCATTGCGGCTTCCTGGGACATGAGCCTTTTCCTGGCCAGAGGTTCTTCCGGGGGCTTTCGCGGTTCAATGATCCATTCTCTCAGGTGGGGCGGGTCGGGCCGCATGACCACCCGGGCCGTGGCTATTTTGAGGGCCACGCCGTCCCATTCCACCCCGGTGTTCTGTGTGATCTCCGCGTACCATTGAAGATTGACCAGGGACATTGAGGGCAGGGCATTGATGCTGTAAGCGGGCCGCCACCCTGCATTTCTGATGTGGTAGGAACAGATGAAATCCATGCTGTCGCCCGGTGTTACCAACGAACTCCCGGGGCCTGAGAGATAAACTGTCACCTCCCGCCGCTTTCTTGCAGCGCCCGTAAGTGCGTTCAGTTGCTTCTCCACTTCTCTTATGCGCTCGGCAAGTTCCTCGAGGGACTGCTCGCGGTGGAAGATTTCCTCATGGGCATCGGTGATGCCCCTTCCGATGGCCCGACCCAGTTCTTCCATGGACTCCACTTCTTCGCGGGCCTCGGGCCGGGTCCCGGCCTGTGTCCGCCAGAAATCTATCCGGGCCCCCGCCGCCTTGACGCGGGCTTCGTGTTCGGCCTTTTCCTGCTTCAGGGCCTTTAACTGATTCTTCAACCTCTCGGCCTCGTCTTCATAGGGCATCAATTGTTCCCGGATGTTGACCGAGGAGACGGTCATACCTGTTCCGGCGGGTTTTGGATCAACCGTCAGGGTATCCCCGAGCGCGTGTATGGGAAGGAAGAAGGATGCCTTAAGTAGGTCGTTTTCCATCACAATTTGCGCGGACACGTGTTCCGTGATTTTGGCCTCATTGGGGTAGATGATTGCAGCGGTCGGTCGGGCCTGGACGTACTGGGGCATGACCAGGGTAATCGCGGCAATCACAAAAAAACGGGAGACGTCCGTAAGAAAACAAGATATTTTCATCGGCACAGGAAACCTCCATAAATATGCATTTTCCGTACTACTCATCCTTTGTACTTCCAGCGACAATAAATGGCAAGCAACACTTCCGGGAGACCCTTTCGTCTTTCCGACTGGGTGGGAGGGCTTAACCTTTTACATACAAACCACAAGGCTTGTGCCGTAGATGTGATAAAGTCCGGCCCCGGTGTTTTCTTCCAGCTCCTCAAGCGCCCGCGTAACACCCTTCCATACGCCGTAATCGTGCCAGATAATGACGCCGCTGTTCTTTCGAAGGCGGAAAGCAGTGTGACTGTCCTTCAGAGCATATTCATAGGCGTGGGAGCCATCGACAAATACCAGGTCACATTCGCCTTCATAAGGTTTGAAATCGAATTCCGCCGAATCCCCGTATAGCTGTACTATTCGGTTCACTGCATCTGGAAACATCCGGGAATTTTTCAGAAATCTTTCGCCGGAAGCTGTCTTTTCGATGTAGTGTCTTTCCCCTGATTCAACTGCGAAACGGGTTATGGCCCGGGGCGGAAGATCCAGCGTGGCTACTCTACAGGCGGTAGAGTTCAACGCCAGGTTCAAGGTGGTTCTTCCGTCGAAGGTGCCGATCTCAAATATGGTTCCACCCTCCGAAAGACCCCGGGCGAACCGGCAGATGACTCCGAGTTCGGAGATGCGGACATTGCCGTCGGATTTC
>CAYPSZ010000147.1:0-3543 GCA_964413125.1 uncultured Desulfobacterales bacterium
GGTGAGGACCGGGACATGGCCCACCATGTACCTTTTTTCTCCCGAGGACGAGGTGTGGTCGTCCACTGTGAGAGTGCACAGGAGCGATGCTGCTTCTTCTTCGCGCGCCTTCACATAGGCCTCTTTGCCGATGAAGTCCAGGGCTTTGACCTTAGGTCGCTCCATGCCGGCTTCAACGGCGTTGTATTCGGTATCCATCTCATGGCCGTAGAGCCTGTAACTCTTTTCCAGCCGGGCCGTGGTCCCGTAGACGCCGATGCCGGCCGGTATCACCCCGTGAGGCCGGCCCGCCTCCCGGAGAATGTCCCAAAGCCGCAATCCGCTCTCAAAGGGGGCGTAAAGCTCCCAGCCGAGTTCACCCACATAGGATATGCGAAGGGCCCACACCGGAATCTCTTTTATGCGGATTTCCTTCACCGTGGCGAATGGAAAGGCCTGATTGCTTATGTCGTCCTCGGTGACGGATTTGAGGAGGTCTCGTGCCCTCGGTCCCCACAGGCCCACAGTGCAAAAGGCCGAGGTCCGGTCGTGGAGCATGGCCGATCCGTCCTCAGGCAGATTATCCTTGAACCACTTCTTGTCCACTCCGCCGTGACCGCCGCCGGTGACCACGCGAAAGGAGTCATAAGCCAGGCGGGCGATCATCAGATCGGACCGGATTCCGCCCCTGCCATTGAGCAAGAGCGTGTAGACCGCCTTATTCACGGGCACATCCATCTGAGCCACTGCGACCTTTTGCACCACGTCCAGGGCCCCGGGGCCTGATATGTCGAATATGGCGAATGCGCTCAAATCAACCATGGCCGCCCGGTCCCTCATGGCAAGGTGCTCGGCGTTGATGATGGGGGACCACCAGCGGGAATCCCACTCATTGGGTCTGTCGGTGACCCGGTCTCCATACTCCTCCAGAAGGCTCCGATTGGAATCGTACCATTGCGGGCGCTCCCAGCCCGCGGTCTCGAAATACACGGCGCCCAGTTCCATGGTCCTTACATGAAACGGGCTGAGCCGTATGTTTCTGGAAGAGTTCCATTGCTCGTGGGGGTGAACAACGCCGTATATCTTGTTGAAACCCTCTGATGCACGGTTCCACACGTGAGTCTTTGTGCGGGCGTAAGGATAAAAACGGGCGATGTCCAGCTCGTTGGGATCGATCTCCGGTGCGCCGTCGGTCATCCACTCGGCCAACAGGCGTCCCATGCCCGGGGCCTCTTTGATCCACACGGCCGCAAGGGCCCAGAGCCCCTTGACCTCGGGTGTCTCGCCCACCACCGGCCCCCCGTCCGGAGTCAAAGAGATGAGGCCGTTTATGGCATATTGAATCTCCACTGAATCATGGTCCAGCATCTCGGGAAGAAGGTCCAGGGCGTCCTCCAACTGGGGATCAAAGTCATCTTTGGTAAAAGGCATTTCAGTGGGAGACAGCTTGGCCTCATCGATTGAAGGGATGTCGTTCGGGTCATAAAGGATCGGCCTGTGCGCGTAGGAGCCGATCTCCAGGTTGGCCGCAGCCTGTCGCTCGTACATTAGCGCGCTCATGTCCCGCAGTATGGGGTACTCGATCTCCCCCTTGGCCCGGGCGAACTGCGGCACCGGTCCGGCATCGATCATCTGGTGAGCCACAGGGGCCAGGGGGATGGAAGCCCCTGCCATCTCAGCGATGCGCGGGCTCCATACGCCGCAGGCGATTATGACATGCTCGGCCTTTACGTCCCCCCTGGTGGTCTTGACGGAGTGAATGCGGCCCTTTTTAACCTCCATGCTCAGGACCTCGGTGTTGGGAAATACGCTCAATGCCCCCATTTCCAGCGCCTTCTCTCGCATGATCGTTCCGGCCTGGAGGGAATCCACCACGCCCACTGACGGCGTGTAGAAACCTCCCAGGATCTTTTCCTTATCGACCCATGGAAACAGCTTCAAAACGCCGTCAGGGTCAAGGAGTTCCGCTTCGATTCCCCAACACTTGGCCGAGGCCATCCGTCGCTTCAACTCCTCCATTCGTTCCCGGGTCCGGGCCAATTCGATTCCACCGCTCTCCCGGTGAACGCCCATGGCCTTATACTGCTCGGTGCTGTCAAAGGTGATTTGAGTAATGCCTTTTCCGTGATCAACCGGAAAAATGAAGTTGGATGCATGCCCGGTGGAGCCTCCCGGATTGGGCAGCGGCCCCTTGTCCAGAAGGACCATGTCTTTCCAGCCCTTTTGGGCCAGATGGTATACCAGGCTGTTGCCTGCGATGCCCGCCCCTATGACGACGACCTTGGCGTTACTGGGAAACGTGCTCATGATTCACTCCCTTTCTTCGTTTTGTTGACTTTGCCGTGAAGAATGCAACCGTCTGCCTTACCACGTAAGCTGACTCCTGATATGCTCGATAAAACCCTTTGTATGGCGCTCCAGGATATTAGCGCATGCCTCTTGGTCCCGTCTTTCAAGGGCCTCCACAAGTTCTTCGAACTCTTGGGAGAGCCCTCCGTAGTATTCCTCATCAGCCCTTGAAAACGTCCAGATTCGAACCGCCTGGTCGCGAAGCATCCCCAGGATCTTCACCAGCATTTCGTTCTTGGTGGACTGGTTGACCATATCGTGAAATTCCAGGTCGAGACGCATGAGGGCCTTGGCATCTTTTTCCTCCTTCATGCGGGCGATGTGATCTCTGATTTTCTCAAGCTCTTCCCGGGTGATCCGGGCGGCGGCCAGTTTACCGGCCAGCCGGACAAGGAAGGAACGGATCTCGAACACGTCCTTGAGCTGCTGGAAGCTCACCTCGGATACAATGGTTCCAATGTTGGGAAACATCTTGACGAGACCTTCCGCCTCCAGCCGGATGAGTACCTCCCTCACCGGGGTGCGACTTACGCCGAACTCCTCTATGAGTTCCTTCTCTCTAATGACCTGCCCGGGCTCGAAATCCAGGAGAACTATCCTTCTTTTCAGCTCGGTATAGATGGGATTTTCATTCATCGAGACACCAGTATATTACAGGAATATTGTTCTTGCAATTCAATTTCAAGTCCAATATTAAATAAATGACAATCAGCTGTCAAGCCAAACGTCAATGGCCGTGGAAAAAACTGCCGCTCCGGGGATGTAAACATGAACCTTTCAGCTGCAACGATCAACTTTCATGGAGACCCGAACCTGCAGGCCGGAACGCCCCGGTAAACGACCTTAACGGTCTTAATGAACGAAACGATCACAACGAATTTCGGGATAAATATTCATGTTGGAGGTTCCAATGGCAACCCGCGAGATTTTCTGGAACATATCTTTCCCGGGACAGGTGGTCTTCTACGTCCTGACAGTCTTAGCCCTAGGCCTGTTCGGCTATGGGGTGTATTTACACGTGCGACGCATAACAGCCGGAAAGCGGGTCCCGGCTCCCTGGGGCAGTGTATTATCGGAACTGGGCCGATCCTTGGCCCTCATAGTCACCAACAGGGTCCTCCTGCGCAGGCATCCCCTGGGCGGCGTGATGCATCTTTGTATCATGTGGGGCATAATCGTCCTTTTTCTCGGTACAGTGATCATCTCCATCGAATA
>CAYPSZ010000148.1:0-22716 GCA_964413125.1 uncultured Desulfobacterales bacterium
TCGCCTTGTGCCCGGTGACTGCGCCACCCGTGCACCCACAGATCCAACACGCAGTGCAGGTAGATGTTCGCCAACAACGACGATATCACCGCACCTTGAGGTGTCCCAACCTCCGTCTTGGACCACTGCCCGTCTTCGGAGACCCCGGCGCGCAAAAACTTGCCAATCAGCCGGAGCACCCTCGGATCGGCTACGCGGTGTTCCACGAACTTCATCAGCCACGCATGATCCAATGTGTCGAAAAAGCCGCGAATGTCCGCATCCAACACCCAGCTTACCTTACGCTGCGTGATCGCCAAATAAAGGGCGTCCAGCGCATTGTGCTGGCTCTTGCCCGGTCGAAAACCGTAGCTGAAGCCGAGAAAATCCTCCTCGTAGATCTGTTCGAGGATCAGCACCAGCGCTTTCTGCACGACCTTGTCTTCCAGGGAGGCGATACCGATCGGTCGTTGCCGGCCGTCCGGCTTGGGTATCCATTGCCGTTTGCTCGGCTTGGCCCGGTATCGGCCACCCTGAACACGATCATGGAGATCGGCCAGGCGTTCTTCAAGTCCCTCGCCGTACTCCCGCCATGTCACTTCATCGACCCCGGCAGCCGCGTCACGCTTGAGCGCTCCGTATGCGTACCGCAAAAGGTCGACCGTCACATGGTGCAACAAACTGGTAAACCGCTGCTTGGTATCCCGTCGGGCTGCCTCCCGTACCCTGCCCAGTGCGCTCGACGCGCCTGCCGGACTCTGCGTTCCGAACGCGGTCGCCTGCTCAGGGTTCCCCTTGGCCACGGGCCTTTTCTCCACGGACTCCGCCAGTGGTCGGCCATCAAAATGTGGTTGTGCACCTTTGTTCGTCCGCTTCATCGATACTATACCCGTGTCCGACTTCCCGGTCGCGTGCATGTCGGTATTGCGGCTCACGCCTTCACCGACCGTACCCGGCGAGGGATTCGCCCGGCCGCTTCCGGGATCTCCCGGTTTCCGTGCAAGCAGTTTGTATACATGCCTTGGTTCTTAGACTCCGCGGGTCCGAGTCGCCACTCGCGCTTTCGCGACGCCTCGTGCGGCCTTCCCCATATCGTAACAGGGTCGGCAACCCGGGGGCGATTGATTTCGGAGCTCAATAGCCCGGCCTGCATACCCCCTGTCAACGCTTCGCCGCCGCCCTTGCGGAGGGCCGACGCATGACTCGGGGTCACGGCTGGTCGCTACCCTTTACCGTGTGGAGGACTTTCACCTCTTACTCCTTGCCGGCTTTTACCGGCGCTTTCTACGGGACCATCATAGGATAACTTATTTGCTAAAATTACAGTTGAAGCCCTTTTTATTTTTTAATTTATTGATATTATTCATAATTTAATCGGACAGCAGTGATTTTAGATCCATATCGGAGGAAACCGGTATCCCTTATCAGAGCCTAATAAATCTTTATCTTCGGGACTGCGCGGTTAATCACAGAAAACTGCATATGAAGTGGCATCCTGAAAAAGCTGAATTATAGATTTGGTAAGGCTACTTTATTCTCACCTATAGATTCAGTCATAACGTTCTGCTTGCCATCACAGGCGGGCAGGCTCTATTCTGATGCCTTCCATTTTGCTACATTGAATTTGCTATTCTTCATTAACCCATAATTCGCAATAATATCGGGGCATAGTCCTTGTTTATTTCCACTTTCTCTCAAAATAAAATGCTTGCCAAAACTGTTGTCCAAACTTGACTTACAAGACGATTTATGCAATACATTAAGTCGAAAAAAGCAAATTCGTATCCCTTCGCCCTTCCCCATCAAGTGGGAAAAGTTGGGAGTGAAAAATTCTAAAAGTCAGGAAAAAAAATTCATTGAAAGCGCTGGTCACCGGAAGCACAGGGTTTATCGGAAGCCATTTGACAGAAGCGCTTATTCGAAAAGGAGTGCAAGTCCGCTGTCTGAATCGAAAAACCAGCGATTTGAAGTGGCTGAAAGGTCTTCCCATCGAATTCGTTCATGGCGATTGTAATGATAAGATCTCTTTAGAAACGGCGGTAAGCGGTGTTGATTGGGTGTTCCATTTGGCAGGTGTGACCAAGGCGATCAAAAAGGAAACCTATTTTGAAGTAAATGGCCTGGGAACGAAAAATCTGATCCACGCTTGTCTTAAAAATAATCCTCATCTCCAAAAATTCATCTATATTTCCAGCCAATCATCGGCAGGGCCAAGTCGGAATGGGTGCAGCAAAACTGAGTCAGACCCCTGTGAACCGGTTTCCTTTTATGGCCGGAGCAAACGCATGGGGGAAAAATCGGCACTTGCCCATGCGCATGAACTTCCCGTTCTCATCCTTCGGCCTTCTTCTGTCTACGGGCCAAGGGATAAAGATATCCTTGCCCTATTCAAAAGCCTCTCCAGAAAAATTAATCTTTGTCCAATAGATCCGGACCATCATCTTAGTCTTTGTTATGTGCAGGATATTGTCCAAGGAATTCTACTGGCGGCCGAGACTCAGACAAAAAGCGGAGAAATTTTTTTCCTCTCTGACGGCAATGGCTACCGGATGGAAGAAATCGGTGATATCGTTGCACAGGCAATGGGGGTATCAGCTTTTCGAATTCGTGTTCCTGACTCGATGCTGTTGGGCTTCGCCTGTTTTTCAGAATATCTCTCTAAATTTTTGGGGAGACCCTCCCTCCTTAGCAAAGATAAAGCAGCAGAAATTATCCAGAAGGATTGGGTTTGCGACATCGCAAAAGCCAAAACCCTCTTAGGCTTTGAACCAAGGGTTCCACTCTTGGAGGGAGCCAAATTAACCTTTGAATGGTACAAAAAAGAAAAATGGTTATAACATAAGAAAAAAGCGATTCAATGGATCTTTTTAAAAAGTGCACAAAAGCCACGGAGTTTGAATCCGGATTGAAGCAAAGTGGCCACTATTTCTTTTTTCGGAAGCTCGAATCCCCCCAGGATCCTGAGGTGGTGGTCAACGGGAAGAGAGTCATCATGATCGGCTCCAACAACTATCTTGGACTCACCAGCCACCCCCGGGTGAAGGAAGCGGCGATCAAAGCTATTGAAAAATATGGGACCGGCTGCACGGGTTCACGGTTTCTAAACGGGAATCTTGATATCCACGAAGAACTGGAAAAAAAGTTGGCCGGATTCTTGCGAAAGGAAGCCGCTCTGGTCTTCGCAACCGGCTACCAGACCAATTTGGGGGTGATCTCTGCTCTTGTGGAGCGGAACGATGTCGCTATTATCGATATGTACGATCATGCCAGCATCTTGGACGGCTGTCGCCTATCCTTCGGCGAGGTCAAGAAATACCGGCATAACGACCTGGAGGCTCTCGAAAAAGCGCTCGAGGCAACCAAGGAAAAAAGCAAACTGATCATCGTCGATGGCCTCTTCAGCATGGAAGGCGGTATTGCTGATCTCCCTAGTATTGTGAGGCTATCCAAGTCTTATGGGGCGAGGATCATGATAGACGACGCCCACGCGATCGGGGTTCTCGGAAAGGGTGGACGGGGAACAGCGGAGCATTTTGGCCTGGAAAAAGAAGTCGATCTTATCATGGGGACCCATAGCAAATCCCTTGCCGCCATCGGCGGATTTATCGCAGGGCCATCAGATGTTATCAATTGGATCAAACACCTTGCCCGCTCGATGATCTTCAGCGCCAGTCTCCCCCCCTGTCTGGTGGCATCGGTGAGCACTGCTTTGGATATCATTGAAGAACAGCCCGAATTAAGGGCCCGACTTTGGCGAAATACGCACAAGATGCTGAAAGGATATAAAACGCTCGGGTATGATACAGGAACAAGCGAAACTCCGATCATTCCTATCCTTATTAAAGACACCATGAAAACTTACGAGATGTGTCAGCGCCTCTTCGAAAACGGGGTCTTTGTCAATCCAGTCATCAGCCCCGCAGTCCCGCAGGGACGAGAACTCCTTAGGACCAGTTATATGGCGACCCATACTGAGGAACAGTTGGATAAGGTCCTGGCTGCCTTTGAAAAGGTGGGAAAACAGGTGGGCGTGATCTGACGGAAACCAAGGGCATGACGACTTACCGCCGAAGAATAGCAAGGCTGACTGTGAACTTAAATGCAACGGACAGAATTACTATACTCTATAACTTCATCCTGGTTATTTTTATTATTATTTTCAGGGTAAAGGTCGCAGCATACGCGCACCATCTCGCATTTAACCTCTCAGTCATCCTTATCGTCCTTTTATTAAGCTTTGGGAGGAGGAACAGTTGGGCGGTCTCCATGGTAAGCCTCTGGTATCCATTGGTCCTATACGGTCTGTTTTACTATCAGACCGGGTTTATCAACCGGGTTGTCGTGCCCCAGTTCCTTGATGGCTTTTTTATGAGTCTGGATATCCGCATCTTCGGCGAGTTTCCCGCTTTTTTCCTCCGTTTGAAACATGGGAGTGCATTCCTCGACGAGTTCTTTTACTTTTTTTATTTTAGTTATTACCTGGCAATTCCCCACACCGGAGTCTTGCTGTTCCGCAAGGATGTAAATCTCTTCAAGAGCTATATTTTCCAGCTTTCCTCCTTATTTTACCTATGCTTTGTCATCTTCATACTCCTGCCGGTTGAGGGACCGATAGCATTGCATAATGAATATTATCATCAAGGTGGCCTGTTTCAGACAATAGTCGATTTTTTTTACAAATATGGGGAAAAACCTGGCGCAGGCTTTCCAAGTTCCCATGTTGCAGTTATGTTTCTTGTAGCGTGGTGGGGGAGTACGCATTTTGAAAGGATGAAAATCCCTTACTGGTTGACCTGTCTGTTCATGTCAATTGCTGCTGTATACTGCATGTTTCATTATGCCGTCGATGTTATTGGAGGGTTGCTTCTCGGGGTCCTCGCAGTACTTGCATTTAACCGCCAGGCGGTTTCTACCCATGAGCGCTGTGCAGGTTGATAGTGCCGCACTTCTTACTGCACTTCATCTTTTACTTGAGATTTTGATTAATTTTATTATATTATTTAGCACTTATCAGTAAATTTGATACCGGAGGAAGAAACTATGCCCACCATCTTGGAAAGAGTGCAGCAGCTTTTCATAACCCACTTTGATTTCCCAATTGAAGAACTTACAGCCAAGACGACGCTTGAAGAATTAGGTCTTGATTCTGTTGATATCATCGAATTCATGTTTGAACTCGAAAATGAATTTAATATTGAAATTCCTGACCATGAATTTAATATAAAAACAATACAGGACATGGTAGATTCTCTGGAGCGGTTCATTTCAGAACAAAGGATAGGGGTCTCCAGTAATATAAAGCCATAGTTAAGCTTAATGTGAATGTGGATATTCTATTTATATGAAACGGAGAGTTGCTGTCACAGGGTTGGGCATTATTTCCCCCTGTGGGAATAATATCGATGATTTCTCATTTAATCTCATGGCCGGTAAGTCTGGAATCAGAAAAATCTCTTCAGCTTATTCAAACCTGCTCTCAGTAAAAATCGCTGCTCAAGTCGATTTTAATCCTCTCACCTATTTCACCAAGAGACAGGTGTCCACTATGGACCGTGTCAACCAATTCGCTTTAGCTGCCGCTTCTCAAGCATGGAAGGATTCAGAACTGTCTCTCAATGCGAAAGAGAAAGAACGAGGGGGAGTATATATCGGTAGCGGTATGGGGGGGGCAAATACCTTAGAGGATTTGTACGACCAACTATTTAAGCATAACGCCGACAGGGTAAAAGCGCTTACGGTACTCATGCTGATGAATAACGCTTCTGCGTCCCATATATCGATGGCATATGGTCTCTCAGGGCCCTGTTTGACATTATCCACTGCCTGTGCTTCCTCGGCAAACGCTATCGGGGAGGCTTTCCGGCAAATCAGAGATGGATATGCTGACGTGATGCTCGCAGGAGGGGCCGAGTCCTTTCTGACCTATGGAGGTTTCCGAAGCTGGGAATCTCTCAGGATACTCGCAGTTGAAGACCCTGAAGACCCGTCAAAATCCTGTAAGCCATTTTCCAAAAACCGCACCGGTTTAGTGCTGGGTGAAGGCGCCGCCATGGTGGTGCTTGAGGAGATGGAAATGGCCGTAAGACGGGGAGCGCCGATTTACGCTGAAATTATTGGCTATGGTTCCTCATCCGATGCCGATCATATTACCAGACCCTCTCTCGAAGGCCAAGCACGAGCGATGTCAGGAGCGCTCAAAGAGGCAGGCATATTGCCTGAAGATATTGACTACATCAATGCTCATGGGACAGCAACTCACTGGAATGATCTTACAGAAACACACGCCATCAAGAAGGTATTCGGCGATTATGCCATGAAAATCCCAGTCAGCTCCACAAAATCAATGCATGGCCACGCCATAGGCGCATCCGGCGCCATTGAATTTATTGTTTCCCTGCTTGCGATAAAAAATCAAGCCGTTCCCCCAACCATTAACCTAGACCAGCCTGACCCGGAGTGCGACCTCGACTATGTTCCAAACATTGGACGCAAATGGGTGAAAGTGAATACCGTAATGTCAAATTCTTTCGCTTTTGGGGGAACCAATGCAGCGCTTATTGCCAGGAAAAGGGAAGAACCGGAATAAATAGTTCTGCCGGTTTGCTATTAAGCTGGAAGCTTTGCAAAGGGTTGGGGATTTCTTAAGCCTTTAAAATAGCGTTTACGGTTAGAAAGATTGGCCCCGACGTACGATAGGCAACCGAGCAGACTCCGTTTCCATGGGCTCATGCCAAAAAATCGTTTTACCATTGCCCCGAAAGAATAGACTTGTCTGTTCAGGCGGGCGAAACCGTTAATGAGCTCGTCAGCAGTCATGCCCTTGGGTTGAAAAAGAACGGTATCTAAAGGATATCCACGGAGCCACCAGTCACGCACAAACAACCTGCCTTCGGTTAAGAGACGGTTATATAACCGCGTTCCCGGATAAGGAGTGAGAACCCTTAACTGGACGACATCCATAGAAGATTTCATTATAAACTCACGGGTCTGCTCGAACACATCCATGTTTTCGTAATCAAAGCCGAAAACAAAGGAGCCCAGTATGCCAAACCCTTCGCCATGGAATCGACGCATGGCCTCATAAAAATCGATCTTCAAGTTCTTTATTTTATTTACCTCATTCTGTGTTCTTTTCTGCACCGATTCAAATCCGACCAAAAGCCCCAAACACCCCGCGCGTTCCATCAATCTGAGCAGCTCCAAATCCTCTGCCAACGACACGGTGCCTTGCGCCAGCCATCGCCGCCGAAGCGGGATCATTTCGGTAAAGAGCTTTTTGGCTACATTCCGATTCAGTCCAAGGGCGTCATCGACGAAGAAAAGGTAAGGGGAATCAATAGACTCTATCTCGGCAATCACGTCAGAAACGGGCCTGACCCGATATTGGTGCCCCAAGGTCTGGCCAATGCAACAAAATTCACAATCATACGGACACCCCCGGGATGTCTCGACGCCGATCGGGATCGGAATATACCCTTTGCCATTGGTTCCGGGGAAAAAATCTCGCCGGGGTTTTGGTAGATTTTTGAGATCCGTCATTTTACCGGCCCGATATATTCTTTGCATCTGTCCCGAAGCGGCATCCGATAAAAATTGCGGCCAGACGTCCTCCGCTTCTCCCACAACCACAGCGTCTGCATGATTTAAAACTTCGTCAGGCAATACCGTGGGGTGTATTCCTCCCATCACCACCTTCACACCCTTCCGGCGATAGGCGTCACCGATATGATAGGCTCTGAGCGCAAGTTCGGTCAAGACGGTGATGCCCACCAGATCCACATCTTGATTGATGTCGTCAGGCGCATAAGCTTCCTCGACAATTGTAATCTCATGGCCCGACGGAGTGAGCGCCCCCAAAAGAGGAAGATTTACCCTCTGGAACTTGAAAGGGCTGGTTATCGAGTCTTCACGTTGTTCATGGGGTGCAATAAGCTTTATCTTCATCATCAGACTCCTTATGGTAATTGTCGAAAGCCCGTGAAACGCTGAAGGTGTCCATTGCTGTCAATACCCCTCTTCCCATTTGGTGGCTATGATTCCAAGAATGAAGACCACGGTGGCAAAGACGCCTATGACTGCGGAACAACGCAGAGCGGCCATGTTGTCTTCAAAAACCATGGCAGCCCGGAGTCCCTCGTTCACGTAATAAAGCGGCAGCATTTTGGAGATCTTCTGCAGGAAACCCGGCATCAGTTCGATGGGGAAGAAGCTCCCCGAGAGGAACATCATCGGGAAACTGATGGCGTTTGCTGCAGCGGCGGCGCTCTGCGCCTCCTTGGCGAAACGGGTGAGTATCATCCCGATCCCGACGAACGCGAAGACATCCAGCAAAATGAACGCGATGAGCCAGGCATTTATATGCAGGTTGACTTTAAACACGGCGTAGCTCACCAGCAGCATCGCAATCGTGGATATGAGCGCAAGTATGAACTGGTATAGAATGTTTGACAGTATCCAGTCGGTACGGGTGATGGGCGTCGTGGTCAGTTTCCTGATGATGCCCTTCTGTCGCAGCTCCGTGTTAAAGTTCACCGTGCCGAACAGGCTCAACGTCATTACCGCCATTGCGATGATGCCGGGAATAAAAAACTCGACGAACCGGTATTTCTGGGTGAGTATGGAAGTCTCGGCAGACCTTATAACCGGCTGCTTCCCGGACATCCTCTGGTTTATCGCTGCGAACACCGCGTTCAGGATCTGTATCTTCGTAGGCACTGAAGAAGAACTCGGGTCATAGACATATGTGACGGTGACGAATGCGGTGGGGTCCATGAACATCACCCTCCGCCGAATATACTTTTCAAAACCTTGGGGAATAATCAGGACAAGATTCACTTTGGTGTCCCTGATATACTGGATGGGGTTGACGGTCGGGTCGACCCGGGTTATCTTGAACTTCCCTTCGGTCTCAAGGGTCTTGACAGACTGTGTGGACAATGGAGTCTGGTCGAGGTCCTGCACGCAAAGGTGGAAGCTCACGTTGTCCTGGCTCATGAAGATAGTACCGAACACGAGTATCAGGATGATCGGGAACGCAATCGTGAAGAACATGGCGGCCTTCTCACGGTAGAAGTTCAAGAGTCCCACGACGAGATTTGCGCCGACAACGTGCAGATTCATTCCGCCCCCCTTTCCCCGGCGGGACCATCGTGGAGTGCCTCGCCGGTGAGCTTCAGGAAGACCTCTTCAAGGTTGGGTTTCCGGACGTCCAAGCTGAGGGACAACGCCCCGGCATCCTTGATGGCGGTTAATATCTTCTGCACATCGTCCGAGTGCGCCACCCTGATCTTGATGTCTTTTTGATCGTTAAAAACCGGATCAAATCCCATCTTTCGGACGATTTCAAAGGCTTTTTCATCGCCGGACTGTAATGTGACGGATAGGTATTTTGCATTGTTTTCAATGAGTTCTCCAGGCGAGCCCATGGCGATGATCTTCCCCTTCGAGATGATTGCGACCGTGTCGGCAAGAAGCTCCGCCTCCTCCATGTAATGCGTGGTCAGAAACACCGTCTTCCCCTTCTGCTTCAGGCCCTTTAGAACTTCCCACACTTCGCGCCTTGCCCGGGGGTCAAGCCCTGTCGTCGGCTCGTCGAGGAACACGACCTCGGGGTCGTTCACGAGCGCAATCGCGATTCCAAGGCGCTGCCTCAAGCCCCCGGAGAGGTTTTTGTATTCCTCTTTGGTCTTGTCTTTGAGGTTCACGAGCTCTATCAGCCCGTCAATATCGGTATTCATGTAGCTGAAAAGCCGAGAGTAATACTGCAAGGTCTCTCTGACTGTTATCCTTTCGAATGAACTGAACCCCTGCGGGAGGACGCCGATGCGGCGGACGATGTCGTGCTTCTTCTTCGTGACGTCCATTCCAAGAAGGGTAACTTTCCCCGATGTGGGTGTGCGGATTGTGTCGATGATCTCGACGGTAGTGGTCTTGCCGGCGCCATTCGGGCCCAGCAGGGCGAACACCTCGCCTTTGCCGACGGTAAATGATATGTCGTTGACCGCCAGCAAATCACCATAGCGTTTCGTCAGTTTGTCGACCTTGATTGCGTATTCAGTTTCGCTGGTCATAAATCTTCATTTTGCATCTATTGGGGGAGAGGACGGGCCAGAACCCAAGATGGCTCAGGACCTTATTGATCACTGCCGAGTGGCCGACAAGAAGACGGTCAAACACCGGACGGCGGTGCTTAAATAATATAAAGCTCGGGATAAACGTCGCGCCCAGGTGCGCTTTGGTCTTTTCCGTGCCCTGGCCCGCATAATAGACAGGGATCTTTCGTTCCATGCAGGTGCGGGCATTTTCCAGCCAGGATAAAACATAAATGTTATATTTACGACCGATATCGTGATCCATGCAGAAATAAATGTCTGCCATCCATTGTTCTTTTACGACCAGAAGGTTGAATGCGGCAAGTTCTTCCTGCACGAAATAGAGCGTGTACTCGGCGCCCGGGATTCTCTCGCAGATTTTTTCAAAAAAAAACCGGTTGTGCACGCCAAGCGCCATAGGGCTGCGCGCCACTGTTTCCAGATAAAGCTGGTAGATCCTGTTAAGATATGGCGTAATCGTGCGGCTTCGAATTACCTGAACTTCGGGGGCAACCCGCATTTTGCGGCGCAAGTCTTTTCTCGCGGCGCTTGAAAGGCGGCTTAGGTATTCCTCCATGCTCTTAAAATTGACCGGCAGGCGGGCGAGAGAACGATATTACAACTGGTTGAATTTTTTAAATACTTCCCCGGGAAGTTTGTTATAATGATTAAAGTTGTAAAACGCCACGACATCGCTTTTAATTTCGGTGGCAAGCGTTTGCAAGGCGCTAAAGGCCATGTTGCATGCCGCATCGAGGGTGCCTTCATCGATTTGAGGATCAATCCCGATTTCGCTCCATTCACCTTCCAGCAATCCTACGCCCAAAACCCGGGGTTGAAAAACCGAAGGGATTAGGCGGCCTGCCACTTTTAGGAATTTCTTGATCCATCCCTCTACAAAAGTGGATAAATCAAAACGGGTTTCAAACAACGGCAATAAGAGAATAGGCGCGTCATTTTTGAACACCACGATGCTGCGTAGGTTAAAACCGTCAATACCCGAATCCTGCAACAGAGAAAGAAGGGGGGCGATGATAGAAGGCTCCGGAAAAAGCCGTTCAAGCTCTGCCGCCGACACCCCGTCTAACCGAGGCAAGCAATTGCAGGTAAGGTTATGCATGGCCTGTCGGTCTCCGCTTCAAAAGAGCGATGGAAAGCCACATCTTCCTCTGAGGAAACGAAAGTACCCATAGGGACCGGCCGGCATCTATGGGAAACCGGTCCAGGGCCTTTCCTAATAAGCCCACTGGAAAGACATACCCGCCGTTTGCGCCTACCACATCCGCTGATGATGGATAGACGATTATTTGTAATGGATCCACGAGATGGAATGCACATCCCAGCGCCTTGACAAAAGCTTCTTTGATAGACCAGAGCAAAGCCGATGCCCTTCCCAAACCCCCGCCCGCCAATCCCATGGCATGTTGAAGTTCTTTTGGAGAAAAGACCCGGTGAAAGGGGTATTCTCCTTGGAATTCATCGGTCGTTGCCACATCAATACCGATATCAGAATCATCCCCACAAAGAGCAGCCCAGACTTTTCCCCCACCTTCGCTGAAGGAGATGGCCGGGCCCCAATATTCTCCCAACATAAGACGGGGTTTCCCGAGCGGGCTCCGGACCACCTGAATCGGTAAAACTGCTCTGCCGGGAGATTGACAGCGCTTCAAAAGTGAGATTTCCATCGCCACAAAATGATCCCACAGGGTGGAGACGAGGCGGCGTTTGCCACCTGCCCCGTCAGTCTCGCACCCCTTGAGGGTTTCGGCGGCACATGACCGACAGGGTAAAGATGCATAAAAGACGGGTCCCCTTCGATGAATGAAATTCACGGCATGAACGGTTAATCTTTGGCAATCCATTGCCGTATCCTCTCCCATTTTCCCAGCTTTGAAGGCTCAGTCTGAAACCAATGCATCCGAATACCAGAAATCTGCATGATGGCGCGATCTTGTTCGTCTATCCCTCTGGCATCCCAGGAGAGACCTTCATCGTCCCGCGTCCTCATGCGGGCCTCTATGGTTATCTGTTCCCCAGGCCGGCATTTTCGCAGAAAATTCATCTCACCGATCTCTATTGGAATTACCGATCGCCGCTCCGATGCGTCCATCGCCACGATGTGGAAGCCGATCAATTGCAAAATAGACTCGAAAAGATAGGGAGAGTATCGGTACCGGGTGCTGGGCAAATTTACGAAATCAGTTGTCTCCCTGTAGATGGTTCGGCCCCTCACCGCTTCTGAATTTGCGCCGTCAAGAAATTCCATCACGCGATATCTGCCTTTAAGGCCGCTGCGGTCTTTGTACCATTTAAGCACTTTTTTATGATCCATCGGCCCCGTCGTCAGTTCATCGGGCCGGACAGGGAAATCCTGGAGCCCATCCCGGAGATATCTTCCCCCGCCATTTCCGCCATTCCCGCCGTCAAGGATTACTTGGCCCTTGCAGTGCGGGGTGAATCGGTCGGACAATTTCCCGGCGGGGGTGATCTCCTGTGCTGCAAGAGAGACCTCGCACAATACCTCCGGATGGCCGTTGCCGGCACGGCGGCAGGAGATTCTGGAAGGCCGTAGAACCCCGGGAGGACATTGAATCATATCCATGAGCCGCACCTGGCGAACGCCTCGCACCTGCAGATGGGGATACAGGATCAGGGCAGCTTCCATGAATGTCTCAAGAACCATGGCGGCTGAAACCAGAGGATACTTGACGAACTTGAATGGTCTGTGATCTGCGATCCAAAGATCTTTCTCCAGGGAGAAGGATCTGAAGGCCTCCAGTTCTTCCCTGCGGATGTCTATGCATGAAATCCTTTCTATCATGGGAAATTGTTCGGGGCTCAACGACACGGTGCCGCCATTGAGTTCTCCATTGGTTGAAGGTGGAGTTTTATCATTGATTAGCGCCGTTCTCACGGATGGCAGGCGCCTCATGAACATCACCCAATCGTCGTCGGACGGGGCTATAAAGAGCTCCCGGCAGAAAAGACCTGCAAGCTCGTTTACATGGATGTAAGCGACGCCCTTCCGTCTCATCATCTCCCGGGTCTCCGGATTCTCGGCCATGCCCGCCCCCTCGATGGGGGGAAGCATCAATGCCTTGAATCGGATGGCGTTGTTTTTCCGGCGAAGGGTTTTTAGCAGCGCAGACATCATCCGATTGGCTGCAGCATAGTTGGCCTGGCCAGGATTTCCCTGGATCGCGGCCGCCGAGGAGAGGCCCACGAAAAACCTCAACCCGTTCTTTTCCGTGGCTTCGAATAGATTCCAGGCCCCGAGGAATTTGACGTCCGTGACCATGGACAAATCATCTGCGGTCATTTGGCTTAAGAGGCTGTCCTTAAGGACTCCGGCGCCGTGAATGATTCCGTCGATCCTGCCATAACGTCCGGCCACATTATTCATGACCGAACGGACCGCTTCGGAATCTGTCACATCGCAGGTATGGTAGGTTGCTTCGATCCCTGAGGCGTGCAAATCCGACAGGGTCTGCGCAATCCCTGATGCCCTATGGTCGAGAGGGGTCCTTCCCAGAAAGACCAGACGAGGCTTAAACGGCACAAGGCAGCGGGCCAGATGGGCGCTGATCCCGGTTGCGCCCCCGGACATGACGACAACATCACCAGGACTCAGATTCAGACTTGACGAATCCGCAAAGACTGATGGCGCTATCTGACCCTCGGAAGTAAAGACCCTTCCATTACGATGAATGGTTTCCACCACGGTGCATCCTCTGTCTAAAGCACTTCGAAGGGCAGCGCGAAGGTCGGTATCTTTTTCAATTTCCACTGTACGAAACTGGACCGATGGGTGTTCCTGCGCGACGCTCAAAAAAAGTCCGAGCATCCCTTCCGCCAGGAGCCAACCGAGCGTTTCGGTATCCTCCCTGGAATGGATCAGCACCACGAATTTCTTAGCCGGTGATTGAAGAAATGTCTTCAGGAGGAGAAAAAACCCCCTAAGAAGCCGAGAAACATCCGACATGCTTCTTAAGCTTTCCGACCCGACTTGGCAGAGGGTAATGACCATACCGGAAAGGGGCGACAATCCCGCTATTTGATCTACAGCCCTGGAGGCTCCTTCATCGGTTCCAATGTCGTGATCCTTTCCGCCAGGCGCAAAATTCCCTTGCATGAATTTCATTGAAAACACATCAACCCCATGATCCATTCGAAGGATTTGCTCTGCACTTCTTGCAATCCGATCATCCCTGTCAGGTGAAAGAAAAAGGACCCACTCGCCTGGGCTCAATTTCATGGGAATAGAGGCCGCCAATTTTAAAGGGGTGTGGTTGAATATGAGCCGTTTTAGGCTCGCCTCATCCTCTGAGGACTTCAGGATTTTATCCCGTACTGGGTTGGGGTCAAGAGCCTTGGCGACTGGTTGCAGACTGGCATGCGCCTTTCTGGCGATTATTTTGGAGATCCTCTGGGTGATGTCGTTGACGGTCCGGACACCTATAAAATCCTCCAATTCGATCGTGATCCCGAATTGGCGTTCCGCATGATCCATGATGATGGGGAGGCGGCTGGACCGGATGGAAAGATCCCGTCTAAAATCCATATCCGGTTGGATCTCCTCCCGATTAAACCCTGTAACATCCATGATGATTCGAATAAGCCTCTCCATGAGATCTTGGTTCTCAGGCGCCTCACCGGAGGCAGGTGATGCCTGTCCCGGAATGAAAGGCGTGGAATCAAGAGGCGGGGATGCGGGTTTTTTGTAGGAGATGTGTTTTAGGGAAACAAACTTCGGTTCTCTTTCAATCTTCAGATGACCGTAAACAAAGAGCTGGGCAAGCGCGCTCTTGTAGGTCAGACTCTCTGCTAAAGGAAGGCACGTCTGGATGCATGTTGATTCAGAAATCGTGTCTGCAATGAGATTGCTTAATGCTTCGCCGGGGCCAACCTCCACGAAGAGCCGGACTCCATAATCATTCCAAAGGGTCTGGACATTATTCATCCAATGAACGGTTGATTCCAGATGGGCCATTAATATTTTTTTGATTTCATCGGGATCTGATGGATACGGCAGCATGGTGGTGTTGGAGATCACGGGAATCTGCGGCGAATGAAATGGAATAGAGGCGATGTACGCCTCGAGTTCATCATGGATGACCTTCATGATCGGAGAGTGGAAAGCCATGCTGACTCGCAAAAGGGTGGCCCGGTGGCCCATTTCCTTGAGTCTGTTGCTAAGATTCTTGACTGCCTCGGTGCTGCCACTCAGGACAACCTGATTTGGTGAATTGATATTGCCGATGTAAACATTCTCCAGCCCGCGGATCATCTCTTTGAGCAGATCCAGGGGCGCGTCCACGGCCGCCATAATGCCGGGCTCCACATTCATGGCAGCGGCCTTGTCCATGCAGAGGGCCCTCTTGTTGACGATGCGAAACCCATCCTCTGCGGAATAGACACCGGCCAGACATAAAGCAGTCAGCTCGCCCAGACTATGGCCGGCCATGGCCACAGGGTGGATATCCAGGGTGGTAAGGTATCGGGCCATGGCGTGTTCCATGGCGAACATGGCAGGTTGCTGCCACCGCGTTTTTTCAAGGTTCTCCTCTTTATCGTGGAACAATAAGTGAAGAAGATCGAAGTCCGCTGCCGCTGCAGCCCGATCCATCCACTTCTTGATGACGGGAAAAGACTCGTAGAGATCCCGCCCCATTGCGCCATACTGTGCCCCCTGCCCTGGAAATACAAAGGCGAGAGGCATGGCCGGCAAACCCTCTCGGCTCATAAAAATTTCCTGCCTTGCCAGGGACCTCAAACCCTTAGGTGAGGCGGTTGTGTTTGTAGCAAGAGAGGCCGACCTTTCGATGACCGTGAGCGCCTCGGCGTCAGATTGCGCCACCACGGCCATCCGGCAGTTATGGCCGTCTTTCTCCGTCCGGAAGAAAGAGACGCCCTGGATCGTGGGGAGCCCGTTCCCCTTCTCTATATCAAGACGGGGCTCTCTGCCCGGCGAGACCAGGATCGTATCTGCTTCATCCATGGCCTGCTCCACCTGCACAACGTAGTTGGAACCTCCGAATCCGAAGGCGTTGACCTGAAGCCTTCTTGGCCGGCTGTCATTGAGCTTCCAGTCAAGCGGCTCCGGCGTGATGAAAAGGCCCGATCCTTCCAAACCGATTTCCGGGTCCGGATGCGTACAATTGAGGGTGGGAGGAAAAACCCCTGCCTTCATGGCCGTGACGCCTCGAATGAGGTTATTCATGCCCGATGCGCCCAGTGTGTGTCCGATCTGGGATTTAAATGAACTGATCACAGTGCGCCCGGAGAGCCCGGAGGAATTGAAGACGGCCTTCAGAGCGCGGGCCTCTTCCACATCTCCTTGCCGGGTGCCCGTGGCATGGCATTCTACCAGATCCACTGCGTCAGGCCCATAGGGTATGCCCCGGAAAGAGGCGCGGATGGCCATCTGCTGAGTGTCGCAGGAAGATTCCACCATGCCAAGATGGTTGTTGCTCGCTCCCATTCCGGTCACAAAGGCGTGGACAAGGGCCCCTCTTGCGCGAGCCAGGCTTTCCCGCTCGATGATGATCATTCCCCCGCCTTCGCCAAGGACCATCCCGTCTCTTTCAGCATCAAAGGGCCGGGAGGCCTCGTGAGCGGGTCTTTCCTTTCCAGACAGACCAAAAAGTGCTCCAAGCGCTGCGAATTCCAGAAAATGCAAGTGGGTGAGCTCCTCTTCACCCCCGCCAACGACGGCGGCATCGATGACGCCATTTTTGATCATCTGGATGGCGCTGTAAAGGGCGACCAGCGAGGACGCACAGGCTGCGGAGACAGAATAGCTGGGCCCCATGAACCCGTACCGGTTGCAGATAAATCCTGCCGCTGCGCAGTTGAGTCTTCCCAGGAGCGTGGTGTCATCCGGGGCCATGCGTCCGGACTTCACCTCCTTTTCGATGGCGCTTTGCTGATCGGCAGTGAGATGAACGGCCCTTCCGACAGCAACGAGGATGTCGTGAACATATGCCCTGATGATGGTATTGTTGAGGGTTCCCGCCGCCTCACCGGAGTTTTGGGCAATGAGCACTCCGATGCGTTCGCGCGGGATGTCCGAATCCAGGATACCGGATGCACGGATGGCTCTGTCCGCCAGCCACAGGGTGATCCTTGTCGCCCCGGTCATGGTCCGGAAATCATGGGGCGGAATCCCGAGTTCATTGCGGGAGATATGAAAGTCTAAGAAGGCGCCCACCTTGGAGTAGGTCTTGTCCGGAACCTGCGGCCGGGGATCATAAAAAAGCGCGTGATCCCACCGCGAAGGCGGAACATATGTAATCCCGCTCTTCATGGCCAGACTCGCAGCCCAGACTTCCTCCGGCGTCTTCCCCAGGGAATTGACTATGCTCATCCCGGTGATGGCAACTCTGTCTCGATCGTCTCCGGCGCGGTCGCCTCTGTGGAGGGCACCTCGCTTCAGTCCACGGATAGCGCTCGCGGATGGAGTTTCCGGGGTTTTCTCGATCGACCCCACAACAGGCTGATGCAGCAAAAGTGCACCTTCGGCCAGCTCGCGGTGAAAGGACTGCAGCTTCCGGACCTTAACGATGAGCCCGGCGCAGGTCCCACTCATGAATTGCCCGCGTTTAAGACAGTCCCCATCATCCAGTGCATTCCCGCCTGGCCTGTCCATGCCTCGAGCAGCAACAAAGAGGCTTCCGGCAGCCATTTCCTCCATTTTCGTCCGGAAAGAGGCCTCGTCCTGGTGACCCGCGGCGAACCCCTTCTCCAGGGATAAAATATCTGTCACTTTCGGGGTCCTCAAAGATCGCACCCGAAGCCCAACGTGCTGGCCTGAAACGACTGTCCCCCCCGGAGGCGATTTCAAAATCATGCGCTGATAGAGCGTCGTCAAGGCTTCTGTTTCAACGATCTCCTGGGTGGCCAGGTAGGCGGTGCCCATCTGGATGGCGTCCGCGCCGAGCATGGCAGCCATGAATGCGGTCTCCCGATTACATATTCCGCCTGCAAGGATTACGCGACAGTTTTGGAATAAGAGCGGCTCGCGCCGCTTGAGATCCAACTGCATCTGAGCAAGGGTGAGCGTGCTATGCTGCCCCACATGGCCGCCGGCCTCATACCCCTCGCAGATCACATACCGGACGCCGGCTTCCAGGGCAAGCCTTAACATGGCCTCATCAGGAGCGATATACATAACCTCTATGCCGGATTCTATCAATTCCCTTAAGGGAGAAAGGTCGCCACCAGCGATCACCACAAAACGGGGTTTGTGTTTCTTTATCCAGGCCAGATGCGTCTTCCTGAAAGGGTTCTCTGCCAAAGAGACGACATTGACTGCATAAGGTCGACTCTCCATGATCTCCGGCAAACGCCCCAGCTTCCGGTCAAGCGTCTTTGCGTCCATCAAGCCAAGGGCGAGGGTGGGCAATCCACCGGACTCGGCAACTTGTAAGGCAAACTCCGGGACATCCGTGATCCAGGACATGGCCCCCTGGATAAAGGGATATTGGGTTCCCATCTCTTTGGCTACTGGGCTGTCTAAAAAGCACTCCTTTTTCGCCTCAGCCAGGTGGCACAAGCTTCGAATTTCGCCCATAAAGGCCTTCACGGCCTTCTCGGTTCCGCTCCCGAAACGTTCAACAAACGATCGGGCAAAAATGGTCTCCACAGCAAGCGGAATGATTTCATCCTGGTTGAAATGGCTCGCTAAGGGATGGAGAATTCTTGCATGCACCTGACCTACAAAAGAATGGCGGTTTTCATCCGTGATCTCCGCTCCATACAGCGAGTCCTCGAGCGCTTTGATCTCCTTGAACGCGCGGGAGTTTCCCTTGTTGAAAAGACGACAAGGAACCTGCAGGTTCACGCCGACCAGATCGGTGGAATCCAGGCGGAGATTAGAGAGCCGTCGGCGTTGAACATCATCAATGGCAACCAGATCTGTCAGCCAATGGACGCTCTCGAAAACGATCCCGGCCGCACCGGTGGATAGAAACGCCGCTGCCGCCTCAGGGGTGGAGATGCCTCCCCAGATGAGAATGTCAAGAGGCTTTGAGGATGTGGGCAACATTTCCTTGACCATTGTATAAAGAGCTGTAGTCGTTTCGCCACTCACGAATCCGGAGGCCTCGCATCCTTTCAAGACGATGCGCCCAAATCCCGGGCTATCCTTTACAATCGCAGCCAGAAAATCCAAGTTTCCGATGATGGGGAAGCAACAGTGTTCTTCCGACAAATTGTTCAACCTCTTTAAAAAGGCGGGAACATCTTCCTGAACAAACTGAGGGTGACATTCCACCCAGATGTTTTGGACTCCTGTTTCCTTTAATAACTGCTCCAAAGATGAATCAAAGAAGGTTGGGATGGAAATTTTGATATCCCTGACCTGGTTGGAAGAGTCAGCCTTGCGTAGGCAAGAACGCAGCCCGTCCACCTCCATCATGGAAAAATCAAAAATAGCTCTGCTCCCTGTTCTTTGAGCCATTTGAATCACCGATGGGGTCATCTCCTCAGGCCGCCAGACGAAACCGATGATAGAAACCCGATGTGCAGCCCTTATGTCAGAACTCTGCTTCAACGCAATACGATCTCCTTATTTATTTAGAATTCTCCTGTTAAACTAATCACGCCCGATACTCCCAAGTATCAGTGCGATCGTCACACCTTCAAAGATAGATACCACGCCGTGACATCACTTCCGATTCCTAAATTTGTAAGCTGGCGCAAATCCGTTTCCAGCACGTCGGGTGTGCTGTAATCCAGTATACGGTATTGGGGATCCGTCCAAACACGCCTCATCCGAAACCAAACATCAGTTTCCGTCGGTAAGAAGAGTCGAATGCGGTGGATAAGGTTAATGCCGGCCAGCGCCGTTGTTTCTACCACCATATCGGTGCAGTTGTGGGACCTCACGCCGAACTGGTCGTACTTGCGCTGCATCACATAATCATAGATCAGTTGATACTTCAGTCGTGTAATCGGTATTTTCCAGACAAATGTGGGGGGACGATTGGGTTTGCCGGTCTGGAACTGGCCATCGGACCTTGTCTGCCACAAATAAGCGATAGGATCGGGATTGCCCTCTCGAATTCTCTGAAACACGCCGTCATGATAGCGCAGTTTGTTAAGCCCTAAGTCCCCGGTATGGCCGAATTCAAGACGATCCTGGGGACTTTCCAGGATGAGCCAACTATGCCCCCACGGACGCTGCCAAATTGAGAAGAGCAGCGACCTCGTAGTGCTGTAGTCCCACTTGGCGGCTTCGTTTAAGATATAGAGGTAATATCCCTCGTCCCCCACGGGTGTTCCAGTGTCGGGATCCAGGTCGGCATCAGGCGCAAAACGGCATCTGATCGCGAAGGGTTGGACACTCCAGCCATCAGGTTGCATCGGTGCAAAGAGCCTGGGCGTTCGGTGGGCGCATCTGACCGCAACCCCCGCCAGCCATCTCATCACCGCGAAAAAACGCGCTCGATATACTTGTTGCCTTGTTTTTCTATTCATAAGGACTTTCTAAATATTCGATATTTCTTGTATCTTTTAGCGCCCGCTTCCTCTATTAAGGAGTTGATCGAATCATTGTCCTCAAGAGTCCAGCCCATCTCCAGAGAATGATACTTCTCTTTTTCCCTCACAACCTTATATATGTGGTGGAAAGCCAACATGGGGAGTCCCAGTTGCCGGAACTTCTCCTTGACCCCGAACATCAACAATCGCAATCCGTTGATCTCATGCCGATACATAAGGAACTTAAGCAAACCCGTCAGACCGATCCGCCCGTTGAGACGTTTGAGCAGTGGATTAATGTCAGGAAAGATCACGCAAAACGCCGCAGGTTCATCCTCATAATAAATGAAGAAAACCATGTCCGGATCCACGAAATCCATTACGCTCTTTTGAATATCGCGCATCTCATTATCGCTCAAGGGGACGAAACCCCAGTTGCCGGACCAGGCGTCATTATATATCTCTCGGATCAGGGCAAACTCAGAGTCCGCATCCTTTGGACGGGAGAGCCTGATCTGAATACCTCTTTTTTGGGCTGTCCGTTTGGCAAGATGATCCATCCACTCGGGAAGCCGGTAGTCGCCATCTATCAGGAAAGCCAGCAGGTCCTTTTCTTTAGTGAAGCCGCATGATTCGACCAGTCTTGGGTAGTACGGCGGCGTGTAGGCCATCATTATTGAAGGCGGATAATTGAAACCCTCAATGAGCAGCCCCAATTCATAATTGGTGGACGGGCTGAGCGGGCCTCTCATGAAGGTCACCCCCTTCTGGCGAACCCACGTCTCCACGGAAGAGAAGAGGGCTGCCGCGGCCTCCAGATCATCGGCACATTCGAAGAATCCCCAAATGCCCATCTTTTCATTGTGGAACTGGTTATAATGGCGATCTATGATGCCGGTGATCCTTCCCACCGTCTCCGGACCGCGTCTGGCCAGAAAAAGGATGCGCTCGGAAAACTCCCAGAAAGGGTGTTTGCGGGGATCCAGCATCCGGCGGACCTCTTTCTTAAGGGGGGGAACCCAATTGGGATAATCAGCATAAATCTTCCATGGCAGGTCAATGAAGTCCTTTAATTCCGATCCCTCTTCCACAGCAACAATCTCTATGCCGGCCATAATCGTTCCCTTCGAGAGGTTGTCACCCAAATACTATAGATAGCATGTATATATTCTTAACGCAAATTTCTAAGGCAGTGATTCGATTTTTCGAGTTATTTCCACCGCTCCTTTTCATATCAATACCCCGGGCGCGCATCTCATTTCTAACTTTTAGCATGTCTCCTTTGCTATTATCAAATTTTTTTCTGGATTGATAAAAAACCCAAAATCCGCGATTAACAGGTTTTTGGGGAGAAAAATAGTTGAAAAACCTCGTTGATTCAAGTATATATGTGTTAACATAACAACAAGCCTATTGAACCCTTCGGACAAAACAAAAATTGGCGCAATTAATCCTGCTTTTTGATTCCCCCTCATCCCTGTTTACGAAATTTTCATAAAAACACCCCCTAAAAAATTGGAACCTTTTCGTCTCCTCCCTGTCTAAAGGGTTAAAATCGGAAAAAACGGCCGTTTCCGGGACCTGACGCAAATTCCAGAGAATTTATAAAAGGAGATCAAAAAATGAGACCCATGATTTTCTCGTTAAAAAATGTTTTCGTATGCCTCTGTTTTCTTTGTTTGATGATACCTTCGGGCACGGCGGGCCTGCCGGAGGATGGAATCGATAAAACCGGCTCCCCTTATTTTTTCGTAAACTCCGAGGATGCGGAGCTTGACGCCCTGCCGCTTAAATCCACCGATGTGGATGTCCACATCACCGGCGTGATCGCGGATGTGACGGTCACCCAGGTGTATCAGAACCAGGGAAAAAAGCCGCTTGAGGCGGTTTACGTGTTCCCGGCCTCCACCCGGGCCGCGGTTTACGCCATGACCATGCGCATCGGCGAGCGGACGATTGTTGCGAAAATCGATACCCGCAAGGCGGCCCAGCAGGCCTATGAGGCGGCGAAAAACGCAGGGCAAAGCGCCTCCCTTCTAAAGCAGCAGCGGCCCAACGTGTTTGAGATGAACGTGGCCAACATCCTTCCCGGGGATGTGATCTACGTGGAACTCAAATACACCGAAGTGTTGATCCCGGATGAGGCGGTGTATGAATTTACCTA
>CAYPSZ010000149.1:0-5625 GCA_964413125.1 uncultured Desulfobacterales bacterium
CTCACCCAGCTTGTACCTGCCCCGGCCGGCCGCTGACGGTATGCCGTGAGCCACGACAATGTGTATCTCCGAGGTCTCGGGAGTGAGAAGGGTTATGGACCCCCGGTTCATCCCCAGTCGATTGCTCATTATCTCGAGAACGCCATAGAGGGTCTTTTGCAGGTCCAGCGAGGCATGAAGGGCCTGGGTGATCTCAAAAAGTACGTCTATCTGCCCTGCACGGGCTTTGTTTTTTACCGCCATGACCTTCTTTCTCTATTGCATGCTTTATCCACTGCGAAACACGCTAAAAACACGAAAAAAACCTTTCGCGTTTTTAGCGTGTTTCGTGGTCAATCCGGGTTATACAAAATTGTAGTATTCAGCGCAACGGTTATTCCAGGGAGAACTTGGAGACTTCTTCCAGGATGGGAACCGGGTAGTTCCCGTCAAAACAGGCGAGGCACAGGTGATCTCGAGGGATTGATGTGGCCCGGGTCAAGTTGTCGATACTGAGATAGCCCAGGCTGTCAAGACCGGTGAACTCCCGGATCTCATCCACGGATTTGCTTGCTGCAATGAGTTCCCCGCGTGTGGAAAAATCGATCCCGTAATGACAGGGGAAGCGATGTGGAGGGCAACTGACGAGCATATGGATCTCCCCGGCCCCGACGTTTCTAAGTGTTTCAATACGGGTTCGGGCCGTGGTCCCCCTGAT
Source organism: uncultured Desulfobacterales bacterium (assembly GCA_964413125.1). Taxonomy (GTDB): domain Bacteria; phylum Desulfobacterota; class DSM-4660; order Desulfatiglandales; family HGW-15; genus JAIPEI01. The sequence goes on from CAYPSZ010000149.1 coordinate 698, forward strand.
GATGGAGTCTTCGATTATGAGGACCCGCTTGCCCTTTAGAAGCGGGCGTACGGGGTTCAGTTTCACCTTTACACCGAAATCGCGCATGCGCTGGGAAGGCTGGATGAAGGTCCGGCCTACGTAATGGTTGCGGATCATACCCATTTCCAAAGGAATACCCGAGGCCTGGGCATAGCCTATGGCCGCATAGTTACCCGAATCCGGAAAGGGCATTACAAAGTCCACGTCAAGGGGGAACTCTTCCGCCATAAGGCGGCCCTGATTCTTTCTGAATTCATATACGTTGTCTCCGAACACGTTGCTGTCGGGCCTGGCAAAGTAGATCAGCTCGAAAATACATTGCGCTTTTCTTCCCGCTTCCGGCATCCAGAGGCTTTTCATGTCCTCACCCCTTAAGATGAGAATCTCACCCGGGCGGATGTCCCTGAGGTATTGGGCCTCCACCAGATCCAGGGCGCATGTCTCCGAGGCTATCACATACCCGGAATCGAGCCTTCCAAGGCACAGGGGTCGAAAACCGTTCCGGTCCCGGACGGCAATGAGGGCGTCCTCGGTCATGAGAACCATGGAAAAGGCCCCCTTGACCGCGTCGGCCGTTTGGAGAACCGCCTCCTCGAGCCCCTTTTTCAAGGACCGGGCCATCAAATGAAGCACGATTTCGCTGTCCATGGTGGTCTGGAAAATGGAACCGCGGCTTTCCAGCCGGGCGCGAAGGCTCCTTGAGTTCACGAAATTTCCGTTATGGGCGATCGCCAGGGAACGGCCCGAGTGCTTGACCGTGAAAGGTTGGGCATTTACCACAAGCGAAGACCCCGTGGTGCTGTACCTTACGTGCCCCAGGGCCATGTTGCCCGACAGACCCTCTAGAATTCGCTCATTGAAGATGTCGTGAACAAGTCCCATGTCCTTATGGGAAGTCGCACGCTTCCCGTCCGAAACCACGATACCGGCGCTTTCCTGCCCCCGATGTTGAAGGGCATAGAGCCCGAAGTAAGTGAGCTTGGCCGCCTCGGCATGGTCATACACGGCAAAGATGCCGCATTCCTCCCTGGGCCTGACGGAGAGGTCGGCCTTACCCCGTGTATCAGCAGGATCGCAAATCATCGTGATACTCCTGAAGGGTCCTCACTTGCACCTCACCTTCCCTCAAGGCCTCGATTGCCTGCGCCGCGGCCCGCGCCCCGGACACGGTGGTGGAGTAAGGGATCTCCCGGGCCAGTGTTGCGGTACGGATGGAGACCGACTCCCTGACGGTCTTTTTGCCTCCAACCGTGTTGATGACCAGATCCACTTCGCCGTTCTTGATCATGTCCACTATGTGGGGACGGCCTTCCCGGACCTTGTTCACGCGCTCGTTTACAACACCTTGCCCGGTCAGGAAAGCGGATGTGCCCGTGGTGGCCAAGATGCGGAACCCGAGTTTCCAGAGCCTCAGGGCGGCGCTCAGAATCGCCTCCTTGTCCTCGTCCTTTACACTGATAAACGCGGTACCGGAAAGCGGCAGGCTCTGCCCTGCCGCCATCTGGCTCTTGGCAAAAGCCAGGCCGAAGGTGCTGTCGATCCCCATGACCTCACCGGTTGATCTCATCTCAGGGCCCAGAAGGGTGTCCACCCCGGGGAAACGGTTGAAGGGAAAAACCGCCTCCTTGACCGACACATGCCCGGGATACGCCTTCTGTTTCAAGCCCAGTTCTTTGAGGGTCTTTCCCATGATGACCATGGTTGCCAGCCTTGCAAGAGGCACACCCGTGGCCTTGCTGACGAACGGGACCGTACGTGATCCCCTGGGATTTACCTCAATGACATAGATAGTATCATCCTTTACTGCATATTGTATGTTCATGAGTCCCACCACGCCGAGTTCCTTTGCCAGGGCCTTGGTGTGGGACTCGATCCTTTCCAGGATCCCCGGACTCAGGCTTATGGGAGGAAGCACGCACGCACTGTCGCCGCTGTGTATACCCGCCTCCTCTATGTGCTCCATAACGCCGCCTATGATGGTGTCGCGGCCGTCGGAAAGGGCGTCCACATCGATCTCAATTGCATGATCCAGGAACCCGTCCAGTAAAACGGGCTTTCCGGGTGAAACGTCCACCGCCGTCTGGATATAGGCCTCCAGATCATTGCGATCGTACACGATCTCCATGGCGCGCCCGCCCAGCACGAATGAGGGGCGAACCACCACAGGGTAGCCGATCTCTTCCGCCAGCCTCACCGCATCCTCCTGTTTGAAGGCGATGCGGTTTTCCGGCTGCAGGATGTCCAGCTTGCGGAGTAGTGACTGAAAACGCTCACGGTCTTCAGCGCGATCAATGCTGTCGGGACTCGTTCCCAGGATACGGACCCCGGCCTCTTCCAAAGGAACGGCCAGGTTGAGCGGGGTCTGACCTCCGAACTGCACGATGACTCCTTCGGGCCTTTCCTGTTCAATGATGTTGAGCACATCCTCGCGGGTAAGGGGTTCGAAGTACAACTTGTCCGATGTGTCGTAATCTGTGCTCACGGTCTCGGGATTGCTGTTGACCATGATGCTCTCGATGCCCATATCCCTGAGGGCGAAGGATGCCTGTACGCAGCAGTAGTCGAACTCGATACCCTGACCTATCCTGTTGGGGCCGCCTCCCAGGATCATCACTTTTCTCTTCAAAGACGTCCTGATCTCGTTTTCCTGCTCATAGGTTGAATAGAAGTAGGGCGTGTAGGCCTCGAACTCGGCCGAGCAGGTGTCCACAAGCTTGTAAACGGGCTCCACGCCAAGAGCCTTTCGAGCCCGCCTCACGTCCTGCTCCCGGCATCCCCACAAGACCGCCAGTTTCCGGTCGGAAAAGCCGTACTCTTTGGCCAGGCGAAGGAGGTCCGGGTCCGGCCGTAGCGACTCCGCGCCCCGGCCGGCGGCTTCCACAAGGTCGAGCTCCAGGAGGAATATCCGGTGAATGTTATACAGGAACCAGGGGTCGATATGGGTCAACTCATTGATGCGCTCCAGGGACAAGCCCGCTTCCATGGCCTGATAAAGGAAAAAGAGTCTCCTGGAGTTGGGTTCGATGAGCTTCTTCTCCAGTTCCGGTATGTCCGGAACCGGCGGTGCAGCGCCGTGCCGGTCCCCGCCCAGGCTGAAACTGCCGATCTCCAGTGAGCGCACAGCCTTCTGAAGGGCCTCCTTGAAGGTCCTTCCGATGGCCATGGTCTCGCCCACGGACTTCATGGAGGTTGTCAGCCGGTCCTCCGCGCCCGGAAACTTTTCAAAGGTCCATCGGGGGATCTTGACCACGCAATAGTCTATGGTGGGCTCAAACGAGGCTCTTGTCTCGCGTGTAATGTCATTGGCTATCTCATCAAGAGTATACCCCACCGCAAGCTTGCCCGCGATCTTTGCGATGGGAAAGCCGGTAGCCTTGGAGGCCAAAGCCGAACTCCTGGACACCCGGGGGTTCATCTCGATTACAACCATATCGCCTGTGGCCGGATTTACGGCGAACTGTATGTTGGACCCACCGGTCTCCACCCCTATCTCCCGAATCACGGCTATGGATGCATCCCGCATGAGTTGGTACTCGCGATCCGTAAGGGTCTGCGCAGGGGCCACGGTGATGCTGTCCCCGGTGTGAACGCCCATGGGATCAAGGTTTTCAATGGAGCAGATAATCACCACGTTGTCCTTGAAATCCCGCATTACCTCGAGCTCGTATTCCTTCCAGCCGATTAGTGACTGCTCCACGATCACTTCGTTTATCATACTGGCCTCGAGGCCGGCCTGGACCATGCGCTCCATTTCCTCGCGATTGTAGGCGGCCCCGCCGCCGATGCCCCCCAGGGTAAAGCTGGGACGTATTATGAGCGGGTACCCTATCTTCTCCGCTGCGGCCCTTGCCTGGCCCATATTTCGAACGATCTCGTTTACGGGTACGCGAAGACCGATGCGTTCCATGGCGTCTCTGAACTGCTCGCGATCCTCGGCCTTAAGGATCACCGGAATGGAGGCGCCGATCACTTCCACTCCCAGTCTTTCCAAAAGGCCCGTCTCGGAAACCTTCACAGCGGTGTTGAGTCCGGTCTGCCCCCCCAGCGTGGGCAGCAGGGCATCGGGCCGCTCGCGTTCAATCACCTTGGCCACCATATCAGGCCGGATCGGTTCCACATAGGTCTTGTGAGCGGTCTCCGGATCTGTCATTATGGTGGCCGGATTGCTGTTGATCAAAATAACTTCATAGCCCTCTTCAGTGAGTGATTTGCAGGCCTGGGTACCTGAATAGTCGAACTCACAGGCCTGACCGATCACGATGGGCCCCGATCCTATAATTAGAATCTTCTTTATATCGTTTCTTCTAGGCAAATTTCAGTCTCTCGCAAAGAGGCAAAGCACCAACAAAGCTCTCCATCCTTACAGCTAAACACCTCAACAGCTAAACACCTCAACACCTCAACAGCTCAACAGCTCAACACCTCAACAGCTCAACAGCTCAACAGCTCAACACCTACCCCCTCCCATCATCCCCAAAAAACGGTCGAACAAATAGCCGGCATCATGCGGCCCGGGGGAGGCCTCCGGATGGTACTGGACCGAGAATAGCGGAATCCGCCTGTGACGAAGTCCTTCCAGGGTGCCGTCGTTCAGGTTCACATGGGTCAATTCGACGTCGGGATCCTTGATTGATTCCATATCCACGCAGAAGCCATGGTTCTGAGAGGTGATCTCCACCTTTCCGGTCAGAAGATCCTTGACCGGCTGGTTACCCCCCCGGTGCCCGAACTTGAGTTTGAAGGTCTTTCCTCCAAGGGCCAGGCTCAGCAACTGATGCCCCAGGCATATTCCGAATGTGGGACGCCTGCCCAACTGCCCCTTGAGCATATCCACGGCGTATGTTACGGCGGCCGGGGCCCCCCGGCCGGTACTCAAGAAAAGACCGGCGAAAACCCGGCGGTCCAGG
>CAYPSZ010000150.1:0-2642 GCA_964413125.1 uncultured Desulfobacterales bacterium
GCGGAGAGATGTCCGAGCTGGCCGAAGGAGCGCGATTGGAAATCGCGTGTACCGCCAAAACGCGGTACCGAGGGTTCGAATCCCTCTCTCTCCGCCACCTATTAAATAAATTCAAGCATTTATAAGCCTAATCGCCTAAGTGCCGCTCAAAGAACCACCGTCAATAACAGTGGGGCCCTGTCTTCTTTCTAATCCCGAAATATCATTCAAGCATTTGACTGTATGTTGGTCGCCTCTACTTGACTGGCCCGTTAAACCCAAAAAGCTCCATGGCATTTTCTCACTATACCGGCATCACAAGGTCGTCATCCAGACCGATCACGCGTGTCTTGGGCCGAGCAATAATCTCCTCCACGCCTTCCAGGGTGCCGCGGCATATGCGACGGAGCTTGCGCCGGTGTTCTTGACAACCAACAGCAGCCCCGGTATGCTTCCCATAGCATGACGTCCCAGCCTGTCGGTACGTTTGATCTCGACAGCCGATCTTTCTACTTTAGAGGATTTTTTGATGTCATATGAAGTGTTCGCCAGGAAGTGGCGGCCGCAGGTGTTCGAGGATGTCATCGGCCAGGATCACATTACAGGGACCCTGGTCAACGCCATCAAGACGGACAGGCTTGCACACGCTTTTCTCTTCAGCGGAGCGAGGGGGGTTGGCAAAACCTCTGTGGCCAGGATCTTGGCCAAGGCCATGAATTGCCAGGACGGGGAACCCGGTATTCCGTGTAATCAATGCACGTCCTGCCGGGAGATCACCACTGGAGCCTCCGTTGATGTCCAGGAAATCGACGGTGCCTCCAACCGGGGTATTGACGAGATCCGGGAACTCCGTGAGAATATACGTTACATGCCCTCATCGGGCCGATACCGAATTTATATCATCGATGAAGTCCATATGCTCACAAAGGAGGCCTTTAACGCGCTCTTAAAGACCCTTGAAGAACCTCCCCCCCACGTGAAATTCTTCTTCGCCACAACCGAGCCTCATAAAGTCCCGGTAACCATCCTGAGTCGTTGCCAGCGCTTCGATTTCAAGAGGATTCCCCCGGCTCTGATTGCGGACCAGCTCTTAAGAATCGCCGAGGCCGAGGGCATAAGCATCAGCAGGGAGGGACTGGGTTTGATTGCGCGCGAGGCCCAGGGAGGCATGCGCGATGCAGAGAGCCTGCTGGATCAGGTGGTCTCTTTTACAGGACCGTCGGTGGCTGACCGGCAGATCACCGACATCCTGGGGATCGTGGATCGGGACCTGATCTTCGAGGCCTCAGAGGCAGTGCTCGAGGGTAGGGCCGACACCTGTATCCGCATTGTGGAACGGATCTACAACTACGGTTACGATATCAAGGAGTTCTACCACGCCTTAATGAATCAGTTTCGAGACCTCCTGGTCAGCCTTGTAATTGCGGATGGAGGCCTCCTGGACATGACCGAGAGCGATCGAGAGGAATTGCGCAAGCAGGCGAAAAAGGCGGGGCGGGAAAAGCTTCAACATATTCTCAACCTCCTCATTCGGAGAGAAGAGGACCTTCGGTTCACCACCAGCCCGCGGGTAATACTGGAGACCGTACTGATAAAGCTGTGCCATATGGGCGAAGTCCTCGGTTTCGAGGAATTGATGGAAAAGCTGGCCGCACTGGAGAATCGTCTTGCGGAATCTTCATCCAAGCCTTACCATCCTCCCGCGGACATACCTCCCGCCACAGCCCGGGAACCCGCTGCCGCGATCAATGTAGAGCCTTCCGTCACTGAAATTGATTCCGGACAGCCGCAGCCCGGGCGGGGGTGGGAGGAGTTCATTTCCTTCCTTGGCCGGAAGAATCGCGCCATGGCCAAAGTGCTCGGTCAATGGCGTTTCAGAGGGATCAGGTCTGACGTCCTGCACATTGAGCGGGCCCGGAATGCCTTTTCAGCGACTTATCTGGACGATCAGGAACATCTGATGCGATTCACGGAGCTGGCGCGGGAGTTCTTCGGCAAGGAGGTCAAGGTACGCATATCCGCCAATACTGATGTCCCTGCCGAACGGGCGAAAAAAGGTGAAAGCGGAGCCATAGAGAAGAAATCGAAATCCCGGAAGGACCTTCCCAGGCCTGTTCAGGATGTGCTGACGATGTTTCAGGGTGAACTCCGGCATGACTCCGGCGATTCGGCGAGGCAGGATTCAAAGCATAAGGAGGTGTGATGTGAAAGGTAAAGGCATGCCCAACATGGGCAACATAATGAAGCAGGCCCAACAGTTTCAGGCGAAAATGGCCAAACTTCAGGAAGAGCTGGGAGACAGGACCATTGAGGCAACCTCCGGGGGAGGTATGGTGACCGTTACCGCCAATGGCAGACAGGAGATCGTCTCCATAAGAATCGATCCCGAGGTGGTTGATCCCGGGGATGTGGACATGCTCCAGGACCTCGTTCAGGCGGCCGTGAACGACGCTCTGAACAGGGCCAAGGAAATGGCCAACGAGGAGATGGGCAAGCTTACCTCGGGACTCAACCTCCCGAATATTCCCGGCCTGATGTAGACAGGCTCCCGGAATCTGGTTTCCCGGGACAAACCTGATGAAACACAGACGCAAAATGCAACCTAGAAAGAAACCCCATGGGTATCTATCCGCCGCCTTTTGAGCGATTGATCGAACAGCTCA
>CAYPSZ010000151.1:0-1853 GCA_964413125.1 uncultured Desulfobacterales bacterium
CTTGGCAATCAACTCTCCCATCTTGGTGTGTCCGCCTGCATTGTCGATGCGCGTTCCGCGCCCCTCCACCACAAGGATGTTGTCCGTGCCGGTGCCCGTAGCCTGATGTCGAAGAGGGTCTTCCCTGCTTCTGATGTCCAGGTCCTGCAGGGCCGCGGTCTTACCCTCGCTTGCGCTGATCACGGCCCGGCTCATGGCCCGGGGAGTAAGATGCATGTTGGTAAGAATAATGATATTGACAGTGCCCGGCTCGTAGAACCGGCCGGGGTCCCTGGACATGCGCACTGCGTTTGATTCCACCCCTGCGGTCACCAGCGCCAGAACGGTCATATCCTTGTAACGCTCCACCTGAACCGACAGGTTATCCATGTCAGCGCCTGTGAACAGAAAGGACGATGTCTTTGCTTCCCGGCCGATGACTTCGTAGATCCGCTTCCGCAAGGCGTCAAGGCCGAGCGCATGGGCCGGCGCCCAGGTTGGAGGCGGGGAGTAATGGTTTCCTGCGGAACTGATGCCCTGGCGTTCACCCTCCAAGGTGGAAAGGATCCGCTGTGGTTCGGCAAAATCAATGACAAGGGTCTTGTTGACAAAATCATGGATGTGGCTGTGAAAAATCCAGGCCTGCCGGACGTACTCGAGGGGCACATCAACATCCAGGGCCTCAAAGACTTCTTCTTCCAGAACCAGGTTTTCTCTACAGGCAAACGACTCGGGATAGAGCCTGGAAGCCATCCAGGCGATAAACCGGCCGGTGTTGGTGGCCGCCCGGCATGTGAGTTCGCAGGGAAAATCATAAATCCGGTTTTCCCGTACTGCCTCCACATCACGCCACCCCGGCTGATTCAGCCATTGCGCGGCCGCCTTCCTGTCCCCGCCGCATCCGTAAATGACCTGAGGATCGAAATCCAGCCATTCTTCAAGATCCACCGGGATCACGCCCCCGTCCCGTCCCAGTTCGGGCGCGATTCCACCTGCGGCCCTTATCATCTCGTTCTGAAAGGAGTCGTCGCCCGCCGTCATGATCCTATCCCGGCCCATGAGACGCATAACGCGCTTTCTCTCCTCCTGAGGGATGAGGGAGACCTTCTCGGTAATCAATGCGATCTGGGCCTGAATTCCTTTGACAATATTCTCCGCCTCTTCCTTTCGCTCAAATATGCCTCCCAGAAGACGTATGTTGTCGTAGCCTTCCGGCAGGCTGCGCGTCTCCATACACACGATGGGTATCCCTGCTTCTTCAAGAGGAGTCAAATGTTCGTGCTGAAGAGGTGAGCATAACACGAGGTCGGGATCGCAGTTTCGTATGGCCTCCAGGCAAGGGCGGAGAAAGCCGCCGACCACCGTCGCCCCCGCGGCGCCAGGCAGTGAGGAGTCATGATAAGTTACCCCACGAAGCGCCTCTCCTGCACCAAGGGCCGTCAAGACTTCCGAGATGGATGGAGACAGGGAAACCACACGCGACGGCCGCTCGTCCAGGAGCACGGTCCGGCTGGATGCGTCAATGAACGACATGGGGAAACCGGCGATTGCTGCACCCTGCAGTAATCCGGAAAACACTCCTGTCCCCAGCAGATGGAGCGCGGCAAGAAAAAGCATCCTTCTTTTCATGTATCCTCCATAGTTCAAAACAGCCACTCCAGTCCTCCGAAAATCCGCCGTCCGGGCATGGGGTAGCCCTTTACGTGATCATAGGAATGATCCAGCAGGTTCTTCACCTCGAGGCGTGCACTCACCGTTCCGGCCCTCTCGGTTTCAAAAAGGGTCTTCCCGGCCGCCAGGTTCACCACTGTGAAACCTCCCTTTTCCACAATGGGCGTGGGCCACAGCCCGCTCTCAAAGTCCAGGACATGCTG
>CAYPSZ010000152.1:0-3705 GCA_964413125.1 uncultured Desulfobacterales bacterium
CCAGCGAGTTCGATGGACGCACGTCACTGGAGCAATGAACGCAGTTGAGGCCGCAACGATAAGTGACCTCAATCTTGAATTCCGTCAGGTTGAAGGGGCGGCTGTGGCGTTGCATCAGAGCCCCTCCACAAATGCTTTCAGGGGCGTCTTCTTCCCCGAGACATAGCACAAGCGTCCTTGACGATGACGTACATCAGCCAGCTTGGAGTTTAGAGCTTCGGCATCCCGGGTAAAATTTGGCCAGTTCTGATGTTCATGAATCCACATATTAATCACCGCATAATTTAAGGCTATTGCAGGAAATATTCACCGCAAAGCCAAGACAATTCACTGCAAAATGTGCGGTGATTATGGGTGCTATTCACCGCACCCTGAATGGTAGCAGTCTGTGCAGATTTCCGATTACCGATAATGACTCTCCCTGTCCATCAATTCTATAACTTGACCATTTGTATTCACCTGGATGGTTTACCATACCTGCACGCACCGGATTCATTTCGATATAGCGTTGGCAGGCGAGAAGATAGGTATCTTGTTGAACAACGCTTGAACGAAACCGCCCCTCCCAAAGTGTTCCACTACGCTTGTAGATACGATTAATATATTGCACATAACGCTGGCCTAGGCGCTTCATGAGATTGCCTGCACTTTCCTTGTGCTTTGGTGTCAAAAGAAAATGAACGTGGTTGGTCATCAGGACGCAACTCGAAAAGCTCCAGGGCCTCCATGCCGCCTGTTGCAACCTCCACATCATATCCCAGGCGCCGCAGCATCTGCCTCCCGATATTTGCGATGGGGGCCTCATCGTCCACAAACAGGATCCGGCCGGGATCCAGGTCCTCATAACCGGGCGTATCCTCTGCATCCACATCCAGCTCTTTCAGGGTCACACGAAGAACACCTCCTGAATCGTGCATGGCGTGATAGGCGTTGGTGCAGAGATTCATGACCACCTGGTGAATCCGGGTGGCATCGGCAAGAATCGTGTACCTTGAAGCGGATATCTCGGTCCCAATTTCAATGGTGGAGGGAATAGACGCCCGCAGCAGCTTCACGGCCTCTTTTAATAGCAGGCCGGCCTTCAGAGGCTGCATCCCTTCTTCCGAAAGCCTGCTGAATGCAAGGATCTGTTTCACCAGGTCCTTTGCCCTGTGACTCGCCGGCAGGAACTCTTCTATGCATTGAGTCGCGTAGCTCTCCTTTGGAAGATCCGACTTTGCCATTTCAGAGTAGCCCATGACCGCCGAAAGGATGTTGTTGAAGTCATGGGCAATGCCGCCTGCCAAGGTCCCTATGGCCTCCATTTTCCGGGCCTGGGCCAGCCGGGTCTCAAGCTCCATCTCAGAGGTGATATCCCGTTTGACCGCAATGAAATTGTTGATCCTGCCCGTCACATCCATGACCGGTGAGATGGAGGCTTCCTCGGTGTAAAGGGATCCGTCCTTTCTGCGGTTTACAACCCTCCCCTGCCAGTTCCTGCCGCTCGTAATTGTCTGCCACAACTTCCGGTAAAACCCCTCGTCCTGTTCGCCGCTCTTGAGGATCCTCGGGTTCTTTCCCCTGACCTCTTCCGCCGTGTAGCCGGTCACACGTTCAAACGCGGGATTCACGTACTGAATAGCACCGTCAGGGTCGGTGATTACCATCTCCTCGGCGGCCTGCTCTATGGCGTACAACAGCCTATCGTGATCGTGCTCGGCCTTCTTGCGGTCATCAATGTTCCTTCCAAAAACCAGCACCCTTTTTTTACCGGCAATTTCAGCACACAACAAACTGTTTTCAAACCACATCAGCTCGCCTTGCTTGTTCCTTGCAAGTCAGTCAAAACGCTGCGGCCCGTATTGATAGGCCTTTTGTATCCATTCAAGTGCCTCTTTCTGAGTATGCGGCGGCTCAGCAAGACTGAAATCACCAACGTTCATTCTTCTCATTTCTTCAAGGGAATACCCGAACATCTCGCAGGCCGTCCTGTTAACGTCTATGATTTGACCGTTTTCAGTATCGTGGACGAAGATCGCATCATTGCTGTTTTCAAAAATATCCCGGTAGTTCTTTTCCGAATCACGGAGTGCTTGCTCCGCACGCTTGCGCACTGTGTTTTCATTTGAAATTTCGATTGCGCCGACAATTTTACCGATGGAATCCCTTACCGGGGCTGCCCTCACCAACCATGAACCCTGCGTGGCGGGCCAATGCTCCTGGTTTTCCGGAGTCAACTCCCCTTCCTGTGGTTTACCGGTTTCCAATGCAAGCGAAACCGGGCAATTAGTGCAATCACTTGTCAGGCCCCATGCCTCATAACACTTCTTTCCCTTCAAGGCGTCAATGGTCGCAGGCAAACCGGTAATGCTGGTGACTCCCTCAAGGTAAGCCCTGTTGGCCCAAATGAATCGGCGGTCTTTGTTGTGGAAAGCTATGATCTCAAAAGCATTGTCCAGTATAAGCGATTTTTCCTGCTCCGACTTTCGGATTAACTCCTCTGCCGGCTTTCGCTCGGTGATGTCTCTCGAAATGCTATGTATGCCAACGGGTTTTCCATGCTCATCCCGAATAAAGGACAGGGTCGTCTCCAAGCACCGAAGGGCCCCGTCCTTATGGTAGTAATCAAGTTCAAGAGAAGCAAATCGTTCGGGATCTTTTTCCTCGTCGAACTCCAGTTCTTCGGTCAACCTCTCGGCTGCCATTTGTAGTGTCTCAGGCGGCATTTGTTCCTGAAGGGACTGCTTCAACCGCTCCTCAACGGTAAAACCCAGCACCTTCTCTATGGAGGGACTCACGTAGGTGATATTCATCCCTAGAGATCGGCTGTCCAGAGGATATCGTTCAGGTTCTCTGTAAGGGACCTGTATTTCGCCTCGCTCTCGCGCAGAGCCTCATCGGCCCTTCTCTTTTCAGTTATGTCATGTGACATGGCAATGACGGAAACCACTTTTTGGTCTTCGTCCACGACAGGATAATAGGATACCTCCAGATATCTTTTTCCCTTATCGGATAACTCGATCCAATCCGAATAGTGTACGGCCCGGCCTTTCATGGCCAGGTCCAGATTAGGTTTTATCGCATGTTCAAATACGTCATCCCCCATAATCTCGGCTACGGTCCTTCCAACTATCTCCGCTCCGGTCAGGTTGTAAATCTTCAAATACTGAGGACTGACGATTCTGTAACGATAGTCCGGGCCAACAACGGCGATTTTGTAATCCTCCATGCTGCCGACGGCATTGCGATAGAAGCTCAAATGCTCGTTGAGTGAACGTATCGACTCTGCTATCTGATTTCGTTCGGATTCAAGGCTTTCCAATTCCCGAACCCTTTGCTCCAGTTCTTCGTAGGTCGGCTTTTTAGACATCATTAGCAACAGTGTTTTCCCGTTCCGATGAAGTCAATGATTCCTGATGAACCATAGCAAACTTCTCCACTCCATAAAAACCCCAACTCCTTGCAAATCCATCGGCTTCAACCAGAAACCCAAATCTCAAGACCCTTTGCTACGTACAGTCTTATCGTATAATGCACACTTAGGAATGGCTAAAACCGCCGGTATTCAAGGGCAATCCTTGAGCGCTGACACAAGCCGATTCTACTTCCGGGGTTTCTCATCCAACACGTCTCGGACCTTCACAGCCAACCCGTAAACAGTGAAAGGCTTCTGGATGAACTGGACCCCTTCGTCCAGCACACCGCGATGGGCAATCACGTTATCGG
>CAYPSZ010000153.1:0-4294 GCA_964413125.1 uncultured Desulfobacterales bacterium
TTTTAATTACTATTAAAAAAGTGGCAATAATAGTGATTAGCGTGGGAGCGGGGGGTTTGTCAACAAAAAAATCAGGAAGGCATCGAAGGGCTAGGCGGCTTTGCCGCCGGCTGAATATGCGATTCCGGGGCCCTTAAGGGTCTCCTGTTCCTTGCCCGGCCGATAGTGGGCTGACGATAGTGGGCTGATGGCCATCAATCCAATACCCGGGCTTTTCAGCATTGTTTCAGCTCTCACATGACCGGAGCTTTTTCCGGATCCTGCGGGAACCAGTTTCGTGTTCGTACACAGAAGCGCACCAGCGCCAGCATGATCGGCACTTCGATCAGCACGCCCACCACGGTTGCCAGGGCGGCGCCGGAACCGGTGCCGTACAGCGTGAGTGCAACGGCAATGGCCACCTCGAAATGGTTGGATGCGCCGATCTGCGATGTGGGGGCCGCATCCTCATACACAATGCCCAGCGGTTTGCAGGCCAGGTAGGTGATCCCGAATATGAAAAAAGTCTGGATGATCAGCGGGATGGCGATCATAACGATAACCAGGGGCTGCTGAATGATCACCTCACCCTGCAGCATGAACAGGGCCACCAGCGTAGCCAGCAGGGCGATCTGGGAAACACTTCCCCAGCTCTTGATGTATACCTTTTCGAACCAGTCCATACCCTTCCGCCGGATCAGTATTCTACGGGTGAAGTAGCCGGCTACCAGCGGTACGCCCACATAAACACCTACGGTCAGGGCCAGCGTGACCAGGGGGATAGGCATGGCCACGCCCAGAAGCAGATTTCCCAGCGGTGCATACAGAATGAGCATGGTGAGCGAATTGATGGCCACCATGACAAGAGTATGGCCCATGTTCCCGCCGGAGAGATAGCTCCATACAAAAACCATGGCGGTACACGGAGCAATTCCCAGCAGAATCATGCCGGCCGTGTACTCCGCCCCCATTGTCGGGGTTATGAACGGCGCCCATATCTTCGTCATGAACAACCATGCGAAAAACGTCATGGTAAAGGGTTTGATTCCCCAGTTGACAACCAGTGTCGTAAGCACCGGTTTCGGCGTTTTTGCCGCCTCCGCCACCTGCTTGAAATCGATCTGGATCATGATGGGATAGATCATCAGGAACAGCAGGATTCCGATGGGCATATTCACCTGCTGGATGGAAAGCGAGTCGATAAAAGTCGCTATGTTGGGAAAGATGAACCCGATCAGGATTCCAGCCCCCATGCAGAGCGCAACCCAAAGGGTAAGGTATCTTTCCCAAAGCCCCATAACCTTTTCCCGTTTTTCACTCATTGGTCCACATCTCCTTTTTCCACTTTTCCCATTCCTCATCTGTAAAATACATCTAAAAATTACATTCCAGCTAATCAACAAAGTGTGCTTTTGATTTCTGTAATACGGCATATTCCGCTGCCCTGTATATTATTTGGCTTTTATTGGCTATTTACTTCTCTGTTTCTTCCTTATAGCCGGCGCGTGCCATCATAGTGGAACAAAGGGGCTGACGATGAAGTAGATAGCCAGCCCGGCGATCACCGTGCCGGCGCCTTTTCGAAACCAGGTGGAGGCCTGCTGCCACCGGGCGTTTTCCATGATTTTTCTAACAGCTGCGGTGGAACTCCCTGCAATGGCGATGGGAATGATGTGTCCCAGCGCGAAGAGAAAAATGAACAGTACGCCTGTGGCGATCTTTTGCTGAATGGTGATGATGGCCAGGATGGGCGCGATGAACCCGAAGGTGCACGAGCCGGAAAGAACCCCGAAGGCGAGCCCCAGGACCAGTGCCCCCGGGAGCCCGCGCAGGTTCAGACCTTGGAGGAAGTTCCCCGACATGGAACATTTTCCAACGTCGAACATTCCCAGGGCCACCCATATGAGCACCAGACCCACCGGTATCTGCCAGTAAAGACCCACGTCACCAAGCATGCGGCCTAGAATCGCGCAAATGATGCCTACAAGCGCTATGGTTGTAAAAAGGCCCATAGAAAAGGTAACCGAGTAGTGGATGGCCTCGCGGGGTTTCAAGACACGGTTCTGTCCTCCCACGTAGGCCACGATCAGCGGAATGGATGCAAGATGACAGGGGCTGAAAAAGACGCTGACCACTCCCCACAGGAAGCATCCAACAGCCGCAACAACTATACCCCCTGCCATCCATTCGTTGACGGTCACAATAATGGTGTCAAGCATCAGGAATTCCCCGACTCAGGTTTTTCATACAACACCGATCTTTGAAAGATGTTCCAGGAGGGCGGCTTTGGGCATGAATCCCTGGGTGCGGTGGGCCTCCTTGCCTTCTGCATCGAAATACACCAGGGTGGGAATCGTCCGGATCTGATATTCCCTGGCCAGGTCCTGGTGCTTGTAAACATCGATCACAAGGATTTCCACCTGTCCGGTTTTCTCCTTTTTGATTTCCTCGAGGATCGGCCTCAGTTTGCGGCAGGGCAGGCAGCTGTTGGAACCGAAGTCCACCAGGACCGGCTTGCCGCTCCTGAGGGCGGCTTCGAATTCTTCCTTAGTATTGGTGCCGTCTGCAACGGGTTTGGCGGCAAGGCCCTGCAGTTGGTCATGATGGACCTCAATGTCCGCTCTGCTTCGAATCTCCTCCAAATATTGCGTGTACTCCTGTTCTTGTTTTGCCTGACGCAAGATTTGCTCTATCATGGGCTCAGCCTGTTCAAAAGGCATGTCTTGCATGTTGCCTTTATAGGCCTCGTAGAAACTCTTAATCTCTTCTT
This sequence comes from uncultured Desulfobacterales bacterium, assembly GCA_964413125.1. Taxonomy (GTDB): domain Bacteria; phylum Desulfobacterota; class DSM-4660; order Desulfatiglandales; family HGW-15; genus JAIPEI01. The sequence goes on from CAYPSZ010000153.1 coordinate 2,750, forward strand.
TGCTTACCATGGGCGGCGCAGAAAAGCGGTTCTCCAAAAACCGCCTTATCACATCCTCTTCATTCTCCTGCCCGCCCTTCTCAAACCCCCGGTTTCCCGCCTCCTGAAGCAGGAGCGTCTTCATGATCATAAGGTCGAGTAGTTTGCCCGGATCTTCCATGAACATGTCCCTGTGGGGCTCCTCGAAGTTATCCGCTTCCAGCAGGAAGTGGTCAAGGGTGATGGCCTGCCCGTTGACCGTGGCAAGGACCTTGGTATCGCCCATTTTGATGTAGAAAACAGAAAAGGTCACCGCCGCTGCCAGCACCAGTGCCCCCAGGATTATGAGACCATTTTTTCCACGTAATTTGCCGTGCTCCAAAGAAACTACCCCCGTTCATGTTCCTATCGACATTCCTGACTGAAAAAAGGCTGTCTCATCCAATACCAGGCTTTTGTGCTTCAATATAGGCGGAAAAGACCGCCTTTTCAGCGGCTTCAGCAATGTTCCAGCCCCGTATGATCTCTTCGCTTTGATCCTTCGGGGTGATGGTGATCTTGTGAAAACCCAGGTCCGAGAGAATCCTTTTCACCTCGCCGGGTGAAATGGCACCCGACACTCAGCCTGTGTAGGCCGCCGGGTTTTCACGAATCTTTTCGGGGAGCTCCCCGGAACGGAGAATATCCGAAATAACGATGCGGCCCCCGGGTTTCAATGATCGGTGCATTTCCGCGAACACGGCCGATTTGTCCGGAGAAAGGTTGATCACGCAGTTGGAGATGACCACATCAACGGACCGGTCCTCCACGGGGAGATTCTCGATTTCCCCAAGCCGGAACTCGACATTGGATATGTTCAGGCTTTTTGCATTTTCATCAGCCTTTTCAATCATCTCCGGTGTCAGGTCCACACCTATGACCTTCCCTGATTCCCCCACTTGCTTTGCCGCCAGAAAGGCATCGAACCCGGCCCCGCTTCCAAGATCCAGCACGGTTTCTCCCGGCTTGAGTCCCGCCCGGCTTATGGGGTTGCCGCAGCCAAGGCCCAGGTTGGCCCGGCCCGGCGCCACGGAAAGATCTGTTTCCGTGTAATCGAGTATTCTTCCCAGGCTGATGATGTCCGCAACCGGGGGCTGCCCTGAACAGCAGTAACAGGATGACTGGTTGGTGGAGTCACTCCCTTTTGCAATGGCCCCGTATTTGTCCTTTACAAGGCCGAAGATTTCATCCTTTTTGTCTTCCATGTCAGCCTCCCGAAATCCATCCTTTGACTTCATCTTTGGTGGGTATCTTGCCGACGCTTTTTACCTGGCCGTCTATGACCACCGCGGGTGTGCCGAAAACCCCGAATTTGGCGATCTCCATAACATCGGTAACCTTGTCGATCTGAGCATCAACACCGCTTTCCGAAACAGCATCCCTCACGTTTTGCTCGGTCCGACCGCATTTTGCACAACCGGGTCCCAACACTTTGATATCCATAACTACCCTCCGATTATTAAGCATTGCCCACCCTGATTTGGGTAACATCATCTTGCGACATGCGAGCCTCCGCCTCCATTCATG
>CAYPSZ010000154.1:0-6269 GCA_964413125.1 uncultured Desulfobacterales bacterium
GGCCTTTTTAAATATGTTAACCCGAAATTCGCCGAGATATTTGGCTGCAGTGTTGATGAATGCTTGGATAACATGCATTTTCGTCAATTCGTGCACCCGGATGATTTGGCTATGGTTGAAGAACAGATACGCAGACGGCTGGCCGGCGAGACCAAAACCGTTCAATACACATTTAGAGGAATTAGGAAAACAGGTGAAATCATCCATGTTATGGTTTTCGGATCTTCCCTTGTTTTTCAAGGAATGCCTGCAGCCATCGGCACCATGTTGGACATCACCAGAGAACTGGAACTTGAAAAGCGTATGGCGCAGGCCCAGAAGATGGAGGCCATCGGGACCCTGGCGGGAGGCATTGCCCACGATTTCAACAATATTCTGAGCATTATTGTCGGCAACGCCGAACTGGCCATGTTGGATCTCCCGGAATGGAGTCCCGCCCAGGACAACCTCCAGGAGGTCCGCCAAGCGACGCTACGAGCCCGGGAATTGGTCAAGCAAATCCTGATGTTCGCAAGACAAAAGAAGCACACCGTCGCCAATATTCGTCTGGAGCCCATTGCAAAGGAATCCCTCAAGATGCTCCGGGCCTCCATTCCCACCACGGTGAAGATTCAAACTGAAATCAAAAAGGGCCTTCCCCCCGTTCTTGCAGATCCCTCCCAGATCCAGCAGATCATCATGAATCTCTGCACCAACGCCGGGCAGGTGATGGAGGAGGAAGGGGGGACGTTGACGTTCACACTGGATGCAGCCGACCTGAAGGCCCCCCTGCATACAGTGGTGGAGGCTCTTCCTTCCGGTCGTTACGTTTGCATGCAGGTCAAGGACACGGGTCCGGGAATTGCACCTGAAAGACTGGAGAGGATCTTCGATCCGTTCTTCACCACAAAGGGCGTAGGCGAAGGCACGGGCCTGGGGCTGGCTGTGGTCCACGGCATTGTCCAGGACCGCAAGGGCGGAATCACAGTCGAGACCGAAGAGGGCCGGGGAACCACCTTTACCATTTACCTGCCCGCCTCGGACGTTGAATCGGTTGAATTAACAGCAGAGGAGAAGACGGAACTCCCCCGGGGTAACGAGCGGGTCCTCTTTGTGGATGACGAGCCCATGATCATGAAGCTGGGACAACACATGCTCGAGCGCCAGGGTTACAATGTGGAGACCCGAGCGAGCGGCACGGATGCGCTTGAGTGCTTCAGGCAGGATCCCAATCGCTTTGATCTGGTGGTTACCGACATGACCATGCCGGGCATGAGGGGCGACCGGCTGGCGGAGGAAATCATGGCAATCCGCCCTGACATTCCAGTCATCTTGAGCACCGGTTACAGCAAGCAGATTTCGAATGAAAAGGCCCGGGAAATGGGAATTCGGGCTCTTGTGATGAAGCCCCTCACACAGCATGAGTTGGCGAACACAGTGCGGAAGGCGCTGGACGAGAAACCCCGGAAGTAGCCTAGTAGGTGTTCTCAGCGCTTAAGGATTGCGTTGGAACCCTCGCAGATTCAAGGAGAGGTTGTAATCATGACCGGCAAGCCTACGTATGAGGAACTGGAGAAGCGGGTTTGGGAATTGGAAAGCGCCGATTCCGACTGCAGGAAGGCCTTTGAAAAATCCTTGGAGAGGGAAAAACGTCTTCGTTTGCTGTTCGACGGTATACCCGCAGCTCTTTACCGTACTGGAGAGGACGGTCGTTTCCTCGAAGCCAATCAGGCATTAGCCGAGATGCTCGAGTTTCCGGACCCGCAGTCCTTGCTTTTTCAGGATTCGGCCCGGTTTTTTGTCCGTCCTGAAGAACAGAGCAAGCAGAGAAGCATTTTGGCGCGTGAATGCCGCCCTGGAATCCACAGTTGACGGGACCCTTGTCGTGAGCCGGAACAGAGTAATTACTCGCTATAACCAAAACTTTGCTGATATGTGGCGCATTCCGCAGGACATTCTTAGCCGCTGGGATGATGCCGCTGCACTCAATCACATTCTTGATCAGCTTGTTGATCCTGAAAGTTTTTTAGCAAAAGTGGAGCGCCTCTATGCTAATCCGGAAGAGTCCAGTTTCGACCAGCTCGAATTTAAGGATGGGCGCATCTTTGAGCGTTATTCAGAACCCCGGAAAATCGCCGAGGAGGAGCGAGAGAAACTCCATGACCAATTGGCACAGTCTCAAAAAATGGAGGCCATCGGTTCGCTGGCAGGCGGTGTGGCCCACGACCTGAACAACCTGCTCTCACCCATCATAGGCTACAGCGAGATGCTGCATGATGACCTTGACCCCGAAGACGCCCACCGGGAGTCTGTGGACGAGATCCTCGGCGCGGGGATGCGGGCGAGGGATCTGATGCGGCAGCTCTTGGCATTCAGCCGCAAACAGATAGATCGAAACCAGGAGGTACCTATGGGAGAGAATGATCATCTTTACATTCTATGGACCAATGGTGATCCGATTACAGCTTCCGTCCTCTTTTCCGCCATCCGCTTGCCGGAGCACAGGTAAAAAGGCACCCCCTGCCGGAGCCGGTTATCCACAAGGACTTTCATCATGGCAAAGGTCGGGGTGAGGGAAAAAATCTGGGACAGGATCACCTTGTTCTTTTCCGGCGAAACAATGACTTCGGAGCTGTTTGCAAAGCTCTTTGCAGCCGCATCGAGCTGCTCGTCGATCTTTTCCGCCTCGTAGAAGCGGATAGGCGCGCAGGATCTCGATCCGCAGACCAGGGCAAAAGGAACGGTTCTATATCGGCAAACACTGATTGCAGTTTGAAGCCTTTCCAACCTCTTAACCCAGAATGGGGAACGAAGGACTTCAGGGAAGTCCGATTGAAGAAAGGAGGAGTCAAATGATGAATCTGGAAGAAAAGATTCAAGCGAAAAAGGAGGAATTCCAAAAGGCCGCCCCGGAGGAAGTGAAACAGATTATGGGGCGGGCCATGAAAAACCTCTTGAACTCGGGCATCCTTGAAGGGGCCCTGGGAGAAGGTGTTGCAGCGCCTGACTTCACGCTGAGAAATGCGCGGGGCGAAACAGTCAATCTCAAAGAGACTCTGTCCTCGGGTCCGACCGTGTTGGGGTTTTATAGGGGCCGGTGGTGACCGTTCTGCAATCTGGAGCTGGAAGCTCTTGAGGAGGCCTACCCCAAGTTCCAAGAGTCGGGCGCATCCCTTTTGATGGTTTCTCCACAAACAGAAGAACAAACCCGGACCTTCGCAGAGGAGAAGAACTTTGCCATGCAGCTTCTCAGCGATCCGGGCAACAGTGCGGCTGAGCAGTACGGCTTGGTTTATACCTATCCGGAAGATCTGAAAAAAGTGTACTTGCGACTGAGCATCAATCTCGAAGAATACAACGGGGACGATTCGTGGAGGTTGCCCATGCCTGCGCGATACATCATTGATCGCTACGGGATCATTCGATACGCGAAAGTGAGTGTGGATCACACCGTCAGGGTGGCCCCGGAGCATACGCTGGAAGCCTTGCGTTTAATCAGGCAGAATTAGGGGGCGGTTCCCCGGAACTCTCCGGCCCGGGAACACCGGCGTATCGCGGAAATGGCGAACTTGCCGGCGTTTCATCTTTATCCTTTTCCAGTCACTCTGATTCCGGCTTTTGCCGAGCTCTTTGATTGTTAGAAATTGGTAATCGCTTTTGAAAGCGAGCGGTTGACCTATTCTGATTTTGAGGTTGACTTGTACAATACAGGGATTACTCAGATTTTAAGCGTAGCTGCCGCCCGTGGCCACCGCATTTATTATTTCAACATGGCGGATCTTTTGACAAGTTTGAGATGGTTGTGCGGGCACCCCATGTACCTCACCGACGACTTACGCCGTATCCTCTCTAAAAGAGGCCAGGACGGGAATCCCTGCACTGGATGAAATTATCGACATGTATGTGTCCGGGTACAACCACATCATTGTTCAGGAATTCTGCACTGAGGTAAAAAACGGTGATTTGGTGGTGACTTTTTTCGACGGCGAACTGGTGGCCCCGATGCGGCGGAAGCCTGCTTGGGGGAGTTGAAAACCAACCTGACGTTCGGCGCCAACCAGACCGTGCATACCCTTACGGCAGATCCTTTACCCCCATTATTTTTTGATAACAATATATAGTGGTTAGTAGAAAATCTCGTGGTGTCTGGGGATGGACTCTGGGAAACGAAAATCCGGTGATCGGGAATTACGGTGAACAGAGATGGCAAAAGGTCTTGTTTTGGCGTAGCATACCTGTGCCCGTGCAAGAAGGGTTTTCCGGGCTATGCCGACCAATCGATAGGGAGCCCGGGTGCTGGTTGAGATTGTCTTCCCAGGGAGGGAGCTGTCTCTGGTTAGACATTTGATTTTCAAGGATTGCTCTGGAATCATGGCGATTCCGGAACTCGTGGGAATGTCATGATACGATAAGTTGTACACTCAAACAGGTCTTGGATTTTGGTCTTTTTGTTGAAGCCGATGGATTTGTAAGGAGTTTTAGGGTAAAGGTGGACCCTAAGGGTTCTGAGTGCTACAATCGGAATCATTCAGTTCAAAATCTGGAGGAGACCGAATAACACGGACCCCTGCCGCGAATCCCGGGATGGTTTTTGACATCCATGGTTTCAAGGATATTGGTTTAAACTTGAATCGCGGGATTTGCCATGATGCGTTGCAGGTGAATTATGATATTCGAAAGATTAAAACAATGCTGGGTCATGCTGATATAAGAACGACGATGATCTATACCCACTGTGTTCCGAGCAAAACCGCAAAAGAAGCAAAAAGCCCGCTGGACTTTTGATTATCCTAGATTAGCAGCCTGAATTTGGCGTGCTTATTTCTTTTATCGATAACACTCATTTTTTTGGTATTGGCTGGACGAATCCGTCCCTTCAATACCTTGTTCGCTTTGTAGCAAAAAGAAAGGAAATAGACGATGACTCTCAACCTAGAAGAAATGACCATTGAGGAAAAACTAAATGCAATGGAAATGCTGTGGGATGACCTCTGCCGGAGATCTTCCGATTTCTCTTCACCTTCTTGGCATGAAGATGTTCTGAAGGAAAGAGAACAGAGAATAAAAGATGGAAAAGACCGGTTTGTGGACTGGGATCAAGCCAAGAAAGACATTCGGAATTCGATCACATGAAGACAAAGATCCTTGAATCGACGAAGCAGGATTTGCTAGAAGGGTTCGATTTTTATGAATCACAAGAAAGGAGTATAGGTAACTATTTCCTGGAAACCCTATTTTCTGATATCGAGTCGCTTCGGGTATTTGCGGGAATACATAGCGTACGTTTCGGGCGGTACCGCCGTCTTCTTTCCAAGTGATTTCCTTTCGCCGTCTATTATCGTATCGAGGGTGATGAGGTAAAAGTCTACGCTGTTCTGGATTGCCGAAAAGATCCTGCATGGATAAGAAAACGACTCCAATAAGCGAACAGATCGGTCATGTGCCGCTCATCCCGTATTGCGGGCAGCACCGCAGAAGGCTTTCCAGGTGAAATGGGAATGGTTTTGCCGCGGCTTTGCAGCATTTCGCGGATCAGCATCAGCATGCCAAAACGTTGGTGCAACCGGGCTCATCCAACATCACCCTTGGCAAGGTCCTCTTCTTTTTTGAATCGCTTGATGATCCTGGGGAGGAAGAGGGAGAAGACGAAGAGGGCTATGGAGAAGAAAACTTTTAAGGAGATCAGTTCCCCCCAGTTTCCTGAAATCCAAACATCCCTTACCGTGCCGATGAAAAAGGTGAAAATAAAGGTCCCCACGATAATGCCCAGGCCCGTGCCGAAAAAGTAGTCCCAGAACCGGACCTTTGTAATGCCCATCCCGAAATTCATGGGCGTGAAGGGAAAGTAAACAAGACGAAGATAGAGCACCGTGGCAAAGCCGTTTCGCTCGATGGCATCGTCGTATTTCTGCAAGCGGTTGCCGATAAGAGAGGCGGCGAATTCCCTTCCCAGGGTGCGAGCGATGATAAAGGCCGCGCTCGAACCGGCCATGGCCCCGATCCACACATAAACAAAGCCCCAGTAAGGACCGAAAATCGCCGCCCCCAACCCCGTCAGAAGGGTTCCCGGCACAAACAGGCACACCCCGACGGCGTAGACCATCATGAAAGCGATGGGCGCCCACATGCCCGCCCTCTCCAGCAACCCTCCAAGGGCCTCCCTCGTAAGAACGTCCTTTACGGGCGTAAACCGCACCAAATAAACGGCTGCAATAATGAAAGCGAGAAAGACAAGGGCTTTGAGAACAGCGCCCTTCCTGCTCTTTGCCGGTGCTTCCCCGGTTATTTCT
>CAYPSZ010000155.1:0-10329 GCA_964413125.1 uncultured Desulfobacterales bacterium
GAGGATGGGTAGGGAAACATGCTTACCAAGAAAAAACTTCAATCCTTTGAGAAGCTGTTGAACGAACGGCTGAACGATCTTTTGGAGCAGGCCTACGAGACGGTCGACCACATGAGCGACCAAAAGGAGAACCTCCCGGATCCGTCCGACAGGGCCACACTGGAATCCGACAGAAACTTCACCCTTAGAATCAGGGATCGCGAGCGGAAGCTGATCGGCAAGATCAAGGACGCCATCGAGCGCATCGAGAACGGTACCTATGGAATCTGCGAGGAGTGCGGTGAGGATATTTCCGAAGAGAGGCTGCTTGCCCGCCCTGTGACTACGCTCTGCATTGACTGCAAGAAGCTGCAGGAATCGGACGAGAGAATCCGGGGAGTGTAGGCAGGTTGTGTTGTTGCCGGGTCTCCTCCCCCACACCTGCCCCTCTTAAGCCGTTGTTTTGCTGCAACTCTTTCGGCCGATGATTGTCGGCCGGGCGCCGGTCACTTCGAATGCCTTGATATTGGAAAGTTTCCCCGGCGTATTTTCGTGCCGGGAAGAGACAAACAGGTTTTTTCTTGAACAAACCGGCCATGCCCGAGAAACCCAAAAAAGGAGAAGCCGCCGTACGCGGACAGGGACGGGTAGAGATAATTACGACCCACATCAATGCCGACTTCGACGCTCTCGCCTCCATGCTGGCCGCAAGCAAGCTCTACCCAGAGGCGGAACTGGTATTCCCCGGAAGCCAGGAAAAGGGACTTCGCAACTTCTTTATCCACACAGCATCCTACGTCTTCAACTCCACCAAGATCCGACATGTTGATCTCGAGACCATTGGAAGGCTGATACTCGTGGATACCCGCCAAAGGAGCCGCATAGGCAGGTTTGCAGAAATCGTGGATAACGAGGACGTCGATGTTCACATCTACGACCACCATCCGGACTCTGACGACGATATCCACGGCAATCTCGAAGTTATACGCGAGGTGGGGGCCGCCACCTCCCTGGTCACGGAAATCCTTGCGGAAAGAGGGCTCACGGTTTCACCGGATGAGGCCTCCATCATGTGCCTGGGCATTCACGAAGACACCGGATCCTTCACCTTCTCCTCAACCCGTCCCGAAGACTACCGGGCCGCAGCCTGGCTCACTGAAAAGGGCGCCGACCATAACCTGATCGCCGATCTTTTGACAAGAGAACTGACGGCGGAACAGGTCCGCCTCTTGAATGATCTTATGCAAGAGGCCTCGACCCAGGTTATCAACGGGGTAAAGGTGGTGATCTCAGAGGTCATTCGGGACGATTATATCGGCGACCTCGCGGTCCTGGTGCACAAATTCATGGACATGGAAAGCCTTGACGTCGTTTTTGCATTAGCCCAGATGGACGACAAGATCTATCTTGTGGCGCGAAGCCGCATCGAGGACGTAAACGTGGCGGAGATCGCCCTGGCCTTCGGTGGGGGCGGTCACCCCCAGGCTGCCTCGGCAACCATCAAAAACAAGACCCTGATTCAGGCCAGGCGCTCTCTTAACGCGCTTCTCAGAAGCCGCATAAACCCACGCAAGACCGCCCGGGATATAATGTCTTCTCCGGTCATTCGGATTGGACCGTTTGAAACCATTCAGGAAGCGGCTGCCGTAATGACGCGATACAACATCAATGTCCTTCTCGTGGGAGATGACGAAAATGCGATACAGGGATATATCACCCGCCAAATAGTTGAAAAAGCGGTTTATTTCCATCTTGGTGACCTCAAGGTACGAGAGTACATGCATATAGAGTTCCTTTCTGTGGGACCTGATTCATCCCTCAAGGAAGTTCAAGACCTTATCATCAAGAACCGTGTACGCATCCTACCGGTGCTGGATGCAGGACGCGTTATCGGCGTCATCACTCGTACGGACTTGCTGAATATCCTGGTGGGCGAGCCTGTTATTCAGGATTTCAATTATGAGTCCGGCCATGCATCCCAGTTTATCCGAAAGAAAAACATGGCGTCCATGCTCAAGGAGCGCCTCCCCAGGAAGGTCCTATCCTACCTCAAGGAATTCGGAAAAGTTGCTGATCTGCTTGGCTATAATGTCTACCTCGTGGGAGGATTGGTACGGGACGTGTTTCTCAAACGGGAAAACCTGGATGTGGACCTGGTGGTCGAAGGCGACGGGATCCTGTTCGCACGTTCCTTCTCCGAGCAACACCAGGGCGCCCGTGTCCGCATGCACCACAAATTCGGAACAGCCGTAGTTGTCTTCCCCGACGGGTTCAAGGTTGATATTGCCACGGCCAGGATAGAGTACTACGAATCACCTGCCTCCTCTCCCATCGTGGAAACCAGCTCACTCAAGCAAGATCTCTTCCGCCGGGACTTTACCATGAACACACTGGCCGTCAAATTGAACTCCAGGCATTTCGGCACGCTGGTGGACTACTTCGGCGCCCAGAAAGACCTCAAGGATAAGGTGATCCGCGTGCTGCACAACCTGAGCTTCGTTGAAGACCCGACCCGGGTCCTTCGGGCCGTCCGCTTCGAACAGCGGTTCGGCTTCAAGATCGGAAAGCTCACCCTCGCTTTGATGAAGAACGCCGTCTCCATCAATACGTTCAAGGACATGTCCCCAAGAAGACTCTTCCTGGAGCTGAAGCTGCTCATGATGGAGAATGACCCGGTTCAATTGATAGAACGAATGGACGGGTTTAAACTGCTTCAAGTGATCCATCCAAAGCTGTGTCTCACCGACGATCAGATGTCACTGCTCCGTGAAATCGATGCGGTCCTTTCCTGGTACGACCGCCTTTACCTTGACGAGCCTTACGACCCCTGGAAGGTCTACTGGCTGGGACTGACTTCCCCCCTGGAAAGCGCCTCTTTGATCGCATTGGCTGAAAGGGCTCAGGTCTCGGAGCAGGAGGGGCTCAGGCTGGTCCGCCGGAGGCGCAAGGCCGGGGATGTGCTGGACAAACTGTTCCGACTAAGTGAAGACAACCTTTTCAGCGTCTATACACTTCTGTCGGAATACGACGACGAACTGATCCTTTACCTGATGGCCAAAGCCGGCAATAGACGTCTCAAACGGCAGATCTCCTTGTACTTCAGCCGGCTCAGAGACATCAGGACCTTTATGCGGGGCCGTGATCTCAAGGCCATGGGAATACCTCCCGGCCCCGTATACAAAGAGATATTGGATCGTCTTCTCGAGGCAAAAATGAATGGCCGAATACACACCAGGGACGAGGAAGTGAGGCTCGTACTTGCGGAATACTCCGGCTGGATGACTACAGAAAAGGCTCCTGCCCTTTCCAACAAAAGCCTTGAATAATTTATTGATTCTCATAAGATTGTTCGGCTAACGGCCTGTTGGGGTCATGAAAGTCAGGCCACCACGGAAATCCATAATTTCAGTTAATATGCAATCTTTTCCGCACGGGAGAAGGCACGAATGAATCAGAAGCGGATCGTCAGCGGAATGCGCCCCACAGGAGATATGCACCTGGGCCACGTCCACGGGGCACTGGAGAATTGGAAGAGGCTCACCAAGGACTATGAATGTTTTTATTTCATTGCGGACTGGCACGCCCTCACCAGCGACTATGCCGATACCAGCACACTCCGCCGGTATGCACACGAGATCATCATCGACTGGGTCGCCGTTGGTCTGGACCCGAACATCGCCACTTTTTTTGTTCAGTCCCGGATTCTGGAGCACGCTGAGTTGCATCTCATCTTTTCCATGATAACGCCCCTGCCCTGGCTCGAACGCAACCCCACCTACAAGGAACAGCTTCGAGAACTGGTGCAAAAGGACGTCCACACTTACGGTTTCCTTGGATACCCTGTCCTTCAGGCCGCTGATATCCTGATTTACAAGGCCGGGGGCGTCCCGGTTGGAGAAGACCAGGCACCTCACGTGGAGCTGACCCGCGAGATAGCTCGCCGTTTCAATCACATATACGGTGAAACCTTTCCCGTGCCCGACCTGCTCCTGGCCCCGACTTCCAAGCTTCTGGGCCTCGATCGAAGAAAGATGAGCAAGAGTTACGGCAACGCCATCCTCCTCAAGGACGATGCAGGCACCGTAAGCAGCAAGGTGAGTCGAATGATCACGGACCCCCAGCGTGCAAGGAAAAGCGATCCAGGTGACCCGGACGTTTGTAACGTGTTCAGTTTTCATGAGTTCTACACCGACAAAGAGTTGGTTCGCAGTATAGAGGCGGACTGCCGTTCAGCAAAGATCGGATGCGTGGAGTGCAAAAAGCTCATGGCGGAAAGCTTGAACAGTGCACTTGCGCCTGTCCGGGAGAGACGCAGGGAACTGGAAGCCGATCCGGAAACCGTGCGTTCCATAATGGCCGACGGCACTGACCGGGCAAGGACGATCGCCCGCAGGACAATGGAAGAGGTCCGGGAAAACGTCAAGATCTGACTATGAGCGAACCTCAGCATTATGAAGTCAAGCTGGATTTGTTCGAGGGGCCTCTTGACCTTCTCCTACACCTCATACGCAAGAATGAGGTGGACATCTTTGATATTCCCATCTCCACCATCACGGACCAGTATCTGGAATACCTGGACATGATGAAGGCCCTGAACATAAGCGTGGCCGGGGACTTTCTGGTCATGGCCGCAACCCTCATTCACATAAAATCCAAGATGCTTCTGCCGCCGGCCCCCGATGAAGAAGAGGAGGATGACCCTCGAATAGAGATCACCCGTCCCCTCATGGAGTACCTGCGGCTAAAAGAGGTGGCCGGAGAGCTCTCAGAGCGCGATATATTGGAAAGGGATACTTTCACACGCCAAACGACTTTGGAGGATCTGACGCCCCGTCCGCAAGAGGCCCCGCTTCCGAAAGCGAACCTGTTCCAGCTTATGGACGCCTTCAAGAAGGTCATCGAAAGGCAACTGAACGGGAAGGAACTCAGTTTTAGATCCGAGCATTGGTCCATCAAAGACAAGATGACATATATAATGGATCAGCTTAAGGAACGATCCATATTTTTTTCAGAGCTTTTTTCGGAAAAGAGGACCGTCTCTGAATTGGTGGCCACTTTCCTGGCGCTCCTCGAGCTTGTGCAAACGGGCCTTATCCGCGTCCACCAGCAGGATATGGACCAGGACATCGTTCTTAAGGCCTCTTTCCATAACACAGAGGGCGAAGAAAGTGTCTAAGTCGTTGAAACTCATTATTGAAGCCATGCTTTTCGCTTCCGACCGCCCCTTGGCCGTGAAGGACCTTCGTTCGTGGCTTCCCGATGCAGAGCCCGCAAACATAAAAAGCGCCCTTAAGGTGCTCAGATACGAATACGAGGCCCTGGGTCGCAGTTTCAGCCTTCGAGAGGTGGCCGGAGGCTATCAGTTCAGAAGCCGGTCGGAGTTCGGGCCCTACATCCTTCGCATGCTCCAGACCGCCCCGGCTAGGCTCTCCGGAGCAGCCCTTGAGACCCTTGCCATCATTGCCTACAAACAGCCCATAGTCAGGCATGAAATCGAACGTGTTCGGGGAGTGGAATCCGGTGGAATCCTTCGTAACCTTCTCGAAAAAGACCTGATTCGCATTATGGGGCGAAAGGACCTGCCTGGTCGCCCTCTTATCTACGGCACCACCCGGCGGTTCCTAGAGGTTTTTGATCTGGAGAGCATTGATTCACTTCCTAAGCTAAAAGAGATCAAGGAATTCGGAAACGAGGAACATGGCACAAAAACAGAGACGAAGATCCCCGAGGAAACCCTTCTCTTCAAAACCCCGGAGCAGGGGAACCGGGAAAAACCGTCCTCGGAGCCGGACACCGTCCCGGCGGAATCGGGTGAAGCCGACCCCGCCGGAGAACATGTCTTCGAAGATGGAGGGACAGGAACGAACGCAGGCACCGATAGCACGCCAGAGACCTCAGAGGATAAATAAAATACTCTCTTCCGCGGGTGTGGCGTCACGGAGAGCCGCGGACGAATTTATCCTGGCCGGCCGTGTCACCGTGAACGACCGGAAAGTCCTAAAACCGGGAATCAGCGCCCATTGGGGAAAAGATCGCATATGTTTAGACGGCCGCCCGATCCCTTCACCCAAGAGTCCCGTCTATCTCATGATGAACAAGCCCTTCGGGGTCATCTCGGGCCTGAGCGATCCCGAAGGACGACCCGTGCTCACGGACGTTCTGCATGATGTGAAGGAACGCGTATACCCGGTCGGCCGCCTGGATTTCGACAGCCTGGGCCTGCTCCTGTTGACGAATGACGGGGAATGGGCGCATCGGATGACCCATCCCCGATACCGAATACCTCGCGTCTACAAGGTGACGATACATGGGAATATTTCACAGGAGGTCATGGAAAGGCTTGGCCGGGGCGTAATGCTCGATGACGGGCCAAGCGGGCCGGCAGATATTACCCTCCTTGCGACAAAACCCGAGCGTAGTGTGATCCGGATCAAGACTCACCTGGGGCGGAGCAGGATAATTCGCCGCATGCTCGACGCTGTCGGCCACCCTGTTATACAGCTTATGCGAATAAGTTTCGGTCCACTGGTCTTGGGAGACCTGAAGGTGGGCGCATATCGGTATCTCACCGATTCAGAGGCGGCTGCCGCCAGGCGTTCGGTGGGACTCAAATGAGCCCAGCCTCCGGCCGACATAAAGTTCTTATTTTTCTATAAACTGCTCTAATATCAATAAAACCCCTGCACACCCGGGTGAATCGTGCTTGGGTCAAAAAGATGCGTGATGATTCTCAAGTTTTCTGTTTACATCCACCTAGTTCTATTGTAATGGTTTTGCTCTGTTGATGGAAACGATTTAAGGCATGGGCGGTTAACTCAGCGGGAGAGTGCCATCCTCACACGGTGGAAGCCCCGGGTTCGAATCCCGGACCGCCCACCACTCACCGGCAAAAAATCCTCCAACAAATATGATTTCCACCTTCATTGGATAGGTTTTTCACAGTGCGTGATATGGCTGCTATGATGGTTGTCGGCGATTCGCCGACCATCACGGAACCTGTAAGAAATGCTTAACCAAGCTTATTTGGGTTGTATGAGGGAAGGGTCGTATTCTTCAGGCTTTTCAAACCCCAGGAGATTAACAAGCGTTGCAGCAACGTTAGAGAGGCCCCGTTTCTTTAGGGGAGCCATTTCATACTCTTCCTTGAAATCAGGGTCATATATGGCAAATGGCACCGGATTTAGGGTATGTGCGGTCTTGGGTATCCTTTTACCGTCCCGGGTCACGGTGAACATCTTGTCCAGGTTGCCGTGATCGGCCGTTACAACGGCTATGCCCCCAAGCTCGTCCATAACGGAAAGCAGCCTGCCTACGCATCCGTCCACGGTCTCAGCAGCCGTCACAGCGGCCTCCATTACGCCCGTGTGCCCGACCATATCTCCGTTTGCAAAATTCAGACGACCGAAACGATAAGTTCCTTGCCGAAGCATTGCAACAGCCTCCTCGGTAATCTCCTCGGCCTTCATTTGCGGGGCCTTATGGAACTGAATCCGATCGCTCGGTATCTCCACATAGGTCTCAAGCGAACGATCAATGTATCCGGACCTGTTGCCGTTCCAGAAATAGGTGACATGACCGTATTTCTGTGTCTCAGAGACAGCGAAAGAGGTGACGCCCATGGCGCAGAGGTATTGGCTGACGGTATCCTGGATCAGGGGCGGCTGCACGAGGAATTTGGGAGGAAGGCCCGTGTCGCCGTCATACTGCATCATTCCGGCAAACACAACATCAGGGATTGGGCCGCGAGGGAACGCGGAAAAATCCGCCCTCGTAAAGGCCTCTGATATTTCAATGGCCCGGTCGCCGCGGAAATTAAAAAGCACCACTGCATCACCGTCCAAAACAGGCCCTTTGGGTCTGCCGTTCGCATCCGTCACTACGAAGGCATCCAGGTACTGATCCGTGATCTCCGGATCCTCAGCGTAAAAGGTTCGAACCGCCACTTCGGCGCTGGAAAACGAACGTCCTTTTCCCCGGACATGTGCGTCCCAGCCCCTCTTTACAATGCCCCAGTCCGAGTAGTACCGGTCCATGGTGACCTTCATCCGGCCACCGCCCGAAGCTATGGCAAAGTCCAGACCGTTTTCTTCTGAAAGACGCTTGAGCTTCTCCTGTGTGGGAACAAGGTATTCGAGGGCCGAGCGTTCTCCCACATCCCTGCCGTCCAGCAGCGCATGGACACGGACCCTCGGAAACCTCTCCTGGGCGCAGTGATCCAGAAGCCCGTAAAGGTGATCAATGTGGGAGTGGACATTTCCGTCAGATAGAAGCCCGATGAAATGCACCGTGCCCCCTGATCGCGCCCGGCCTGCGATCTCCTTCCATACGGGGCCCTGGAAGATCCTTCCAGTTGCCAGGGCCTCGTTGACAAGACGTGCCCCCTGGGCGAACACCCTGCCGGCCCCGAGGGCGTTATGTCCGACTTCACTGTTTCCCATATCCTCGTCCGTGGGAAGCCCCACCGCGGTGCCGTGGGCCTGAAGTTCCGCAAAAAGAGGCCTCCTGAACAAGGCGTCCAAATTAGGAGTCTCAGCCACGAACAACGCGTTTTCTTCACCTTGCTTGCCTATTCCCACTCCGTCCATGATAATCAGGAGCAGCGGACCCCTGCGGCCCCGAAACCAGCTCAACTTCTTGAGTTCATGCACCATATCAATCCACTTCCCTCACCACTCTGAATCCCGTGGTTTGAAGCCTTACGCTGGGGTGCCCCATGTTTCGATTCGCCGAACGGCAATACCGGCCGTACTTGTACCAGCTACCGCCTCGGCGCACCCGTCTAATTCCATCGTTCGGTCCGGCAGGATCCTTAACACTCCCTTCGGGGTACACGCCGAACCAATCCTCGCACCACTCCCAGACGTTGCCGTGCATGTCGTAAAGACCCCACGGGTTGGGTCCATAGCTCTTGACCGGGGCGGGTTTACCTGCTGCCAGACCCATGGATTCAACTGTTGGAATGCACTCCTCGGACTTGCGAGGATTATTGCCGTACATGGCCCGGGAGCAGTCCTCCTCATCCCCCCAGAAATAGGCAGTGGTAGTACCCGCCCGGCACGCGTATTCCCATTCAGCCTCGGTTGGAAGCCTGTAGGTGCCCTCTCCTCGCCTGTTCAGCTTCGATATGAAGTCATTGCAATCAAACCAGGAGACCTTTACCACCGGTTCATCCGGAGAGCCTCTTTGCCTCCCGAACAGCCTCTTCCCCATTATTTCACGCCACTGGCCCAAAGTGACCTCCGTCGTCTGCATGTAAAAAGGCTTCGTAATCGTCACCTCGTGCAGGGTCTCATTGTTTTTACGGGCTGTTTCACTCATTGGGCTGCCCATCATGAAAGTTCCGGCCGGGATTAGGACGAACTCCATGCCGAGGGAGTTGGTAAACCGGTTCTCGGGGTCGGCGGCGCTGGAGCACTGAACCGACAAAGGCAGCACCGCTACTGCCAGGACAAGCGAAAGAACAAAAACCCCGGCTTTTTGCCGCCATTCAGTTCCCAACCGTCTTAGTTTCAAAATATGATAAACCGTCAAATGCTTTCTCCCCGTTGACCGGATTGCTGCTGGCGCACAGTTCTCATATTATGTAGGATGGAGTGGGTTTGCAAGCAATTACCCGGCAATTCAGGAGGCTGAAAATGAAGATTGCCCAATTAGAAGAATCCGGAAGAATCCTGCTGGGAGTGGTAAAAGAAGACACGGTAACGCCCTCCACCTTTCAGGGGGACCTTGTCGACTTCATTACGAGCCCGGTGAAACTTGAGCTTTCAGGCCCGGCTTTTCCCAAGGAAAAGGTGTGTCTTGCCCCGGCGGTGAGCCGTCCTTCCAAAATCATCGCCATTGGTTTGAACTACATGGATCACATTCGGGAAAGCAAGGGGGACGTCCCTGACGCCCCCCTCGTCTTTGCAAAGTTTCCCAACAGCCTTGTAGGCTGCGGCGGCGCCGTCACCTGGAATCCGGCTGTCACCCAAAAGGTGGATTTCGAAGCGGAACTGGCCGTGGTGATCGGCAGGAAAGCGGCAGATCTCGATGAAGAAGAGTCAATGGATGCGGTGTTTGGCTACACCTGCGCAAATGACATAAGTGCAAGGGATCTCCAGTTCGGAGACCGCCAGTGGGTGCGGGGCAAGTCTCTGGACACTTTCTGCCCTTTGGGCCCTTGGGTCGTAACAGCAGACGAGGTCCCCGACCCACACGACCTCGCCGTAATCTGCAGGGTGAACGGCCGGATCATGCAGGAAAGCAGCACTAATCAAATGATATTTCGCATTCCCGCGCTCCTGAGCTATCTCTCACGCCACTTCACTCTCTTTCCCGGCGACATTGTTCTCACAGGCACCCCCCACGGTG
>CAYPSZ010000156.1:0-2455 GCA_964413125.1 uncultured Desulfobacterales bacterium
ATGGTCTGGTATGTTATCCGTGACGGCTTTTTCCTGGTCCCGGCTTTGTATTTGTTCTACTGGACGTTCCGGGGCAAAGAACAGATGAAGGCGGGTTGACAGGCTATTGCATGCGCGAAATACCAGGCTCAGACGCGGCCGCTTACGGGAGGTTGAGGCAGTTATAATGAAGCAGGCTCTAGAAATCAAACTTTCGGATGTCGCCAGGGCGACCATGCCGGAAGAAAGCGGGAACGAGGGGTTTGTCGGCATTGCACCCGACGGATCCGAGTATCACGTGGTGGCGCCCGTGGACAGGCAGATCGCGCGCGGCCTGAGGTTCTGGATCCCTCCGGATGACGGGACGCCTTTTGGAGGGTACAAGGACTGGCGCTATTTCTGCTGTCTGACCTATGACGTCCCCCAGGGCCATCCTCGTGAACTGGAGGCCCATTTGGAGAAGACACGGGAAAATGCGTGGCTTATCCAGCAATGGGAAAAGGGTCTTGGGTTTGAGATACGGGTAATAGACGATCTGAATCGGCATTCAGTTTTGAGGACATGTTCATGAAAGAGCGAACCAAGCTTCTGATAATAATACTGGTCTTTGTAGCGGCGTACTACATCCCCTGGACCCATGAAACCATTCGCCGATCAGGCCTCGAAGCCTTTTTGATGCTCCAGGAATACGCACGGGAGCACGTCCTGACCTGCCTGATCCCGGCGTTTTTCATTGCCGGGGCCATTGCCGTCTTTGTGTCCCAGGCCGCCGTGCTCAAGTATTTCGGGGCCCAGGCGCGCAAGATACTATCCTATTCAGTCGCCTCGGTCTCGGGCACGGTACTTGCCGTATGCTCCTGTACGGTGCTTCCGTTGTTTGCGGGGATTTACACCCGGGGCGCAGGCATCGGCCCGGCCACGGCATTCCTCTATTCCGGTCCGGCCATCAATGTGCTGGCTATAGTGCTGACCGCCAGGATTCTGGGTTGGCAGCTCGGGCTGGCCCGGGCCGTCGGGGCCGTCATCTTCGCCATAGTGACCGGGCTCCTCATGTCCTATTTTTTCAGGAAGGACGATGCCGCCCGGACAGCAGGGGAAATCTACCTGCCGGATGAAGAGGAAAAGGGCCGCTCGCTGGCTCAAGAGGGCTTGTTCATGCTGACCCTTGTCCTTATCCTCATATTCGCCGCCTTTGCAAGACCGGGGGAGGGATCAATAGGCCTTTGGCAGTCCGTGTTTACGGCCAAGTGGTATATCACGGCGGGCCTGCTGGTCATACTGGGATTCATGCTCAAGAGCTGGTTCGTCAAGGAAGAAAGGGTCGCCTGGGTTGAATCCACATGGGGATTCATTAAACAGATCGCTCCGCTTCTGGGCGCGGGCGTTCTGGTGGCAGGGTTCATGCTGGGCCGTCCGGGGCACCCCGCGCTGATCCCGGAGCATTACATTCAGAGCCTTGTGGGTGGAAACTCCCTCTGGGCTAATCTCTTCGCGTCAGTTGCCGGGGCCCTGATGTATTTTGCCACCCTGACGGAAGTGCCCATCCTTCAGGGTCTTCTGGGGGCGGGAATGGGCAATGGACCCGCCCTGAGCCTCCTTCTTGCAGGCCCGGCCCTGTCTCTTCCCAACATGCTGGTGATCGGAGGGGTTCTGGGCGTTAAAAAGACAGCGGTGTTCTGCTCGATTGTTGTTGTTTTGAGCACAATCGCCGGAATGACCTATGGTTGGATTGTCCCGTAAAAGAGGCGGTAAAGAAGGGCTGCAAAGATCCCGTTTCCTCAGAAGGCCTTCCTGTCGTGGAGGGCGCGGGGTGCTCTTGTTGTGGTTAATCAAATGGGTGACGGGGAAATCGCATGGCAAGACTGCCATCTGCAAAAACTCATAGGCTCTATGAAAAGGTAAAGCGGGCCGCCCTGCAATCAGCGATTATCCTTGTGCTTGCTACCGCCGTCGGCCTCATGGTGAATCATTTGAGGGATGATACGCTTTCGCTGGTAGCGGACTGGTCTCCGGCGGCAAGGCTTTTAAGCGCATCGGGAGAGAGCTTGGTTGTTTCTATTGAAGAAGCCAGGATGCTTTGCGTGGAGCAGGACGCCGTGTTTCTGGATGCCAGGGCCCCGGAGGATTATGCCCGGGGGCATATTCATTGTGCTAAAAACGTCCCATGGCAGTCCTTTGAGTCATATATCGATTTCATCTGGGACACTATCCCCCACGAGGCCTGGATCGTGACCTATTGCGACGGGGAGTATTGCACTTTCGGTGAGGACCTGGCCCGGGAGCTGATGGCCATGGGATACGGAAACGTAAAGGTCCTCATTAACGGCTGGACACGATGGCGGGAGGCAGGGCTTCCCGTAGCCCATTAGCACGGCCCGATTCATGTAATCGAGATAGTTGAGTGAAGATGGATTTTAAGAGAATAAATGAAGACATAATCGAGATCATCCCCGGCGAACAGCCCCCTGAAGAGGTG
>CAYPSZ010000157.1:0-1985 GCA_964413125.1 uncultured Desulfobacterales bacterium
CGATTGGTGTATAGACGCCCTAAAGGTTACATCCCATGAATAATAAGGACTGCTATGGAATACTGGACCGTGTTTTTCCCATGGGAGAAACCGGCCTTAGGCAGACACCCGGCGACTGCTTCGCCTGTCCGGAGCGTACCCGGTGCATGCGGGCCGCCATGAGAACGGTTGAAGGCATACGCATGCAGGAGGCAGCGGTCGAGCGTTCAGTTGAATCAGGGCTTATGGGTCGCATCCGGCGCTGGTCTCGCAGAAAAGAGCTCCACCGCATGGCCCGGGACATTAAGAAGAGGACGTCTTTATGAAGATCCGGATCGCCTGCCCCCATTGCGGCTTCACAAAGGAAGTCCCCGCGGAACGGGTCCCCGTAAAGGCGCGTTTTGCAGCCTGCCCTAATTGTCGGGAGCATTTTCCCCTCCGCCCGGATGATCAGTCCGGACCGCTCCCACCGAGCACGAACCCGGTAACGACCGTCGGCTCCACCGACAGTGCAGCCTTTCCAAGAGAGGCATCCCATTCCGTTCGAGGTCCTTCCCCCTGGGAGGAGCGGGATCGGGTGGGGCTTTGGAAAGGTATATACCGAAGCTTTCTAAAAACTCTGGTTTCTCCGGCCTCCTTCTTTCGAACCATGCACACCCGCCAAGGCCTGAAGGAGCCGCTGGCCATGGGTCTCCTCTTCGGCTCCATAGGCTTGATGACGGGTATTTTTAAGGAGTTCGTGCTTTCCGTGTGGGGATACGGCAGCGGCGTAAGGATTTTTTCATCCGGCGTTGATTCTCCGTTTGTGTTGTCGGCACTGATGGCACTTGCCCCCATTGTAACCGGCATCGGAATCTTCATGCTGAGCGGATTCCTTCACCTGTTTCTTCTGGTCTTTCGCAGCGCTTCCCACGGCTTTGAAGGAACTTTCAGGGTTGTGGCATATGGTCAGGTCACACAGGTCTTTGGAGTCGTTCCGGTTCTTGGAGGCATAATAGGCGGCCTCTGGTATCTGGTGATTCTGGTGGTGGGCATGCGGGAAATACATGAGACCTCCTATTCCCGGGTGGTACTTGCCTTTCTGATGCCCTTGCTGCTGATGACGGCCATAGCGCTTGCCGTCCTGATTCCCATGATCATCTCCTTACTCAACCGGCTCTTATGACGGTACCCACAGGAAATCTCAACCCCTCGCAGCTTCAGGCCGTGACCACCATGGAGGGACCGGTCCTTGTAATCGCTGGTGCGGGTAGCGGAAAGACGCGCACCCTGGTCTATCGGGTGGCCCGCCTTGTGGAGACCGGCCACCATCCAGGCAGCATTCTCCTTCTCACCTTCACCCGTAAAGCCGCTTCCGAAATGCTTGAACGGGCCTCAAGCCTGGCGGATCCACGCTGCCGTCAGGTCTCAGGGGGGACCTTTCACTCCCTTGCGCACCGCGCCCTCCGTGTCCACTCGGAACGAATAGGGTTTGATCCGCAATTCACCATAATGGACCGGGCCGATATGGAAGAGGTGGCACAGTCTCTGGTCAAGGACCTCCATGTTGAAAAAGGCTCCGTCCGCTTCCCCAAACGATCCACCCTGGCCACCATCTTGAGCAAGTCGGTCAATCTTCAGATCCCTGTGAGTACCCTGGTGGAAGAGGAATTCGCCCAGTTTCTTGAATACACGCCCCACCTCATGAAGCTGGGAGACATGTATAAGGCATACAAACGGGACAACCAGCTCATGGACTACGACGACCTCCTCCTGAACCTGAGGACCCTCCTGGTGGATCACGAGGAGATCCGCCTCCTCCTGTCGGAACAATACCGTTTCATCATGGTGGACGAGTACCAGGACACCAATGGAATTCAGGCCGAAATACTGCGCTGGCTGGCCGCTCATCACGGCAATATAATGGTGGTGGGGGACGACTCTCAGTCCATCTATTCTTTTCGTGGTGCTGACTTTAGAAACATGTTCGAGTTCCCTGCGCTTTTTCCCGGGACACGTGTCATCAA
>CAYPSZ010000158.1:0-4988 GCA_964413125.1 uncultured Desulfobacterales bacterium
CGGTTGATCTCCTCGGGCATACCCATGTCGCGGCTCCTGAGGCCGGCCTCCACGTGGGCCACACCCATGTTGAGCTTCTTTGCAGTCACCGCGCAGGCCAGGGTGGAGTTCACGTCTCCTACCACCATGACCATGTCAGGCTTGACATTCGCCTCCATGCAAACCTTTTCAAACGCCACCATTACACGGGCGGTCTGCTCGGCATGGGTGCCGGATCCGGCCTCCAGAAAATGGTCCGGCTCCGGAAGGCCCAGTTCGTCGAAAAAGACCTTGGACATGGCGTAGTCATAGTGCTGGCCGGTGTGAACGATCTCCCAAGACATATTGCTCGAATTTCCCCTTCCCCGTAGTTCCCTCACAATGGGCGCTATCTTCATGAAGTTGGGCCGTGCACCGGCCACCACAAATAGTTTCACCTTTTCCTCCTGAATCCCGCAATTGATGATGCTCATTTAATATGCAGTATATTTTCAAGTTGAATATTGTATTTACGCATTCGGTTCCACACTGTTGTGCGGGTTACCCCCAGGATATCGGCCGTCTTGGACCGGTTCCCGCCCGCCGCTCTCAGTGCCTTGATCAAGGCGGCCTTTTCCTCACAAACGCCTCCTGTTTGCTCCACCCCGATGTTTCCGGATGAAATATCCCTCCCGGCATCCACGAGAAACTGGTCCGGCAGATGCACGGGTTCCACAAGGCCTGTCTCAGCCACTGCGAACGCGAATTCCATGGCGCTCCTCAGTTCCCTCACATTACCGTTCCACTGATAGTCCAAAAGGCGCTTCATGGCCTCCCTGCTCAGGCCTGTAATGGGTTTGCCGGTCCTTATCTTCAGCTCGCGCACAAGGGCCTCCACCAGAATAGGGATGTCATCCCTCCGGTCTCTTAAGGGCGGCATGTGGATGGGTATCACATTGATCCTGAAATACAAGTCTTCACGAAATTCACGTTGCCGGATCTTGTGGGGCAGATCCTGGTTGGTGGCCACGATGATCCGCACATCCACCGGCACCGGGGTATGATCGCCCACCCGTTCGATCTCCCGGCTTTCCAGGACCCGCAGGAGTTTCACCTGGGTTGCAAGGGGCATGTCCCCTATCTCGTCCAGGAGGATGGAACCCCCGTCAGCCGCCTCGAACCTGCCTATCCTGTGCCGGTAGGCGCCGGTGAAAGCCCCCTTTACATGGCCGAACAGCTCGCTTTCCAGTAAGGACTCGTTAAGGGCCGCGCAGTTCAACTGTATGAAGGGACCCTTATGCCTATCGCTAAGGTCGTGAACGGCCTTGGCCGCCAGTTCCTTGCCTGTTCCGCTCTCACCGGTGATAATGACCGGGGCGTCGGAACGGGCCGCCTTATTAATGAGCGAATAGACCCGCTCCATTGTTTGGGAGCGCCCTGTCATACCACAGAACCCGTCATCCAGGTGCACCATCCTTGAGAGCTCCTGGATCTTTTCGTCCATTTTGCGGATCTCTGTGAGGTCGGTCAGTGTCTCCACTGCTCCCACAATCTCGCCGTCGGCATGTTTGAGCACTGAAGCGCTTTTCAGTGCAGGCAAAAGAGTGCCGTCCTTACGGATCAAATCACAACGGCAGCGTTCCACTTTGGTGTCCGCTTCCTCGAAAAGCCGGCACCAGTGGCTCCGGGCCGAGCTGCGTTTCAACTCGCAGCGGTCGCAGCGCAGGATCGAACAGGGTGCGCCGATGAGGTCGTCCCTGGAATAGCCCGTCATCTCCTCCATGGCGCGGTTCACAAGGGCTATCCTTCCGTCGGGCCTGACCAGAAAAAGACCTCCCTGCATGGTGTCCACGATATCCGGCCAGAATTCCCCGTAGGTCTCAATTGAAGACTTTGGCATGGTGGTTAATCCTTAGGTTTAAACACATTGTAAAATTACCCCTTGACGAACCTCTTGTCAACCTGCCCTTGAAGATGATATCAGTGATATTTCAAACCATTGGGGTTAGTGGACCGGGTGATGGGTTCTTGGCACATATATTGCTTGTAGGACTGGTTTCCGATCCCCGGTTAATCGCTCATTCTTTCTGCGGCCCCGGAGGATCTCATTGGGATCCTTGTGAGGGCCCCAACGAATGGTGAGGATTTATGAATATTAGACCGTCTTCTTTGTTGTTGATCGCGCTTGTGACAACCGCCTTGACAGTAATAGGCATAATGGGGTGCGTTGAGACCCGGCCGCCCGCAGCGCCTGAACCGGTCAGGGAACCGGTCAAGGTGGCTGCGAGCTCATGCCTTGAATGTCATACCAATTACGAGACCCTCAAAGCAATTGCAGACCCGGATACGGACCCTCCGGCCGAAGGTTGCGGAGGGACGGCCCCTTTTATCGAGCCCTTTGACCGGGTGTATATGGGCGGCCCCGGATTCGAGCGGTTCAAGGATTCGGAGCACGGACGGATCGCCTGCACCGAATGCCATGGGGGAGTGGACAATACATCGGACAAGAAGACGGCTCATTCAGGCGATTTCGTCAAGAACCCTTCCCTCAACCCGGAGGCTGCATGCGGGGACTGCCATGCGGATGTTGTTTCAAAGACCTCGGGCAGCCTGCACGAACAGGGCTGGGGCCAGAAAAACAGTGTGGCAATGCGCATGGGGTATTCCTCCTTTGATGAACTGCCGGAAAACATCCATGAGGGATACGACAGGAACTGCGCCACCTGCCATGCCACCTGCGGTTCATGTCATGTGAACCGACCCAAGACGGGAGGGGGAGGGCTCTACAAGGGACACGAGTTCCAGCGCATTCCCGATATGAGGGACAACTGCGTCGCCTGCCACACAAGCCGGGGCGGTCATGCCTACTTCGGGCTGGGAAGAGGCACCAAGCCGGACGTCCACCTCACCCAGGCGGGGTTCGGCTGCCTGGACTGCCATGACATCAACCAGATGCACGGGGACGGAAATGTTTATGAAAACCGTTACAAGTCCCCTTCATCCATCACATGCAGGGACTGTCATGATTATATTGACGAAGCCAATATATATCACGACGAGCACATGGGGGATTTTGACTGTCATGTCTGTCATTCCCAGGAATACAACAACTGCGGCAGTTGCCACGTTGGCGGAGAGGGTGCGCGAATCCCTTCACACCTGGACTACAAAATAGCCATCAACCCCATTCCGGAAGACAAACCCTACAGGCTGGCCCTCTTGAGGCGTACGCCCGCGGCCCCGGACAACTGGTCCCATTATGGTGTTTCCAGGTTATCCGAGTTTAATGCCAAGACCACGTTCAACTATACCACCCCCCACAACATCCAGCGGTGGACCGCCCGTACCACCGTGGAAGAGGGCGGAACCTGCTCGGACAACTGCCATATACGGCCGGGCGCCGCCGGGAAGACCAACCGTGAGCTGTATCTTTTCGAGTCCGATCTCAAGAGGGACTGGGAGAAGTCGGCCAACCGGAATATTGTGGTGGACGGTCGGCTTCCCAAAGGCTGGGAGTGAGGGGTTGAGTTTATTGGTGGGTTTGTCTTTTGGTATTACCCGTTTCTATTAATCAATTATGGAGGAAACTATGGTTGTTCGCATGAAGAGACATTTGGCTTTGATTATTTCCATGTTGTTCATCAGCCTGGCGGCCCTGTCAGGCTGCGTCCACACCGCCCAACAGGCCCAACAGGCAAAGCCGATCAACGAGGCCGAGGTCCTCTTGGGCTTTTTTGAAAACGAGAGGGATTATATCCACACCGGGGGCAGCTTTGTAATCAAGGCGGATACCCTGCGCACAAATATGCTGACCAAGCCCAGAGCTCAGTACATCATCGATATACGCTCGCCCGAAGCATTCGCCAAGGGGCACATACAGGGCGCCCGCCATGTGAATATCAACGATGTGTATGACTATGTTAAGGGTATCAAAGCCGATTCCTACGAGAACATCGTGATCGTGTGTTTCGCGGGCCAGGCCTCGGCCTATCTGGTTTCTCTTCTCAGGGCCGCGGGCTATGCAAACGCAGTATCCCTCAAATGGGGCATGAGCGCCTGGGCCTCGGTGTTCGCCCAAGAATCCTGGCTGAGAAACCTCAGCAGCGCGCGCATGTCCGAATTCGTGCACACGCCGTCACCCCCCATGAACCCCAAGGGCGATCTCCCCAAACTCGAGACCGGCAAGACCACGGCCCCTGAAATCCTGGAGGCTCGACTCCGCAAACTCTTTGCTGAAGGATTCGGGCCGGTCATGCTGGGGCACTGCTGCCTGTTTCACGATTTCTACGATAACGGCGGCTTCTATGTGGTCAACTACTGGAGCCCGCAGCTCTACTCCAAGCAGGGCCACATCCCCGGAGCGGTCAACTATTCACCAAAGGATGAACCCTTCAGAAGCGGCAACCACCTCCTCACCCTGTCCACAAAGATACCCAATGTCATTTACTGCTTTACAGGACAGACAAGCGCCTACCTTTCCGGATATCTGAGGCTCTTGGGCTATGACGCCAGGTCCCTGCTCTTCGGTGCCAACAGCATGATCTACGACCGGATGAAGGAAAACAAGGTCCCCAATACCTTTATTCCTGAAACCGAAATCATGAACTACGACTACGTAACGAATTGAGGTCCTAAATAACACTTGCAAGGCGTCATTCCGCTTCAGCTGGGGGACGTACATCATTTTATTACTTGCCGTTCCAATCTACGGAGCATGGATGAGACGCCTTAATAAGAAGTTCCCAGGAAAACATCTTCTATTATCTGGAGGCAAATTGATATTGAAAATACCGGTCAATGGCGTCCATTGGAAATCCCTGCTTTTATGGTTAGTCTGAGGAATTATGCCCTGGCATTTGAGGTACGTCACCTTTATGGCACCGTAGCCCGTTTAGTTTTTTTCCTTCCAGAGCAGCGCTAAGTTTAGACTCGCAAGTTTTCAGGCTAAAAATAATAATGCTTTTCTTTCCATTCATCAATTCGCATCAACGCTTCAAATTCACTAATATGCCCCAACTTAACCTGAATAT
>CAYPSZ010000159.1:0-2271 GCA_964413125.1 uncultured Desulfobacterales bacterium
CCTTCAAAGTCCCGGCTGAGAGATATTCGGTCACCGTCTCACCGCTCACCATATAGGTGTCGGCCCCTCTGAACACGGCGTTTCCTTCAACCTCCACCAGGTCGGCTTCATTTCTCATTACAAGTCGCGCATAGTACCCGGACACATCCAGGTCGCCGTCCACAGAAACACTTCCTCCGGAAACATCAAAGTTGCCCGAAATCGTAAGATCGCCGGGGATATCCAGTGTTGCCCCGGATAAATCCAGAGAACCGTTAACAGTCATGTTTCCTTCCAGGGCGAAACCAAAGTCAGCCGAAGGAAAAGCGATGTCACCGGAGATTGTCACGTTTCCCCGGGTTTGCATGTCCCCGGATTCATGGAATTGGACCTCACGAAAGGCAAGATCCCCGTCCACCTGAAGCTTGTTGCCGTTAAGCGCCAGGGTGCCGTGATCCACTGTCAGATTCCCGGAAACCCGTTGACCATGATTGAACGTCCAATTCCCCGCCACATGGACATCTCCGGAAAAACGCAAACTCGGCCCGCTGACCACGCGGATCAAATCTATATACCAACCTTCCTTGTTGATCTGGGCGTCGGATTTCAAACGAAATCTCAGCCTAACATCGGGGAAACCGTCATATCCGGAAAGATCGATCACCTCCAGCCGCCATTCCTCACGGGAGCCCGTATATCGGGTAACCTCATCCCAATTGTCTCCGTTATCCACCGATGCCTCGATGAAGCAAAAGTCATAGGACTCTTCCACATGGTAACGATGATAGAAGGCCATGTAGGTGTGCCGGGCCTCGGAAAGATCAAGAGCGCGTGTGGTGAGGGAAGTATCTGTGTTTTTGACATAATCTCCGTCCGGGCTGTCGCTCCAGCACCCGTTGCCTTGATAGGCGGACGAGCTTATCCCCCAGGTGCCCTCGGCTATGAAGTTGTCGGAAAGGGCTTCCCCGTCATCCGAGAGGATCTCTCGCATGGCGCCGGGTTTGTTGATTTCAAGATGCTGAAAACGGGAAAATTGAGCGGAGGGATTTTGAAAAGTCACCACTTGGGGGCCTGCACCGTTCAAGACGACCTTGTGGGTACCGCCCGCAGTGAAAGAATTCTTGTTGTCCCATAATCTGGGGTTGGACTCGGAACTGTAGCAGCCGCCCTCCTGCTCGAAATCACCGGCCACCCTGAGCTCTCCTGCAGTCAGGTAGCCCAAACTCGACGCTCCTGCAAAAAGCGCATTCCCGGCCACGTCCACCACGTCCGAGGTATTGACCATTTTGAGTATACTGTCATCCCCGGTGATGATCAGGTCGCCCTCAACCACAAGGGAATGCCCGTTAATATCGAGTATGCCCCCCTGAATCGTGACATCCCCAAGAACGATGGTGTCTTCAGCAAGATCGTACCCTTCCGCGCCAACGCTCAGGCTGTCCAATGGGGCGCCCTCGGAAGGATAAACCCAGCAGAAGATCATGGCGAGAACCAGAATAAAGGCAAGCTCTTTGGATAGAATACGGTTACTTATGGCCGGTGCGCTCATGAGATCCCCCCTGTTGTTTGGATGGTTCCCTTTTAAAGAGCAATTCAGAAGCGCTCCCAGCACAGAATCAGGAGGGAATCAAAACCGCTTGAGGAGCACATGGAGACAGGGCTGGGCAGCACACAATATGGAACGGGCTGAAACGGGAGCAAAGCAAATGTCTTTTCTTATTGAAGACACCGCATGACGAACAATCTTACACGAAAAAATCCGGAGGATTCAAGTTCGCTTCGACATATCTATCGATCCCTCCTCTGCCGGGCTACCGTCAATGGGCTGTGCCTGCTGACGCCCGACCCCCTGGTCACCCGGGACCCTGTCCATTCTCAGTGGTAGTCCCTGGGTCATGTGTTCGCTTTGCAGGCTACTCAGCCCTCAGCCCCGCAACCGCCTGCATGATGAAAAGCAGTTCCTCCGTGCCGATCCTGCCGTCCCCGCTTACCGCGGCACCCTTGTCGATTCCATGGACGGTCATTCCCGATAAGAGCTGCAGGCAGAGCACCAGGTCCGGAAGATCCACCTTGTCGTCGCCGTTGATATCTCCCGGAATTGACTCCCTGGGCGTGACAAAGGAAACCGCCTCGCCATACCCGGTCCCGGTCCCGTTTTCCGCCCAGGCCCTCACGTAGTAGGCGGTTCCGGGGTCCAGCCCCGTGAGGGTCGTGGTGAAACTCCCCGCGGTCAGAGAATCCGCCTCCATGGTTGTTCCTTGTTCGGGAAGGAAGCCGGGCTCCGTGCCGTAG
>CAYPSZ010000160.1:0-15133 GCA_964413125.1 uncultured Desulfobacterales bacterium
GTGACGTCCTGAGTCACCTCGAAGTGTCCGAAGGCCCCCGAGCCCTTCGCATGGGGCTGGCGGTCCGGAATCATCTCCCGGTTGAAGTTGGCCATCTGCTCCACGAGATAGTGGTCCTGAAGCAGGATGGGTCCATCAGGCCCTACGCTGAGCGAATA
Organism: uncultured Desulfobacterales bacterium; assembly: GCA_964413125.1. Classification (GTDB taxonomy): domain Bacteria; phylum Desulfobacterota; class DSM-4660; order Desulfatiglandales; family HGW-15; genus JAIPEI01. The sequence goes on from CAYPSZ010000160.1 coordinate 159, forward strand.
CTCGTCGCTGCTTACAGGGATCCCCGCGTCTGTGGTTGTGAATTTGCCATCGTCCCTTTTCATGGTAAAAATCTCCTTTCTGCGAGTTACATCTACAAATGGTTAGCATGATTGGTTGAAGGAGGGAATACGGGCGATTGTGTATTTCATGCTGCTTTGTCAGGTAATAAGCCCTGGGGACAGGTGAAGGTCCCTCACCATCCACCATGAAGGCATAATGCGCGCCACGGGCGGCCAGGGGGCTTTCCACTGTCCACCATCCGTTTCCGCCTTGATTCATACCCAGACGGTAAAAAAGACGATGTTTGTCAGGTGGTTATCGCCGGATATGAAGGAGGACTCTATCTGCTTGCAATAACCGACCACCACAGATGCGAGAACGCTAAAGATAATAACTATGTTCGCATATTGGCTGCATAGTCGAACCATAAGAAAACAACCGTTTCCGTTTTCATGAGAAAATCTACTCTCTACGATTTACATTTGCAGAAGGTTAGCATGATTGGGTGAAGTACCACTGCAAAGCCACCGAGTAATTTGCCTGAAAAATCGGTTGCATCATGGGGAAAGTCGCGTGTCTGAAAGGATCGTATTAACCTTGAGGCCATCTATCCTGGAAAAGTGGCGCAGGTTGCCCGTAACCAATTCAAGACCGTGATAAATCGCCGTAGCGGCAATTTGAATATCCGCATCCGGCAGGATAGCACCTGATTCTTCAAGGTGCGCAAGGATTTGCCCAAAAACCTTTGCAGTGGCAACATCATAGGGCAAAACGGTCACTGCGGGAAGAACCCGCTGCTCAATATTTTTAATGTGGTGTTCTCGGGTTCCGGAGCGGTAAGCGCCTTTGTATAATTCACCGATTACAACCGCGCTGGTAAATTGATCTTCCCGTGGTACGCTAAAAAGCCATTGGGTATATCGAACCGCGGCATGAGAGCGCAATACTTCGGAAATTGCATCGGTATCAAAAAGAAAGGCCATGGCTACTGTTCAAGCGGAGGTGTTTCGCGCTGTCCAAACCGATCAGATTCATTCAGAATTCCAACCAGTTCATCGGAACCTTTCCATCCTCCGGCGAGACTGGCAAGGCCGCCTTCCGGCCCGGCCTTTCGAAGCCGGTCAAGGCACTGCAAATCGCTGGCGCGAACGAGTGCGGCTACCGGTTTACCGTGCCGGGTAATCAGAACGGGCGAACCGGCTTCGACATCACGAATGCAATCCGACAGAGTTGCCTTTGCTTTTGCGATGGATATGTTTTTGTTCATTTTAAACCTCCGAATATGGTTAATATGATCATATTGACTAAAATATGAATTGTCAAGAAAGCGGCCCTTTTTGGCACAGGATATTCCCGGCGGAAGAAAAGGGGCCGGAATCCTACGATGCAAACCTAGCTGCATCAAATCTTCTATGCCAAGATGTCAATGGGAAAAACGTGATGAGTGCCTTTGGCGCAAACAGTTGAGCGGCGAAGCGTTCAGCTGGCCTGAGACGCCTGTTCGTGATGTCATGGCCGGGTTTCCCGTGGCCCTTCCTTTCAAGGAGTAAGCAGGTAGACAGGAACCGCTGATCCTGCCTAAAATTCTTCTATTGCCTTTTTGTACGCCTCGGACAAAGCCTCAAGAATAACCCACGCTTTTGGGAAGCTGAGGATGCTTTTGATCGAGGCATGTACTTCAATGGCAAAATCGTAACCGAGACCCGGCTCGCATTCTTCGTAGTAGTCTATGGCGTCAAGAAATTCCGCTTCAGCTTCAGGGTGAAAGGCGTACTTCATTTGGCAAACCGCTTAAGCGCTTTGTCAAAAACCTCATCTCCTGGAACCGCTTTCACTTTGCCTGAACGAATCTCCTGGAGCCGCCTCTTTGCCACCTCTTTCCATTTTTCATCTATGCCGGTGTCCGGCATATTAAGGCTGCGCAAAAGCGAATCGGCTATGAGCTCACGCTCCTCGACCGGAAGAGAAAGGGCCTCTTCAATAATTTTCTTGGTTGTCATCTTGATGCGACTCCTCCGCTATTATGTACTGGTTTTCAGGTAGTCAGCCATAAAACCAATTCCCCGCATTTTTGCCAATGCAGGAAATCGCATTTTAGGATCGATATAGCCAGTTATGTTGGCCTCGTAAAAAGCCTCATGCCTTGATATCTGCCTTAGTGTTATCAATAGGTTACGGCCTACCCTGTGGCGGCTGAGCGGGTTTTTGGGAAGCCGTCAATTATCAGAAGCGGGGACCTGTGCAGGAAACGATAAATTACCTGTTTGACGTATGGCCGGAAAAAACCGTACCGGGCATCGAATCGCTCATCATAGACCTGTTCCAGCGCCTCGAAACTATCCTCAAAACGCTGATAGTATTGCAGATTTCGTCTTCCCATCCGAGATGGTTGGTGGGATAGGGACAATCATCAGTTCTCTCCTTTATTCGCAGGCCAAAACGGCAACAGAGTGGCCCGGCATCCGGATTCCTTCAGCGTCAGGGGAAATGCCTGGCCCGGAAGCGAGGACAACCTTCATCCCATGAAGGTCGGGGTATGGGATATGCCTCCCTGTCTCCGAGAGATTGCAGACAACCAGAACAGGACCGCGTTTCATTATCAGCCGGCGGGCCTCCTCGTCAAATTGTACGGTGGTTCGTTCGATTCCCCCGTCCCTCAGAGCCGGGATGCGGCGCCTGAGCGCGATCAGGGAACGATGCCAGTCAAGCATTTCCGAATGGGCATCGAGGTGCATCTCTTCCCAATCCAGCTTGGACCTGAGAAATGTGTCCTCGGCCTGCGGATCCGGGATCTCTTCAGGATCCCAGGCAAAGGCTGCAAACTCCCTTCTTCGGCCTTCTCGAACGGCCTTTCCAAGCTCAGGGTCTTCATGATTCGTGAAATACTGGAAGGGCGAAGAAGCCGCCCATTCCTCCCCCTGAAAGATCATCGGGACAAAAGGGGCCGTGAACACGAGGGCGGCACCTGCCTTCGCAAGTCCGGGACTCACCAGGTGACTGATGCGCTCGCCCTTGGCGCGGTTGCCCACCTGGTCGTGATTCTGGAGGCATCCCACAAAACGGTGACCTGACAGTCCCGCCGCTGTTCTTCCGTGAATGCGACGGCGATACCTGGAATAGACGCCGTCATAAACCAGACCTCGGGTGAGCACTTTTGCCAGGTCGGCAAGACGCCCGAAGTCCTTGTAGTACCCGTACTGCTCGCCGGTAAGCGCCGCATGCAGGGCATGGTGAAAGTCCTCGTTCCACTGGGCATGGATCCCATAGCCTCCCACGGCCCGGGGCCGGATCACCCGCGTGTCGTTGAGGTCGCTTTCAGCGATGAGAGATAAGTGGCGTCCGAGGCAGGATTCCAGCTCCTCAACCTCGCAGGCGAGCTGCTCCAGGAAATGGACGGCCGAAATGTCGAGTATTGCATGGACCGCATCAATGCGGAGCGCGTCCATATGGTAGTCGCGGAACCACATGAGGGCGTTGTCGATGAAAAAGCGCCGCACCTCGTCGCTATGCGGTCCGTCCAGGTTGACCGCTTCTCCCCAGGGCGTGGCATAGCGTCGGGTGAAGTAAGGCCCGAAACGCCCCAGGTAATTCCCGGCAGGGCCTAAGTGGTTGTAGACCACGTCCAGGACTACGGCCAGGCCCTTTTCATGGCAGGCGTTCACCAGGCTTTTCAATCCCGCCGGCCCGCCGTAGGGTTCATAAGGTGCGAAGAGATCCACGCCGTCATAGCCCCATCCCCTGGAGCCGGAAAAGGTGTTGACCGGCATCAGTTCCACATGGGTGATCCCCAGGTCCTTCAGATAATCGAGTTTCTTGGATGCGCCGGCAAAGGTGCCTTCCGGTGTGAAAGTACCCACGTGAAGCTCATAGATGATTGCCGCCGAAAGGGGAGGCGGCTGCCACTTTGAATCGCTCCATGGGAATGCACCGTGATCGAGGATGCGGGAAGGACCATGAACGCCCCGGGGCTGCCACGGCGACCTCGGATCGGGTAAAGGTCCCTCACCATCCACCATGAAGGCATAATCCGCGCCGTGGGCGGCCAGGGGGCTTTCCACCGTCCACCATCCGTTTCCGCTTTGATTCATACCCAGACGGCCCGCCTGTATCTTCACCTCCATGCATGGAGCGTCCGGGGCCCAGACTTCAATGATTCCCATTATGATCCAGTCCTCAGCAGATTCAGGAAACTCTCGGAGTAAAGCCCTGACTTGTCCAATAGGAAAATAGATTCCTGACGATCCGAACGAGGTCGTCCCAGCAGGCCGGCTTGCCGATATGGGAATTTGCCCCCAAAGCGTAACTCCGGGTGACATCCTCCTTGTCTCTTGATGAGGAATACACGATTATGGGGATGGGTCTCAGCTCAGGAATGGATTTTATTCTTCTGAGGGCATCGTGTCCACTCATATGCGGCATGTTGAGATCCAGGAGGACAAAGAGGGGGCGGGGCGCCTCTTGAGGATCGGTGAATCGGCCCTTCAGCAGGAGGTAGTCCATGAGCTCCCTGCCGTCCGTTACGCGCCTAAAATCGCAGTCAATCCGGTTTTCCCTAATTCCCTCGGCAAAGAAGAAGAAATCGTCGTCATCGTCGTCAACCATGAGAATGGTGGGTGATCTCCCGTCAAACTTGTTCACAGCGCTCACCTCCATTCATACATTGTTTCAATTCCGTGTTTTAATCTCTTTTGTCGGATACTCGATTGCTATATGCTTTAATTATTGGTTATCTTCTGCAAGCGTTTTTGTCCATCGGGAAAAGGACTATTTTTTATAGGTTATTTCCTATATGGCCTGAGAGGTTTCCAGGACCCCGGAGGGAAAAAGACAGGACGGAAAAGAAGGAAAAAGATGCGTAACATGATCTAATAATATGACTTCCAACGCTTACCACATGTTGAGTAGTGTAACAATTATGCCGAGTAATACTTTAGAGGTCAATGATTAACTCAAAAATAAAGGAAAACCCTACTTGACGTGAAGTGGCAAGACGACCCTATTGAATCTTATCGGGTGTCTTGACAAGCCTTCCGGAGGCAGACTTACGGTGGCCGGCCAGGACGTTAGTCAGGGAAAGGGAATTAAGGGACGGGGTCTTTACCCGCGAGTTCATGTCAAACCTGAACTCTTTGCGGTAACGACATTCAGGGATCTCTTTGAAAAAGTCAGCCCTATGGCCCATTTCCGAGTTGCAACATATAACGTTCACAAGTGTGTGGGTCTGGACAGGCGTTGTGATCCCGAACGCGTCGCGTCGGTAATCCGTGAGTTAAATGCGGATGTCATTGGCCTGCAGGAGGTGGACAACCTTTCTGACGGCGCCATTGAGTCCGCTCAAATGGATTTTCTGGCTCGGGAAACAGGATATGAGGCGATTCCGGGCCCGACCATCAAAAGGGTGAACGGCCACTACGGCAACGTTTTGCTTACACGCCGGCCCGTGCTGGAGAAGCGGGAGATCGACCTGACCTTTTCTTCCAGCCGTGAGCCGCGCGGCGCTATTGAAGCGTTTCTTGCGGTGCATGACAAGGAGGTCCGGGTAATTGTCACCCACCTTGGCCTCACCTTTTCCGAACGATGGTTTCAAATCGCGCGGCTTGTGGATGTTATTGAGGAGAAAACCTCGCCCCTGTTCATATTGCTTGGGGATATCAATGAATGGTTTCCTCCCGGCCGGGGCCTGAAGTTGCTGCATCGTCTCCTTGGAAGGCAGCCCGCCATTCGAAGCTATCCTTCATGGCGGGCCTTGTTTGCGTTGGACAGAATCTGGGTGAAACCCAAAGAGGCCTTGAAACGAATCCGGGTCCATAAGACCAGGCTTTCCAGGGTGGCATCGGATCATCTCCCCATTGTCGCGGGAATCGGAAAGGAATGGGACGAAAGTAGTTGATTTACATCCAGAAAAGGCTATTTTTCGATGATGATGTCCTCTGAACTCATCTTCCTATCCCGCCTGCTGCTTATGACCCTTGACCAAGGAGGCGAGGGATTCGAGAAAGACCCGGACCTCCTCCGGGTTTCTAAGGGTCAGCTTGGCCTCGCTGAAGCGCTCCTCTTCAGTGACGGCGATTCCTACGCCGCCGCCTTTCCACGTGCGAAGCGCGCCGAAACCGTACTCGTCGGTCACATCGTCTCCGATGTAGACAGGGATCCATTCAGGGCCCTGCAGGTCGAGGGCCTCGAGGATCCACAGCAGGGCCCTGCCTTTGTTCCAGTCGATGTCCGGCTGGAGCTCGAGCACCTTCTTTCCGTGTCCCTTTTTCAGACGAGGATGCTCGGCATGGACCCTGTCCACGGCCTCTTGAACGGCGGGGACATCTTTTTGGTTCACGTTCCTGTAGTGAACGGCAATGGAGTACTTCTTGCGCTCCACAAGGACTCCCCGGATTGCCGCCAGCCTCTCCTCGAGGGATGCTTCCGCGGAATCCAGGTCATGGAGATACTTCTCGCCTTTCTGCAGGCCCAAACGCCCTCTTTCCGGACCCAGGATGTCGAATCCGTGGCTGCCGGCGTATACGATATCCTCCAGCCCGACGAGCTGCTTCACGTCCCTGAGGTCCCGGCCGCTGACGACGCCTACGGTGCACACTGCGGCCAGGGTCTTCAGGGCCCTTCGCATGTCATCCGCCAGTAAAGCCCACTCCGGTTTCTCGACAATGGGAGTCAGGGTGCCGTCGTAGTCCAGGAAGACCACCGGGGTTTCCTTTTGAAACCGCTTGGCAAGATCGCCCAAGGCGTACAGGGCGGGCGGGAGCTCCCTGGTGGATCGGGCCGCAAGTTGGATCTCGGAGAGGTCTTTGATCACTTCATGGGCCCCGGCTTCAATGAGTTCCGATGCATGTCCGGTGCGATCCACGCCTATCACCCATCCAAAGCCTCCACGACTGCCGGCCTCCACTCCGGACAGGGCATCCTCCAGGACCACGGACCGTTCAGGTTTTGCCTTCAAACGTTTCACCGCTTCGAGGAAGCTATCCGGCGACGGCTTTCCCTTCAGTCCCAACTCTTCTGATACCAGGCCGTCGACCCGGACGTCGAAAAGATCCGTGAGCCCTGCGGCCTCGAGCACCGGCCCGCAATTCTTGCTGGAGGACACCACTGCCGCTGCAAAGCCCCGCTCCTTCACGGAGCGGACCAGGTCTGCCGCCGGCTGATACACCTCCACCCCGTCCCGCTCCAGATGTTCCCGGAACAGCTCGTTCTTTCGGTTCCCCAGTCCGTGTATGGTGAAATTTCGTGCGGTATCCTCAGGACTTCCTTCCGGCAGCTCCAGTTCACGGGACTCAAGAAAGCTTCGGATGCCATCCAGGCGCGGCTTACCGTCCACGTAATGCTGGTAGTCCGTATCCGGGTCAAAGGGCCTCCACCGGCCGTCCGATGCCTCGCGGAACTCGTCGAAAAGCGCCTTCCATGCCGCTGCATGCACCCAGGCGGTCCGGGTAATGACGCCGTCCATGTCGAAGATTACCGCATCGAATCGAAAACGGGACAGGGTAAGCGAGCTACAGCGTTTATCTTTCATAAGACCAACTCCTCCATATGTGTCATTTGACAATAAGGTAGTGAACCGGGCAATGGGGTAAATCATGGATTCATACGATCAGTGGACAGTAGGCATCGAGAGCCGTCGAATACATGATGGAACCTATTGCAGGACCGGATTCCCGGGTGTAATAATATTTGTCAATGAAGATAGACCTTTACGCAACAGAAACTGTTATTTTGTGAGACAACCGGCAGGCTGATTCATTCTTCACCGGAGCAGCCGCAGTCCTGCAATGTGAGGTGTGTCTGATATGGGAGATCTGGTAATTGTTTCGAATCGAGGACCTTTCAGTTTCACCAGCGAGTTCCTGAACCAGGTGGAGCACCGCCTGGAAAACGACAAATGGCCGTCGCCGCCCCGATTCGGTGAAGGGGGGCTGGTCCAGGCCATGTCGGGCCTTCTTCGCCCCGGGGCGTGGCGAACCACCTGGCTCGGCTCGTCCATGGGCGATCGGGATGTGGACGTGGCCAGGGGACATTACAGCCATCTCTTTCAGAGAATGAAAGAGAAGGGCCTTGCGCCTCAATGGTTTCCGCACATCGAGATAGATCCGGATAACCGCATGCACTTTCGATACGGAGAGTACGATTTTTTCATGCGCTTTGTCTTCTTCGACACCCCTCATATGCACAGCTACTACAGCCGATTCGCCAACGGTTTCCTCTGGCCCCTGATTCATTTGACGCGCCCCCCGCTCTTCTATAAGAAGAGCAGCGCGTTTCCCAGGCCGGAGTTCCAGAAAAGCGACTTCATTCAATATACGAGCAGCGGCCTGACCTTCGCCAACACCGTGCTGGACGAAATTCAGAAGAGCGGATCTCTCATGAGAACGAACGAGGAAACCGTAGTCTGGAATCAGGACTATCACCTGATGCGGGTTTCCGAGGACTTCAAGGCACTCCTTCGGCAGGAAGGCGTCGCTCCTGACACCAGAAAGCACATCCATGTGGGACAGTTCATGCACACCCCGTTCTTCAATATACACGAGATACAGGGTCTGATTCGGGAGGACAAGAGGGGACGGATCAAGGCCCAGGTCTACGACCCCTTTGACGAAAGCATGGAAAGCCTTTTGAAGAAGGTGACCTGGGGAATGCTCCACAACGACTTCATCGGCTTCCACACCAAGGAGTACTGCGATAACTATCTCGAGGCCTTGGAGGAGTGGTTTCCCGTGGACATCCGAGTCGCGGATCAGTGCTACGAGATCCACCGCCGGGGAGGGGTCACCACGATAGGCGCGCTCCCCATCGGCCTGGATGTGGACAAAATCCTCGCCGAAGTCGGGCCCGGAAAGCCCCTGGAGCACGAAGTGGAGGGGAGAAGCCTGCGGAAGTGGATACAGGAGGAGCGAGGCCGAAACAAGGTGCTTTTCGGCGGGCTGGAGCGTAGAGACTACACCAAGGGGCTGATGGAGAGGTTGAGAGTCTATTTCCACGCCCGGAACAGTCTCCGGAAGAAGGACCGCACCGCCTGCTTTTTTCAGGTTACATCCCCCAGCCGGATGTCCAATCCCGAGTATCGGAAGCTTCAGGCGGATCTGGAGACAGAGATGAACCGTATCAATGGGCGGCTGTCCGAAGAGGAGAGGATCGTGCACCTGGACAAAGGAATTCCCTCCCCTGAAAACTACCGGTTCATGAAGGAGGTGGATGTGATGCTTGTCACCCCGCTGGAGGACGGTATGAACCTCGTGGCTTTCGAGTACATCCTTTCGCAGAAGCACAAGAGTAGAGAGATGCGGGGGCTTCTGGTGCTGAGCACAAGCGGTGCGGCCAGGGTGCTTCGGATGAAGAAATTCGGAGAGGATGACGGCGTGGTGTTCGTGGATCCCATGAAGCCTAAGGAGGCGGGCCGGAAAATCGCTGAAGCCCTGGAAAGGGGATGCCGCCTGTCCGATCGGTTGATCGAGTACGTTGAGACAGAACATCGTGTGTATGATTGGGCTGAGCGCAATATCGAAGCGATCCTGAACGCGAGAAAACAGGTGTGACGTGCTCGGTTTCAAAGATGGTTGAAGGAGGCGCATACGATGCATGACAAGAAGCGTGCAAGAGAAAGGATGGTCGCTGAGCAGCTCGTTCCACGGGGTATTCGGGATCCTCTGGTGCTCGAGGCCATGGGCAAGGTCCCCAGGCACCGCTTCGTGCCTGAGGGTATGAAGCAGGAGGCCTATGACGACCGTCCCCTCCACATCGGGCTGGAGCAGACCATTTCTCAGCCTTACATGGTCGCCTGGATGACCGAGGCGCTTGAGCTCACAGGCGGCGAGAAGACCCTGGAGATCGGTACCGGAAGCGGGTATCAGGCGGCCGTTCTAGCGGAGCTGTCCTCCGAGGTCTACACGGTAGAGCGGTTAAAGGAGCTCCAGGAGCGTGCCAGGAAGATTTTGGACGAGTTGGGGTACGACAACATTTTCTATCATGTGTCCAACGGTACTTTGGGGTGGCCCGAAAACGCCCCTTACAACGCCATCATGGTTACGGCCGGCGCACCCAGAGTCCCGGACCCCCTGCTGGAGCAGCTTGCCGACGGCGGTCGCCTCCTTATCCCTCTTGGGGATCGCTACAGCCAGATGTTGACCAAGCTCACAAGGCAGGGGGAACGGCTCACGAAAGAGAATCTGGGGGGATGCCGCTTCGTGGCGTTGACAGGGGAGTACGGATGGTAGCGCATGCGGATGCAGCCCTTACGACCTCTTCGTACCTTCTTACCCGCCATAACCCCGGGCGCCCATCCGGATCTCACTCATTATGCCTTCTGAAAAAAACCGTCGATTACCGGACCGTAAGCTCCTTTTTATTTCGATCTTATCCCCCATGCTGGTCGCCATGTCTCTTGAAGAGAACCGCCCCCAGCGGCGGAAGGGACAGGGTCAGGGAGTGGCGCCGGCCGTGCACCGAGACGGGCGCAGCCTCCACACCTCCCATGTTGCCCCATCCGCTGCCCCCGTAAATCAAGGCGTCGCTGTTGAAAATCTCCGACCAGAGTCCCCCGGCAGGAGCGCCCATGCGGAAGTTGGCCCGGGGCACCGGCGTGAAGTTGCAGGCGGCCAGGATCTCGTCTCCTTCCCGGCGGCTCCGGCGGATCATGCTTAGTGTGCTCTGCTGTGCGTCGTTGCAGTCGATCCACTCGAACCCTCCCGGTTCCGCATCTTTCAGGTGCAGGGCGGGTTCCTCACGGTACAATCGGTTCAGGTCCTCCACGAGACGATGAAGGCCTGCGTGGAGGGGGCGTTCCAAAAGATGCCAGTCCAACTGGGCCTCGTGATACCACTCGTTCCACTGACCGATGTCGATTCCCATGAACAGGAGCTTCTTTCCGGGCTGGCAGAACATGTAGGCCAGGAGGAGGCGCACGTTAGCGAACTTTTGCCACTCGTCGCCCGGCATGGTCCGGAGGATGGATCCCTTTCCGTGAACCACCTCGTCGTGTGAAAGCGGCAGGACGAAGTTCTCGCTATAGGCGTACATGTTTCGAAAGGTGAGATGACTGTGATGATACGTCCGGTGGATGGGATCCCTGGACATGTAGTCCAGAGTGTCGTGCATCCATCCCATGTCCCACTTCATGCCGAAGCCCAGGCCGCCCACATAAGAGGGCCTCGACACCATGGGCCAGGCCGTGGATTCCTCGGCGATAGTCTGGGCGTCCGGGTGGAGACGGAACACCTCCTTGTTGAGCCGGCGCAGGAACTCGATGGCCTCGATGTTCTCCCGTCCCCCGTAGCGGTTGGGGATCCAATCCCCCTCCTCTCGGGAGTAGTCCAGGTAGAGCATGGAGGCCACCGCGTCCACCCGAAGACCGTCCGCGTGGTACACATCCAGCCAGAAAAGAGCGCTCGAGAGCAGGAAGCTCTGAACCTCCTTGCGCCCGTAATTGAAGATCAGGCTGTCCCAGTCCGGATGGAGCCCCTGGCGGGGGTCTGCGTGCTCGAACAGGTGAGAGCCGTCGAAGTATCCCAGGCTGTGCTCGTCCTTGGGAAAGTGGCTCGGAACCCAGTCCAGGATCACGCCTATGCCGTTTTGATGGAGAGTGTCCACAAGGTACATGAAGTCCTGGGGGGTGCCGTACCGGCTGGTGGGTGCGAAGAACCCCGTGACCTGGTATCCCCAGGATCCGTAAAAGGGGTGTTCCATCACGGGAAGGAACTCCACGTGGGTGTAGTTGGTGGACCGGACGTACTCGCTCAGGCTCGCAGCCATCTCACGGTAGCTCAAGGGACGGTTCTCGTCATCCAGCCTGCGCATCCAGGAGCCCACGTGGACCTCGTAGATGCTGATGGGCGCCTGGATGCTGTTGCGGGGAGCTCGGGATTCCATCCATTTCCGGTCGTTCCATTCGTAATCCAAGTCCCACAGGATCGATCCCGTGCGGGGCGGGGTCTCATGAAGAACGCCGAAGGGGTCGGCCTTGTCCACCCTGTAGCCGTTGTACCTTGAGCGGATGTGGTACTTGTAGCAGGCGCCCTTTTCCACGCCGGGTATGAACCCCTCCCAGATACCCGAGCTCCCGGACGGCGCCAGGTTATGTTCGTTCGGTTTCCAGCCGTTGAAATCTCCCATGACCGATACCGCCTCTGCGTTCGGCGCCCACACCCCGAAGTGGGCGCCGGCCTTTCCTTCCCGGCTTAATGGGCGGGCTCCCAGCTTCTTCCAGAGGTGAAGATGGGATCCCTCGTTGAACAGGTAAAGATCGTCATCAGTCAGAAGGGTGCTTCGATTTGTAACCATGGTTTCGGTCTGCTCCTCTCGTGTCTTGGCGTTTTTCTATTCGTATTCGGATCTCTCCCTCTCTTCCAGTAGACGGATGAGCCCCCTCAGGGGGATGGCCACCCAGTTCGGGCGGTTGTTCAGCTCGTAACCCAGCTCATACACCGCCTTTTCCATTAGGAAGACATCCAGGAGCGTACCCAGATCAGTGGAAGCAGGCAGAAATCCCCCGTCCGCAGCCACTGCCAGGTACTCTTTCAGAAAGGCGACCGAAACCCAGCGGCACCAGAACTCCGCCAGGACAGCCCCCTTTCCCTTTTCCAACCCCTGGGTCATTCCCACGGCCTGCTGACGATGCAGGCCGGCATAAGCCGCGTAATGGAAGGACCGGTGCATGCCGGCTACGTCCCGCAGCGGGGAATACTTCTTTCTCCGCTCCGAAAGCGGACGCGCCGGCTCACCTTCGAAATCAATTATGACAAAGTCCCCGCCGGTGTAAAGGACCTGCCCCAGGTGGTAGTCGCCGTGAATGCGTAGCTTGAGTCCTGGATCCTCCAGTCTCAATACATCGCGGAAACATTCCAGAAGGTCGTTCTTTCGGCGAATCAGGGAATCCGCCAGGGCCTGTTCTTCCTCCGGGAGCCCGGCGGTCTTGCGGTCCAGGGTGCGAAAGACCCGGCCGGTCAGGTTCCGCATGGACTGGTACAGCGACCGCTTGTACAGGCTGGTGAAGGCCTCCGGGACAAAGTCCGGGCTATCCTTAACCCCGGCCAGGGTTATATGCATCCGGGCCGTGCAGCGGCCCAGGAGCCGGGCGGATTCCAGAAACGGGCCGATGATGACCGCCTCCTCTTCCTCAGGCGGCCGAGCGGCGGTTTCCAATAGGCGCTCTTTGGGCGCGGCTCCCAAAAAGATATCCTCCGGGTGGGCCAGAGCACGCTCGAAGTAGTCGGCCAGGGCTCCCTGGGTGTATTCCCAGGCGTCGCCCTGGTTGGACACGAAGCCCTGGACCACTCCCAGGCTCATGGGCTCACGGTGGTGGGGATGGTACTCGAAGGCCGCAACCAACGGGGGCGTGTGTTCAAATCCTTCGCGAGTGAGCACGTGCCCGATTTCCTGATCCGGATTGATACCAGGCTCCAGGCGCCGGAACAGCTTGAGCACGAACTGCTCGCCGAAAATGACCGAGGAGTTGCTCTGCTCGCCCTTGATCGGCTCGGGCACCAGGCCGCCTCCCTCTGCCTCCCGCATTTGACGAAACCCGGGCTCGGGTTGAAAGAGTACTCTGCCGCCCGTGGTTTCGAACGCCTGTCGCCTGGCGCAGGCCTTCAGGAGCCAGAGGGGAAAGTCCGGTGTAAGCATGGCGTCCGCAAGGTAACCCAACGTTCGATCCGCGCCCGTACGCAGCCGGGCCAGTACCTGAGACCGGTTCTGCTCCAGAGTCTCCTCCGCGTGAGCACCTTGGAGCAGGGCAAAGGCGCAGACGTAGATACGAGGGTCGCCTTCGGCGAACGAGGCCTCCACCGGAAGGATGTAGCCGGCCGGCCTCTTAGCCGGGAGTGGAATGCTTTCCATGATCCGGATGTTTTTGATTCGGCGGGCCTTGTCACCGAACCAGCGCTGGCGCGGTAGCCATCGGGCCAGAAATTGGACCAGGCGGGGGAGGGCTTCCGGGCGGAAGGCATCCCTCCAGGTCCGCTCGACGTCGATCACCGGGAGGTCGGCCTCATCCTCCGCGGTTGCCGTTCTCGGTGACTGGAGACCCATATGGTCGGTCCGTAGCTCGAACCAGTAAAAGGAATGGGGACTAATGGTGAAGAAGTAGGGTTGTTCGCCGATCACCGGGAACTCGGTCCTCCCGAACATCTCTACGGGCGTCATGCCCTGAAACATCGACAGATCAAGTTCGGCGAACTGCGTAAAGCGGGACAGGTTGATCACCACCAGGGCGCTCTCTTCCTCATGCTCGCGGAAAAAGGCCAGAATCTTGTTGTTCGAACAGCCGAGAAACGTGAGCTTACCGAGGCCGAGCGCGCGGTGCCGCCGCCTGAGGGCGATGAGCCTCCGGGTCCACCACATGAGGGAGCTGGCGTTCCTCTGCTGGGCTTCCACGTTGATGGCATGGTAATGGTATTCCGGGTCAATGATCACCGGCAGATACAGGCTCTGAGGGTTGGCCGATGAGAAACCCGCGTTCCGGTCCACGTTCCACTGCATGGGTGTTCGGACACCGTCGCGGTCTCCCAGGTAGACGTTGTCTCCCATACCGATCTCGTCACCGTAGTACAGGACCGGCGTCCCGGGGAGCGAGAACAAAAGACCCAGCATCAACTGGATGCGCTTGCGGCGGTTTTCCATGAGCGGGGCCAGTCGCCGCCGGATTCCCTGGTTGATACGCATCTGCGGGTCGTGGGCATAGGCGCGGTACATGAAGTCCCGCTCCTCGTCGGTCACCATCTCCAGGGTCAGCTCGTCGTGATTGCGAAGAAACATGGCCCACTGGCACGAGTCGGGGATCTCCGGGGTCTGCTCCATGATGTCGATGACCGGGAACCGGTCCTCCATGCGCAGGGCCATGAAGAGGCGGGGCATGACCGGAAAATGAAAGGCCATGTGGCACTCGTCCCCGTCCCCGAAGTATGCCGCCGCGTCCTCGGGCCACTGGTTGGCCTCGGCCAGGAGCATGCGGTCCTCGTACCGCTCGTCCACGTAACGG
>CAYPSZ010000161.1:0-4600 GCA_964413125.1 uncultured Desulfobacterales bacterium
TGTAAAGATATAAAGGGCGTCCCCCCTTGCATACGTCCCCCCTTGCACACCAAGACCGTTTCATCTAACCTCTTATCTCCAGAAAGCGAATTCTTATAACTACTTAGCACTTCACTTAAAGTTAATCAGTAGACCAGAGGAAACACCATGGAATCCATTATTCTGGAAATACCCTCTAAGGTAGCTTCGCAAATGAAGCTTCCTCCAAACAGAGCTAAGGACATTATCATGCGTGAGCTTGTTTTGAGGCTCTATGAGGAGCGGATCATTACATCAGGCCAGGGGGCTGCTCTTTTAAACATGAACCGAATGGCGTTTGAACGCTTTCTATCCGAAAACTGTATCGCGTTTCATAGTGATTCTGAAGATCTGACAAAGGATATTTCATGCCTGGAAAACGCTATATGATTGTCAGCAATTCGACTCCAATCGGCAACCTCTTGCATATCAAGCATGTTCATCTTTTGCAGAGTTTGTTAAATCTTTGATCGATATGCTCAGATCAGAAAAACATTTCTGGATTGATGAACGTATGTATCAAAAAGTGCTATTACTTGCTGGTGAGAGAGTTTATAAGTGATAACAGGGGATGGCATAGTTTTTGGCGGTCAACGATGGCGCCGGCAAGAAAATCCTCGGATTTTACAGCGTTGCGCCGGCTTCGGCGGCCTATGACCGGACGCCTCTTTTGATCCAGCGGGGCCTCGCCCGTCATGAAGTGCCCGTGTTCAGGCTTGCGAGGCCGGCCGTGGACGGTCAGTTCAGGGAATTGAGTTCGCGTGTGACGAAACCCTGTTGAGAAGGGTTGCGTATCTGGTGCGAGAGCGAGAATATTGCATCGAGGCTGAAAAGTAATAATATGATGTACGTCCCCTATTATCTCATCAGCGCTTTGACGTGCTCGATGGGGATGGCGTATGTGATGCCGGTGGGCTCCTTGAGGATGTGCTCTTTTTTACCCTTCACAAAGACCTGGTTGATAACGCCTATGACTTCGCCCGTGCGCCGCCGGTATAGCGGGCTTCCGCTGTTGCCCGGGTAGGCGGTGGCGTCCACCTGAAAAACGTCGAACGGATCCCGCAGAAAGGGAATGAGTTCCCGCTCAATTGCCCGTGCCGTGGGACTGGGCAATAAGATGGGCGCCACGGCAGAGATTATGCCTGCGTGGGTTGTGGGATTGAGACCCAAAACCATGCCGATGGGATAACCGGTCAGGGCCACCTCTTCACCCTCCCTTACGCCTCTTGAATCCCCGAGCCTAAGCGGTGGAAGGGCCTCGCCCTTGATACCCAAAAGGGCGACATCGTGGGTCTCGTCCTGCCTGAGAGTAAAAGCCTCCGCCCCTGTGGAAGGAAGCTGCGGGTGAAATATCCGAAGGTGCCTTATGGCCTCTTTTTCCCTTATCTGCTCCACTACGTGGTGGTTGGTGACTATGCTGCGCCCGTCACCCACTACAAAGCCCGTGCCGTAGAACCTGGCCTTGGGCGTGTCCCTGAAATAGTAGGTGCCGACCGCCACCACACCCGGCTTGACCGCCTGTATGGCATCCACCAGGCTGCCCGGGGTTCGGCCTCCTTCAAGGTCCCCTGCCCGAGCCGCCGCAACCGGGCTGCACAAAACCGCCGCCAACACCGCCGCCACCGCAAAAGATTTTAGGGGACGTTGTTGACTTCGTTGAAAAACTCCCATTCGCATAACTGCCCGCGTCCGTTCTTCTTGAGGCCGGCCCTCCTATCTTATATGTAGCCGCGCTCGCCCATGTAGAGAAGGATTTCCTGGGCCGCCTCATCAGGTTTCATGTGGGTCGTGTCGATGCGCACCTCCGGATTCAGAGGCTCTTCATAGGGGTCGTCCACACCGGTGAACCCCTTGATCAGGCCGGCACGGGCCTTGGCGTACATGCCCTTGCGGTCGCGCCGCTCGCATTCCTCAATGGGCGTGGATACGTGCACCTCGATGAACCCTCCGTACTCCTCTATGACGCCTCTCACCTTCCGCCGGGTGTGCTCGTAGGGCGCTATGGGAGCACAGATGGCTATTCCGCGGTTCTTGGTTATCTCGCTCGCCACGAACCCTATCCTGAGCACGTTTATGTCCCTGTGCTCCTTGCTGAAGGACAGCTCACTGGACAGGTTGCGCCGCACGATATCCCCGTCAAGGAGCGTCACCGGACGCTCGCCGATCTCCAGGAACCGTGAGTAAAGGATCCGGGCTATGGTGGACTTGCCTGCGCCCGAAAGCCCGGTCAGGAAAACCGTTATGCCCTGCTTATGGGGCATTGGGTAGGCCTTGCGCAACTCCTCCACCACCTCATCGAACGTGGCCCACATGGGAATGTTTCGCCCCTGGCGGATGCGCCCGCGAATGTCCGTGCCGGACAGGGCCACGGTCTGGGTGCCTTCAGGCACCTGGTCCGCAAACCTGTACTCATCCTCGAAGGGGAGGTAGACCATCTCCTTGAACGGGATTATCTCGATGCCTATCTCGTCCGACAGGCTGACGGTGAGTTCTTTGGCCTCATCGTCCCCGTAGTATTGCTTCCCGCCCGTCATGGGCTCGGGATTGGCGTGGCCGTGACCCACAATGAAATGGGTGCAGCCGAAGTTCCTGGCTATGATGGTGTGCAGGAGAGCGTCCCTGGGGCCCGCCATTCGCATTGCCAGGGGGAGAAGGTTGATCAGGAAAGAGTCCGGCGGGTAGTGGTGCATGATGCGGCGATAGCACCGCACGCGGGTGTAGTGATCGAAGTCCCCCGGGCGGGCCATGCCTGCCGTTGGCAGCAACAGGAGATTGGCGCGGGCCTGCCGCATGGCCTTGAGGGTCATCTCGAACTGGGGCCTGTGAATGGGGTTGCTGGTCTGGAAACCCACCACCCTTTTCCACCCCATCTTCTGGAAAATCCCCTGCACCTCAAGAGGCGTGTGCCTGAGCTGCTTGAAATCGAAATGAAGAGGATAGCTCAGGGCCTCCAGGCTGCCTCCCAAATATACATCCCCGAGTCCGGTCGAGAGGGTTCGGACACCCGGATGTTCAGGATCGGCGGTGCCGAAGACCTTTTCGAACTCCTTTTCCCGGTCGATCTCCCAGAGGTCCTCCATGTGGAGAATGGCCAGGAGAAAGCCTTCCGGATCCCGCAGCGCCACGGACTGCCCTGCCTCCAGAGGACGGGCCGTGGTGTGGGACACGTCCAGGCACACCGGTAAAGGCCAGATGCGGCCGTCTTGAAGGCGCATGCGATCCAGCACGGACTCATAGTCCGGCTTGTTCATGAAGCCCTTAAGGGGCGAGAAGGCCCCGCAGGCCAGAAGCTCGAAATCGCACAACTGCCTGTCGTTCAATACGATATCCGGCAGGTTCATGGCGATTTCCCTCAACGCGGCTTTACGTTCCTCATCCAAGACCAGGGAGACTTCCATTGGATTATATACGCTCCTTTAAATAGCCTGTTTTCAATCGGGTTTGCAAATATGTCTCCGGCACTCTATTATGCGCTCAAGAACTACAGAACCCCATCGGAACTGTCAATGATATTGTAGGATATAGCATAATCATCTGATTTGGATAGCGCTTCCTATTTGGGTGTCTGATTACATCCAGCACGTCCCCTTTCCCAATGCGGAATAGGGGACGTTCATTATTTTATTACTTTCTGAGGCAAGTCACGCGAAGGGCATGAAAATGCATTGGAAGGCTCCTGAAGGGGTTGACTTCAATTTCAAAAGGCCCTAAAATTGAGATTGGATCGCCGCTGACCGCAAGCGGTTTCTCAACTTGGTGGAGAGATCTTGTTCGAACACGCCAGGGACGCCGCCCGGTCGGCCAAAGACTTACTTTGGGAAGAACTGCGGCTATTGGGGCGTACGCGTACTGAAAATAATGATTGAGGAAAGGGGCCATTATGCAAATGAGACGGCGAAAATGGGCCTTCGGGTTGATGGGACTGTTTCTGGTCGGCTGCATTACGGTATTGAGCACTGAGGCGCAGGCAACCGGTTTTACAAATGAAGATCGGGAGCGCTTGATTCGCCTGGAGACCACCCTTGAGATGTTTATGAAGCAGTTTACCCAGCGGCTTGAGGACCTGCGGGCCGAAATGAATCAACGCTTTGAGCAGGTGGATAAGCGCTTCGAGCAGGGGGATAAGCGCTTTGAGCAGGTGGATAAGCGCTTTGAGCAGGTGGACAAGCGCTTTGTTGAACTGCGCGATGACATGAATGCCCGCTTTGTGCAGGTCAACAGCCAGTTCGCACAGGTCAACAACCAGTTCGAGACCATCACGAACTTGATGACGGCCATTATTGCCGCGTTCGTCGCCATTGTCCTCATGACCGTAGGCTTTGCCTTGTGGGACCGGCGGTCCATGCTAAGACAGATGGAGAAGGAGGTGGTCAAGGTGCAGAAGGCCGCCTCGGAGAAGGTGGAACAACAGATCCAGGAGGTTTCCACCAAAGTCGAAAACCTGGAAAAACAGGTGACCCAGGTCGCGGATGCCGATACCGCAAAACGCCGGCGCATCCAGGACGTATTGGCCGAAATGGGAGGCAAAGGCGGCGAGGACGCCCGGCTGGCCTCGGTTTTGCGCGGGTTGCTCTAAACATAC
>CAYPSZ010000162.1:0-5326 GCA_964413125.1 uncultured Desulfobacterales bacterium
ACGATGGAATTCAATGTGTGCCGGTGTGAAATGAAAACGGACAATGCCTTTTCCAATTGGTTCAAGTCTGTTCTTGTGGTACGGCTGGTGCATGACTTCCGGATTGAAAGGAGACAGTGTCCCAATGACAGAAAGCCTGTTCGATGTCCTTCGTGACGAAGGCCTTAATCGCATTAGAATTCATTATGACCGGCGTAAGGACCTCTCGGTGGTCTACACGGCCAGGGAGTGGGACGACGACATAAGGTGGAGTGACTATAACCGTGAGTTCACCGTCTATTCCATACTTACCCCCAACGCCGCCTTTTTCAACGACCGCGAAAGCCGTGCCATCTTTGAAAAGCACGGTCTGTCCGATTACCTGGAGCGGGTCATCGGGCTCATGCGAAAGGGCGGACATCAACTCATGGAGGGGTTTTACTGGGTAAAGAAGGATATACGCTTCATGAACCACATCCACAGCGTGAAACTCGGGGTTCACAACAGGAGCCAGGCGGTGGTCATGGGCGGAATCCGCAGGCACGAGCCCCGGGAGCCTGAATTCGACGTGATCGTGGACGGCATGAACCTTGGCCGCGGCATGAGCTTCAAGAATGTGGCGGCTCATGTCCCTTGCGGCGGATGCAAGATCACCGTGCATGCTGGCCCGGTGGATCTGGATGATCTGGATGAAGTGGGGTTCCTGGCATACGCCAACGACCGCACCCGTAACACCACAGGGCCGGACATGAATTACCCGGCCGAACTGGCCGATGTGGTGCGGGCGAACTTCTCATTCGGATTTGCAGGTGGAACCAAGGGTTTTCTGGGACCCACCGGCCGTCCTACGGCCTGGGGCACCTACCATGCCATGAAGCAGGCTGTGGCTTTCCTGGAGGGGGCGGATTCCCTGGCGGGAAAGCGTATTGCTGTCCAGGGCCTTGGGTCGGTCGGGTATCACCTGGCAGGTTACTATTTGGAAGAAGGAGCTTCTCTTGTGCTGGCGGACATAAGACCCGAGGCGGTGGAGACCTTTCAAAAGGCCCATGCAGGCGCAGCCATTGAAGTGGTTTCACCGGAGGAGATCTATTTTGTTGATGCCGACCTGTTTTCCCCGTGTGCACAGGGCGGCGTACTCACTGAGGATCGGATTCCAGGCATGCGTTTCAAGGTCATAGCCGGGCCCGCCAACAATCAACTCAGGGCTGCGAGCCAGGAAGACGAGTACGCCATGGCGCGCTTGGTGGAAGAGGCTGGTATCCTTTTCGTACTCGACTGGTGGCATAACATAGGCGGCGTAATGACCGGTTATGAGGAGTTTGTGCACCAGGAAAAAGCGGCCATGGGGCCCCTTATGGAGCGTATCGAGAGAATATGCCGGGACGAGACCCGGCGGCTCCTGGAGGAGGCCCGAAGCGCCGGGGTCACCCCCACTGAGATGGCCTATCGTCTGGTGGAGGAAAGGATTTACGGGTGAACCTTCATGGGAGCCATTCGCCGGGGTCCTTTCGCTCAGCAGGCCTCGCAGGTACAATTATTTTGCACTCTGTCAGGCCTTGTCGCCTGTCAGGTAGTCGCCCAGAAGGCCTCGGCTGTGCTCGTCCTCATGGCAGTAAACGCAGAGGTTCTCCCAGTTTGAGCCGTCACTCGGGTTGTTGTGGTGGTTGCCGTCCTTGTGGTGCACTGTTAAGAGATGCCGGTCTGCGTGACCGAATTCCCTCCCGCATTTGGCGCAGATGAGGCCGTGGATCCTTAGCGAGGCCTCCCTGTAGTCCGATTTTTTCTCTCCAATCTCTCCTCGGAGCCTGCGCACGGCCTCGTCCACGTCTTCCGGGCGGATCCGTTTGGACCCCTTGCGTATGGGCCTGTCATCCCTCATATCGGGCCCTCCTTTCTCTTGGAAGCATTCTATTTGAGAGCACTAAGAATAATTTCATGGAGTCTCCATCACCCGAAGCACCTCCTGCTCCGTGAGAGTGAGACGTTCCACGCCGTTTTCCGTTACAAGGTAGTCGTCTTCCAACCCCACCAGGCCCTCTCCGGGAAGCACGAATTTGGGCTCCAGGGCCAGGACCATGCCTTGTTCCAGAGGCAGGTCAAACCTCGGAGCAAGGATGGGAAGTTCATCCACTTCCAGGCCGATTCCATGGCCGACGAACCTGACCTGATCAAGACCATGGCCCATGAACACGCCGGCCATACCGGCCCGTTGCGCCTCGGTTTCAGCCATCATGTAAACTTCATTGCAGCGCATCCCGGGCCGTGCGGTTTGGGTGAAGAGGTCGTGAATGCGCCGGGAACAGTCATGGGCCTTCTGCAGCGATTCGGGAAGTTTACCTATAACATAGGTCCTGGACTGGTCCCCCGCGTAACCGTTGACTCCCAGACTCAAATCCACCTCGATGGGTTCGTTTCGACGTATGGTCTTGTGTCCGGCGCCCTGAGGCATGGCGGGACAGGTGCCCGCTCCGCCGTGGGCGCTGTTCAGGTAGGAGGCCGCATCTCCGTTCGGGCCGCTCAGCACGTGGGCATAAGTCATTTCCTGATTCCAGCCTCGCATGCGTACGATTCCCTGATGGCCGTTCTTCCGGGCCACCATGGCAAGTCGCCCGTCAACCTCCAACTCGGTCAGGCCTTCCTTAAGAAAGCTCTGAAGATCCCTGAAGGCGATATGCTCGATCTCCAAGGCACGCCGGATTTGGGTCACCTCATATTCGGATTTTATCATCCGCTGGATCCGGATCATCCTTGAGACGTCCTTCCACTCACAAGAGGGAAAGGTTCTTTGCAACCATAGGAAGAACGCCGACGGCAATACGTCCAGTTCAAGCCCAACACGGCCTTTAAGGCGGTGTCCCGCCTGCTCCAGGGCAGCGGGAATCTCCCGCCTGGCCGGGATGTGCACCACTCTTTTGATCGGGGACTCCCGCTTGGCCCTGTCCAGGGACTTGATTACCATGAGCATGGGCTCGCCTCGGGCAGGGACAAAAAGAAAGGATGTCTGGATGGTGCCGGCAAAGTAGTAAAGACCCACGTTGTGGAAGATGAGCGCGCTGTCGAGTTCTTTTTCCTTGAGCGACTCTTGAAATAGAGTGAGGCGGGCTGCGATTTCTTGGGCCGGGACTGTTTCCATTGTGAAGGGTCTCCTTGCTTACAGATTCGCAATTAGTTTCTGTCCCTCGTGTCCCTCGTAAAGATGGGGGAAAGGACTGAATCGGGCGTTCAAGGTTCGGGTCGTGGTCTTGAGTTTCCTATATCAGATTGTATTCCTTGAGGGCAAAGCATAACGGTTTTTTCCGTCAGGCTTTCTTGAAAGAGGAAGACCGGCCCACCAGCTTAACAGCTAACCAGACGTGATTTTTCACCTGGAATATGATAAAGTGCGTTCCTGCTTAGGCCGGTTCGGTTTCAAACACCCTCGTCTGTTATTACGCCGGACGATTGTGGAGACGGCGGCCGAGTTTCCAACGGGATCAGGCATGCGGATTGAACGGATTGCATTCGGAAAACTCGTTCTTGACGGGCGGACCTTCACGTCGGATCTGATCATCCATCCCGACGGCCGAGTTGTGGACGGATGGCGCAGGCAACGTGGGCATCACCTGTCAATGGAGGATATTTCAGAACTTGTTGCAGGCGGACCGGATGTGATAGTGGCGGGGACGGGCGTATTCGGACGCATGAGCCCTGAACCGGGCCTCGAGGAACGGATGCTTAAATGCGGCATCCGCTTCCTGTGGGAGCGAAACAAAAAGGCCGCGGAGATTTTCAATCACCACGTCTCAACAGGGCGCGTGGGTGCGTGCTTTCACCTCACGTGTTGAGCCTGCGTGACCGAGGACTGCCGATCATGCACAAGAAGGCGTTTATCAAACAAAGGAGGAAGACATGAGCAACAAGATCGAGATTCAGAAGCCCGGCAAAGAAGATCTTGAAAAGAGAGGCGTTTCCAACTGGCCCGTGTGGCAAAAAGAGATTTCGAGGTTCGATTGGCATTATGATGACACCGAGGAGTGCTATCTCCTGGAGGGAAGGGTGGTAGTGGAGACCGGGGGCGGGGAGTCCGTGGAATTCGGCAAGGGAGACTTCGTCACATTTCCCAAAGGCCTCACCTGCGTCTGGGATGTTAAAGAACCTGTAAAGAAGCACTACAACTTCAAGTGATCTCGGCTTCGGGATACCTGCTTCCGCCGCCCGCCGGGACATGCGGCCATTTAGGGGACAGGACCCGCTGCCATGTGAAAACGGCGTGAAAGGAGCTTAGGATGGTTAGAGTGACGTGCCTTGGCGGTGCCGGAGCTGTGACCGGTTCCTGTTATCTGGTGGAAAGCCCCGGTGGCGGAAAAGTACTCGTTGACTGCGGAATGTTTCAGGGCGGCCGCCGTATGGAAAGCCGCAACTGGGACGATTGGGGTTTCGATCCCAAGGCTGTTGACACCCTTTTTCTGACGCATGCCCATATTGATCACAGCGGTAGAATTCCCAAACTTGTCAAGGACGGCTTCCAGGGTCGCATCATCACATCTCCTCCTACGGCCGAGCTATGCCGAATAATGCTCCTGGACTCGGCGCACATTCAGGAAATGGACGCCGAGTGGCAGAGCCGAAAGAACAAGCGTCAGAACAGAGGGGAGATCCAGCCGCTCTATACCACGTCGGACGCTGAGCGGAGCCTGGAGTTTTTCGCGCCTGTGGAAAGGGACCGGGTCATAACGGTGGATTCCGGGCTCAGAGCCAGGCTTCGCAACGCCGGGCATATCCTGGGGTCCTCCATTCTGGAACTCTGGGTGGGCGAGGGCGATGAGGAGGAGGTCAAGGTGGTCTTCTCCGGTGATCTCGGCAAAAAGGACCAGCTCATTGTAAGAGATCCGCACGAGATCTTTGCGGCCGACTATCTGTTTGTCGAGTCAACATACGGCAACAGGTTCCACCGCAGTTTTGAAGACAGCAAGAAAGAGCTGCTTGAGGCGATCCGGTATGCCCACGGTAATGGGGAGAAGGTCATGATTCCGGCCTTTGCAGTTGAGAGGACTCAAGAGATCATTTACATCCTGGCCGAGTTTCAAAGGGCCGGGCTCCTGCCTGACATGCCGGTATACCTGGACAGTCCCTTGGCTATTAAAGCAACGGAAATCTTTCGAAAGAACAAGGCGTATTATGACGAAGAGGCCGGGGCCATCGTGGATCTCGGTCTGGATCCGTTTAACATGCCCAACCTCAGGTTTACACAATCCACCCAGGAGTCCATCAGGATCAATGAGCAGGCCGGTCCCGCCATTGTCATCGCCGGCAACGGCATGTGTACGGCCGGCCGCATCAAGCATCATCTAAAGCACAACCTGTGGCG
>CAYPSZ010000163.1:0-4042 GCA_964413125.1 uncultured Desulfobacterales bacterium
TTTACCACACCATTTCATTGGGTGCAACCAATCGCCGCCGGTTTCCGGAGCAAGGATGATCGTGAAAACAAATGCAATGCTCTTCCCACATATTAGTCTGAAGCGAGTGGGGATTACACCAATTCTGAGAGCCATTTTCACGCAGTGATTTTTCCTTGACTACATAACAAACCCTGTGGCATGTATCCGTTTTCACAAACTCCAGGAAACCACCCGAAATCGGGCGAACCTAACAGCCCTCGGTCTTATAAAAACCTGCAGGCATGCGATCGCCTTCGGCAAGTGGTCTTAAGGATCAAAATGTATTCATTCCCTTCGCCAAGAAACGAACGGTCCGGCATACACCGGCATTTTCCGGGGTTCCATCGGTGAAGCAGGCAATGACCGGTTGTGACCGGGCGGCTGACTGATCGCAGGCGAAAACAGAAAAATAGGAGAAGGTCGAACCAATGAGTGATAAGAACTCCCCTAACGGCGCGGTTATGGTGGTCGGTGCCGGAATCGCCGGAATCCAGGCGTCTCTGGATCTTGCCGATTCCGGTTATCTGGTTTATTTGGTGGAAAAACAATCCGCCATCGGCGGGGGCATGGCACAACTCGATAAGACTTTTCCGACAAACGACTGCTCCATGTGCATCATTTCACCCAAACTCGTAGAATGCGGGCGTCATCTGAACATCGATCTTCTGACCAATACGGAAGTCGTGGATATCTCCGGAGAAGCCGGTCGTTTTCAGGTCAAACTGCGGGAAAAACCTCGTTACGTCGACATAGCCAAGTGCACGGCCTGCGGGGAGTGCAGCAAGGTGTGCCCCATTGACGTCCCGAATCTTTTCGACCAGGGGCTGAGGGAACGGAAAGCCGCATTCAAGCTCTATCCTCAGGCAATGCCCAGTGCATTCGCCATTGATAAACGAGGCACGGCTCCCTGCAAGGCCACATGCCCGGCCCATGTGAGCATTCAGGGTTATGTGGCCCTGATCAACCAAGGCAAGTACAGGGAGGCCTTAGAACTCTTCAAGGCGGCCCATCCCTTCCCCGCCATCTGTGGCCGGGTATGTCATCATCCCTGCGAAGGGGTCTGTACCCGGGGAGACCTGGACGAGCCCGTTGCCATACAGCACCTTCATCGCTTTATCGCCGACCTGGACCTGGACGACAAGACACGCTACGTACCCCGGGCCGAAGAAAAACGGGACGAAAGAATCGCAGTGATCGGTGCGGGCCCGGCCGGGCTCACCGCCGCTTATTACCTGGCATGGAACGGCTATCCGGTAACGGTGTTCGAGAAGCTTCCTGTTGCAGGCGGCATGATGTCCGTAGGCATACCCGCCTACCGGCTCCCCAGGGACATCATCAAAGAGGAGATAAAAGTCATCGAGGAGATGGGCGTCGAGATCAAAACCGGCGTCTCCTTCGGTGAGGACTTATCCCTTGAAAGCCTCAAGGCCGACGGCTTTCGTGCCGTGTTCATAGCCACCGGGCTTCATCTCAGTCGAAGGCTGAACGTCCCGGGCGAGGACCATGAAGCGGTTCTTAAGGGTGTGGATTTTCTGCGGGAAACGGCCCTCGGAGCCGAGGTCCCTGTCGGAGACCGCGTGGTTGTGATAGGCGGTGGAAATGTGGCCGTGGACGTTGCACTTACAGCCAGGCGCTCGGGCGGCAAAGATGTCACTCTGGTCTGCCTGGAGAAGCGGGAAGAGATGCCCGCCTGGGATTATGAAATCGAAGAGGCCCTCGAAGAAGGAGTAAAGATCGTCAACAGCCTGGGACCCACACGATTCATGGTGGAAGGCGGTAAACTCACAGGCGTGGAGTTCAAGTGCTGCACCTCCGTATTCGACGAAGACGGCCGTTTCAAACCGAGTTATAACGAGTCGGACATCAGTTCCATTGTTGCGGATACCGCCATTGTGGCAATCGGGCAGGCCTCGGACCTTGGTTTCGCCGAACCACAGGGCATAGCCGTCTCTCCCCAGGGAGGGCTCAAGGCCGATCCGGTTACACTGGAAACCCCGATTGAAGGAGTCTTTGCAGGGGGAGATGTTTTTTACGGACCCAAGTCCGTGGTTGACGCGGTCAATTGCGGCAAGGAAGCGGCCGAAAGCATTCACCGGTACATCAATGGACTCGATCTTCGGGAAAACCGGGAAAAGGACTGGTCCTATGAGAAGCCGGAGACCGAAGGTGAACAATGGTCCCCCAGGATCCAAATGCGGGAGCTTCCCGTTGAGGAGAGGGAGGGCAACTTCAAGGAGTTGGCTCTTGGTTTTACAGAGGAAGAGGCACGCAAAGAAGCCGAACGCTGCCTCAAGTGCGGCATCTGTTCGGAGTGCTACCAGTGCGTCTCGGCCTGCTTGGCCGAAGCCATAGATCACGAACAGGTACCAATGGAAAAGACCCTCGAGGTGGGATCCATTGTAATGGCTCCTGGATTCACCCCGTTTGATCCATCCGCGTTTGACACCTACAGCTATTCACAGCACCCCAACGTGGTTACCAGCATGGAGTTCGAGCGGATCCTCTCGGCCTCCGGCCCTTACGAAGGCCATCTGGTCCGGCCGTCCGATCATAAGGAGCCCACAAAGATCGCATGGCTTCAGTGCGTGGGTTCCCGTGACATAAACCAATGCGATCATGCTTACTGCTCGGCCGTATGCTGCATGTATGCCATCAAAGAGGCGGTGATCGCCAAGGAGCACAGTAAGGAAGATCTGGACGCGGCCGTTTTCTACATGGACATGCGTACTTACGGCAAGGACTTCGAGAAGTACTACTGGCGGGCCGAAGATGAAAGCGGGGTCCGATTCATACGATCCCGTATTCACTCGGTTGTGCCGCGGGACGACGACACACTTCGAATAAAATACGTCACGGAGGCGGGGGAACCGAGGGAAGAAGACTTCGACATGGTGGTGCTTTCCGTCGGTCTCTCTCCAAATAAGGATATTGTAGCGCTCGCCGAAAAAATGGGGGTGACCCTGAATAGCCATAAGTTTGCTGAGACCGGAACGTTCGCGCCGGTGTCCACCAACCGCGAGGGCGTGTATCTCTGCGGCGTGTTTCAGGGCCCCAAGGACATACCAAGCTCTGTTATGGAGGCCTCGGCCGCGGCTGCCGCCTCGGGACAGATCCTGGCGGAGGCCCGCGGCACCATGACGCGGATTAAGGAATTGCCCCCTGAAAAGGACTTCGAAGGAGAGGAGCCGCGCATAGGCGTTTTCGTTTGCAACTGCGGGATAAACATCGGTGGCGTTGCAGACGTGCCCGCGGTCAGGGAATACGCGGCCGGGTTGCCCCACGTGGTTCACGTGGAAGACAACCTTTTCACCTGCTCCCAGGACACCCAGGACAAGATGAAGGAGGTCATTCAGGAAAAGGGGATCAACCGGGTGGTGGTGGCCTCCTGCTCGCCCCGTACACACGAACCCCTCTTCCAGGAGACGATACGCGACGCCGGCCTCAATAAGTATCTGTTTGAGATGGCCAACATTCGGGATCAGAACACCTGGGTCCACATGAACGAACCTGAAAAGGCAACAGCCAAGGCCAAGGACCTGGTCCGCATGGCCGTTGCCAAGGCCGCCCTTGTGGAGCCTCTGCAGCAGATCCCGTTGCAGATCACCCGCGCAGCGCTCATAGTGGGCGGAGGTGTTGCCGGAATGGAAGCGGCCTTGGGCATCGCCGAGCAGGGATACCAGGCTTACCTGGTGGAAAAAGGCGACCAACTGGGCGGTGTGGCTCGTAGGCTTCGGGCCACCTGGAAAGGCGAAGACATTCCTGCGTACGTGGAAAAGCTGGCGGACCGGGTTCAGAATCATCCAAAAATCATGGTGTACATGAACTCACAGGTTAAGGATTTCACCGGGACGGTGGGCAACTTCATAACCCCCCTCGTTCAGGCCCGACAGGTGCTTCCGCCGAAGTGGTTCAACACGGTGTCACCATCCTGGCCACCGGAGGCCGCGAGTACGAACCCGACGAGTACCTTTATGGAAAAAATCCGAAGGTGCTCACCCACCTGGATTTGGACAAGGCGCTC
>CAYPSZ010000164.1:0-2210 GCA_964413125.1 uncultured Desulfobacterales bacterium
AATGGAATTCCACCCCTATCCTAACCCGCAAAAAACCATCGTGTCAAACTGAAACCCCGGCCCACATGAGTCGGGTGTTAAGGTGAATAACAGACGACTCCGATGCAGGGCTTGAGAATCGCTCGGCGTCAATCAGAACCACGAAATCCAAACCCCGTTTGCTGTGTACATCTTATTATGGACTTTAACCAGGGCCTCGAATTACCGGTATTCCGGTGAGAAGCCAGCACGTAAAAAGCAACGACCGGTGATACGGTTTTTTCAGCACTGACATTACAGGTGTTCTCTCATGGCATGTAGTCTCAGGCCGAGCCCATTCTCCCTCGCGATATCTACCATTCCCTTTGCACGTACGATGTCACCCAAGGTCGCCGCTACCAAGGAAGGATCACCATCCTCCAGGGCAGCTTCCAGAGAGGCAGCCATGTCGTCTCTGGTTTCCAACCGATCAAGGTACATCCCATCGTTATCATGCAAATTCAACGAGGTCTCAATCTGCGGGTATTCCAACGCAATCATGCAAATACCAAACGAACAGAGAATCATGACATCATTTCCCTTGACGAACGTGTGTGCCGGGCATAAGGTTAGCCCTTAGACCAGCCCCCTCGCTGACCTTAAAACGAGGAGCCTTACCGATGGAACAAAACAGCCCGTTCAGCAACGTAGCGGACGGCAGGCAGGCCCACGAAAAGATCGTAGTCCAGATAAAGGATGCCGTATTTGATGGAAAGCTCAAGCCCGGTGAGCGGCTTCCTTCCGAGCGTGAACTTGCCGACATTTTTGGAACAAGCCGGGTCACTGTCCGTTCCGCCATCCTGACTCTTAGAAACAATGGCTTTATCACCGTACGCAAGGGTACAGGCGGCGGCACATTCGTTGCCGAGGACCTGGACGAAGGGGAAATCACAAGTCTGCTTCGTGACATAATAAAGTGGAAGAACATAGGCATTAAGGACATCCTGGAAGTTCGGGGCATTCTGGAACCCCAGATCGCCTATCTGGCCGCAGTAGATCCTTCACATGACCGGATAAGAGATATTTGGACAAGCATCCAGGAACTCGAGGAGTCATTTGCCTCTAAAAGCACGTTTCAGAGCCGGGACGAAAACTTCCACAAGGCCCTGGCCGCAGCGGCCGGAAACCCCCTTTTGAGTGTATTTCAGGCCTCCATCGTTGAGCTGCTGTTCAAGTTCATCTCCCGAATTCATTGGAGCCGGGAAGACAAGCTCAATATCACGTTTCACCACAGAAATATCGCGGAGCAGATTGAGCGCAAAGACCCTAAGTCCGCCAGGAAAGCCATGATCGAGCACATCAGGGACATGCGCGCTATTCTTTCCCGATATTCCAAGGGAGAGTTGTAAATCTGATTTCCGATGATCTCAACCGGACACGAGGCATTTTCAAATGAAAGGAGGTGATGGGGCCTGCCGGATGAACCTTGGCACCGGAACATGGTCGAAGCGGTTCGGCCGAAGTGTGTCTAAATCAAAACGCATCAATCAAAAAGCATCAAGGGAGGGACTCATGAAAAGGATGGCATTGGTTCTGTTTGTTCTGCTCGGTGTGATGCCGGCTCTTTCCCCGGCCTATGGAAAAGGCCCTATCACTCTTAGAATGGTAACCTTTCTCCCACAAGGGGACATTAATATGACCGCCTTCATGGC
Source organism: uncultured Desulfobacterales bacterium (assembly GCA_964413125.1). Lineage (GTDB taxonomy): Bacteria > Desulfobacterota > DSM-4660 > Desulfatiglandales > HGW-15 > JAIPEI01. The sequence continues at coordinate 1,671 of CAYPSZ010000164.1, forward strand.
CCTTGTGGACGAGATCAACAAGAGGGCAGAGGGTGAGCTGGAGATCAAATACGTTGGCGGACCGGAGGCCATTCCAGGGTTCAAACAATTCGAGGCGCTTCGTAACGGCGTGGTAGACATGATTTTCGGGTGTGAGGCCTATTACGGACGAGAGGTCTCAGGCGCGGCATACACCCACCTTACCAGGCTGGACCCCGTAAGAGAGAGGGAGGTGGGCTACCACGATTTCAGGGCGGACCTCCTCAAAAAGCACAATGTCTTCTACCTGGGCCGGGCTGAGTTCGGTGTCTGGTTCCACTTTTTTACCAACAAGGCCGTAACCCGCCCTCAGGAATTAAAGGGGCAGAAGATCAGGGTCTCAGGCACCTACGAGCCTTTTGCAAAGGCACTAGGCGCGGCGCCCGTGACATTACCCGGGTCGGATATCTACACGGCACTGGAAAGAGGAACCATAGACGGTTATGCGTGGTCGATCCTGGGCAACGTCCAGATGGGCTGGGTTGATGTGTGTAAATACATTATCGAGCCCCGCATATATGA
>CAYPSZ010000165.1:0-7374 GCA_964413125.1 uncultured Desulfobacterales bacterium
AGAGGGTGATTGCCGGCGCTGCAGGTGACGTTGTCCTTGCTGCGTTGGAGTCGGGGCACGCTATTTTGGAAGAAGTCTCAGCCGGCCGGCATGTGATCGTAACCACGGAGGAGGGCGCCATCACTGTTCATGGGACCATCGGTTCCGGGTCCGCTGGAAGCATCCTATTAAACGCCGGAGGTGGTGAAAACATAAGTATCCACGGGTCCGGCGTGGTTCGAGCTGCAACCGGTCATGTGTCAGTAGTGGGCGGCGGGGACCTTGTAATTGAGGGGACGATCATAACCTCAGGCGGGTCCATTGATGTTGAGGCTTCCGAGGGCTCCGTACTCATAGGCCAAGGGGCATTTGTTTGGAGCGAACGCGGCACAATCCGAGCCCGGGCTGCATCCGATGTGCAGATATCCGGATTGGTGGCATCAGCAGGCTTGATGAGTATTACTGCTGATTCCGGAGGGATTTTTGATGCCCAAGATACGGGCGCGGTTGTCTTGAGGGCGCAAGCGCTCATGCTCAGCGCCGGTGAGGGAATCGGAGGGGATGACTGGCTTTATGTCCGGAGTGGTACGGTGGCTGCCCGGGCCGGTTCGGGCGATGTTGCACTGAGTAATCAAGATTCCCTGGTGATAGGGTCTGTGGGGCTTCCGGAAGACCCCTTATCCGTTAATAGGCTTAAGCCTGACGGCACGGTTGTTACAATTACCGACGAGGTTTTGGAGGGTATACAAACACAAGGGGGCGCCATCCGGGTGGAAGCCTTGGACGGGACCATCGACGTGCGCGGGAAGGTGGAGTCAGAGGGTTCCGGACACATTCTGCTTCAGACCCATGGTGGTTATATTACTCTGGGCGCCGGGATAGTGACCGGAGGATACGTGGCCATTGTGGAGTATATGAGCCTTATTTTAATGTGGCAGGAAACGCCCGGCGCATTGGCGTATTCCTTGGAGATTCAGCATGAAGGTACTGTCTATGATGCACCATGGGTCGAAGAAGGCCTCCGGTGGACCAGCAATGACCTGCCTGCGGGAAGATTCGAGGTTTCGGTTAGGCCCTATACGGCGGATGGTTTCAAGCCCGTGGGCGCTCCTCTTGCGTTCTCCATAGGTGCCAGGCCGGAACTCACGAGTCCGTCCGAGGGCGTGGAGGGCCGGTCCCTGACTTTTGGCTGGGACCCCATGGAAGGGTTCTTGATGTACCAGGTTAGGCTTGAAAGGGACGATGAATTGATAGCCCTTCACTGGGTCAGAGGCTCCAATAGTTTCACCACTGATTATACCCTTTCAGCAGGGGACTACCAGTGGACCGTGCTTCCCTGGGGGCCGGTATCCGGCTTCGGCCTGCGCTCGGAACCTGCGGATTTCACTGTTACTCCAGTGGACTTTGTTCCTCCCTCGGTTCCGGATGAAGTGCCGGTTCTTGCTCAACCCGTTACTCTCAATTGGACCGCCGTAAAAGAGGCCCAATGGCATAATGTAAAGTTGAAAAGGGGCGAAGATGTTGTGATTTCCAATTGGATGCACTGGACCGCCGGGACCACTTGGACCGCAGACTCGCTGCTTCCATGGGGTGTATATGAATGGTCTTTGACCTACAGAACTTCGATGGGATCAGAGTTTGAGGGTGAATCCGGGGCCTTTTATCTCCTGGATTTTTCCTAGCGGCAACAGTGACCAAACCTCCCTCCTGTGCTCTTGGCGGAGCTTTGGAGTTTTCAATTATGGGGGTGCCCTACTATCGTGGACCATTCGCAGTTGAAGAGTGAACCTGCGTACACCTTTTTTGATAAGAGTAAGACCATGAAGAAAGCCTTTTTGTTCTTAGTGACCGGGGCCCTGTGCATCCTAGCTGCCGGAGGGGCCGCCCACGCAGAATTCGGGTTTGTGCGTACTTTTCAGGCAAACACCCTGGGTAATCTTGTGGGTACCCGGATTGCCGCTTATCCGGGCTCCCAAGACATGATTATTTGCGGCTATTACTCTGGGGAGAGTTTTTTGGGCGGTGAGTTCATGGATTCGGCGGGGGGGGCTTCCCAGGGGTTCTTGGCCCGTATGGATTCCAGGGGCTGGGTTAAATGGGTTCGTGAGATCCGTGGAACCGGAGATCAAAGGGCTTACGGTGTTGCCGTTGACCAGGGGGGAAATATCTATGTGACCGGGAGATCCACTGGTACTGCGGTGTTTGCAGGAGGGAGCGCCGGGCCCACACCTGTAGGGGGCGATACGTTTGTTTTCGTTGCGAAATACAGTCCTGCGGGCAATTTGCTGTGGGTGCGTCATGGAGATGCATCGTGGGATGCAGGCGGGAGTGCTGTTGCGGTTGATGCATCAGGCGCGGTCTATGTGGGCGGTTGGGTTTTTGGCACCGGCATGTTTGGTTCGGTGCCTGTGATGAGCGAGCTGGCGCCCAATTCCTTCCTGGCCAAATACGACTCCTTGTCGGGGGAGGTTAAATGGGTCAGAACCGCGGTCTCGGGTCAAGGCAGCCGCGTCCATGATATGGCAGTCCATTCCGGAGCCGTGACCGTTGCCGGTGAGTTCCTAGGGACGGTGGTTTTCGGTACGCATCAGCTTTCAGGGACCGGTGATGTTTCATCGGGGAATACCGATGCCTTTGTGGTTCGTTACAATGCCGCCGGAGAGGCCCAATGGGCTGAGAGGTCGGGCGGCGAAGGTGTTGATGCCGCTTACGGGGTTGCCGCGGATCCATCCGGTGATGTCTTGGTGGTTGGACGCACATCGTCTCAAACAGCGTTTTTCGGGGACAAGCAGTTGGCCGGGGCCGGACAGGGCGATGGCTTCGTGGCCCGCTACGATGGGACCGGCAATGTCTTGTGGGTCGCCGGCTTTGGAGGTCCTGGGGAGGATGCGGCCAAAGGGGTTTCCGTCAAGTCTTCAGGGCGGATAGCCGTCACAGGCGAGTTTTCCGGTACTGTGGCTGTTGCCGGCAGGGGATTAAAGAGCCGCGGCGGAAAGGATGTCTTTGTGGCCTTCTATTCCCCTTCCGGGGCCTTTATTTCGGGTTATACAGGAGGAGGCGCAGGAGACGATGCGGGAAGGGCCGCTGCCTGGCAGGAAGAGATGCTGGTCATTGCCGGGGGGTTTGAAGGGTCCGCGACCTTTGGGGACGACAACTTGAGTACCCACACATCCTTCGAGATGGGGGAGCTGTTTGTCTCCATTATGGGGGATATCCTGCCTTCCGGAGCCATCGCAGGAGATTTTAACGGCGACAGGCGGGTGGATCTTGCGGATATAATCGCCATCCTTCAGATGCTTACATTTGCAGGTGGTGATGCGCCTCCGGGAGCGATAGCGGCGGATATGACCGGAAACGGCCGGGTGGGAATGGAAGATGCCATTGCAATCCTACAGTACATCGCCTTTCAGAGGTAATACTATGACCAATTTAACACCCCGGCATATTTTGTCCTTTTGTATTTTCACGGCGCTGGTTGCAGGAGTGTGCCTTCCCGCTTATGGGAATGTTCGGGTTTTTACCGACACCGGGCAGAGTCTGGGGACATCCAACAGCGAAGGTATCGCCCTGGGGGATCTGAATGGGGACGGCTATCTGGATGCCTTTGTGACCAACTCCTCGGCTCAGGGGAACCGCGTCTATTTCGGGGACGGAACCGGCGGTTTTGCTGACAGCGGTCAGGGCCTGGGCGCATGGAACAGTGTGTCTGTGGCCCTCGGAGATGTGAATGGAAACGGGTTTGCCGATGCCGTGGTGGGCAACAAGACCGGGCAGGGCAACCGCGTGTGGATCAATGATGGGACCGGTTTGTTCAGCGACAGCGGTCAGGATCTGGGCACCGGGAATACCGAAGGTATTGCCCTGGGGGATTTCAATGGGGACGGTCACCTGGATATTTTCGAGGCCAACAACAGCGGGGTTGAGGGAAACCGGGTATGGCTCAATGACGGAACGGGCGTTTTTACCGATTCAGGCTGGAACCTGGGCCTATACAGGAGCAGGGATGTGGCTTTGGGTGACCTGAACGGGGACGGTCACTTGGATGCTGTTGTGGCTGTTGAGACTCAAGCAGGCCAGGGCAACGGCGGCATCAAGGTTTATCTCAATGCCGGAGGGGGTGCCGGTCTGGTTGAAAGTGTCGGGCCTGCATTGGGAGAATGGAACAGTATGGGGATTGCCTTGGGTGACCTGAACGGAAACGGTTTTCCGGATGTTTTTGTGGCCAACTACGCTCAGGGAAACCGGGTATACTACAACGACGGCAACGGCGTTTTCTCTGAAAGCGGCCAGATTCAGGGCTACCCGCTGGGCTCCGGGAACAGCACCGCTGTGGTTCTTGTGGATATTGACGGAGACGGTTTTCCGGATGCCTTTGTTACAAATGACGGGCAGGGGAACCGGGTCTGGCTCAATGATGGGAAAGGAAATTTCTCGGATAGCGGATTGAGCATACGTTCAAACAAGAGCTTTGCCGCCGCTATGGGGGATTTCAATGATGACGGCTTTCCTGACGCCTTTGTGGCCAACAGCGGCGCCCAGCCCAATAGAGTGCTGCTTAACGGCTCCGGTATATTCAAGGACAGCGGTCAGAACCTGATCCCGGCATCCGGTGATACCGGAAGTGAATCTGTGAAGCTGGGCGACATCAACAGGGATGGTTTCCTGGATGCCTTCGTCGTGAACGATCTTCAAGACGACGTTGTCTGGTTTAATGACGGAGCCGGGATGTTCATGGACAGCCTTCAGGCTTTGGGCGGAGCCTCACCAGGCAGGGATGTTGCCCTCGGCGACTGGAACGGAAACAGACGGATCGATGCATTTGTGGTAAACTACGGTGCGCCGGATACCATATGGCTGAACGACGGGAATGGCGTTTTCGCCGACAGCGGTTTTCAGCTGGGAAACGATCGGGGGACTGCCGTAGTTCTTGGTGATTTCAACAGGGACGGCCGTCTGGATGCCTTTGTGGTGAATGACGGGGACCCGGACATCGTTTGGCTCAATGACGGACCGGGCAATATGCCCATTGCCCAGCCCGGGCTGGTGGGCGCCGGAGGAGAGTCTTGGGGCAGGGCCTCTGCTGTAGGCGATCTCAATGGAAACGGCCGTCTGGATCTGTTCGTCGTGAATTACGGAGAGCCGGATACGGTGTGGCTTAATGACGGCACGGGCGCCTTCACCCAGAAGGATCAGGACGATAACACCCCTGGGATTCAGGGCTTGGGCAACGAACAGGGTCGTGCTGTGGTGCTTGGAGATTTCAACCGAAACGGGTCCCTGGATGCGTTTGTGGTCAATTTGGGCCAGGCAAACACTCTATGGGTAAATGATGGTTCTGGAGTGTTCACTCCCGGGGGAGCTGTGGGTTTCCCCGGTACTAACAGCACAGGAGTGGCTGTGGGTGATTTCAACCACGACGGATTCTTGGATGTGGTGGTCATCAATTCCGGTGCCGGGCAGAATAATGAAGTGTGGATAAACGATGGAGGGGCCGGTTTCACACTGAATGCGGAGCTGGCGTCGCAAGGGGGTTCGTCTGCCGCTGTGGGGGACCTTAATGGGGACGGAACGCCGGACATTTTTGTCACCAATAGTGGAAGCGCAGACAAGGTCTACTTCAACTTCCACCATCTTCCACAGAAAAAGAAGGAGGCCGGAGGCGGCGGAGGCGGCGGGTGTTTCATTGAAACACTACTTTTCTAAAGTGATCCTCTCCTTCTGCTTGAAAGACGATGGATCTGTTTGCCTTGGGTGAGGGTTTAACAAGCCTCCTATAAGGGTGCCTCAGTCTTTTTCACCTAGTCGATGCGATGTACTGCAAAACATAAAGCACTTCCTGAATTCCGATGCAGCCATCGAAATTGACATCGATCAGGTTGATGTCCGTTACGGCAATGTCCAGGCCTGTGAGCAGACGCAAACCCGCGATGGCATCAGCCAGATTCAATACGCGGTCCCGGACGATATCGCCGTAATAGGGATGGTCTCCTGCCCAGGTGGGATCGGTGCCCGCTCGTATCTCTTCCGCATTGCTATAGCCGTCTCCGTCGAAGTCGTCATCGGGAAAAACATGATAGATCGTGGTGATGTCGTCCCGGCTGTCGGCATCCACGATAGGCAGTTCGGCAGCATCATCGATCCCGTCCCCGTCGATGTCTCGGAACACCAAACCTTCGGGATAGGCCAGTGAAAAGGATCTCAGTTCTTCTACAGCGTTGTTTTTGTACCTGACCAGAATCGTTGCCCTTTGTCCGGCCTCCGTCAAGATTTCCGGCAAAAAATAGCGTCCGGCGTTGCTCTTAGTCAGGGCTGAAGCCCGGCCAAGGGGCATTCCATCCGGAGCCGCAAGACCGTAATATAACGAGGTTGTCCCACCACCTTCCGACCACACCAGCAGAAGTATTGGTTGCCTGTGGTCGGCAAGAAAAGCCGTTTTCAAATACCCCGGGTTGATGCCTTCATAAATTATACCGAGATGTTCCCATTCTCCCCCGGCATCGCGGCTCAACAAGCCGATGCCCATGTCTTCCCCGGCATAGGTCAGGTATTGGTGATTATCTGTACCGAAAATGATACTGATGGTCTCTGCTGAAAGGTCGGCGTGTGAAAGGGGTCCGTAGGCTTCGGTGACGGTCTGTGATCCGTCCCAGTCAATCACCATCAGGGTCGCGTCGCCGTCCGCGTAGGCCACGCTCGCCGGTTGAATAGCAGGATCTGCCGTTCCCGCCGCATCAAAGGAGATCAGATTGGTGTAGGGTGCGAGTTCAACCGGTTCGCTCCAATTGTCGCCGTCGTAAATCATGCCCCATATGGAAAAGGCGGACGCACCGGGGCCCTGGTCCGTCTGAAGAAAGACAAGGCCGGTGTGACCGCCCATGGGAATCAGCCGCAGTTCCAGTCCCAGCCCCTGCAACAAAGCCGCGCCATGGGGAGCAGACCAATTTCCGAGTTCGTCACGCAGGGCAAAACGGAGGCTTGACGGGGCATAGAGGTTCCCCTTATCCGCTTCTGCTATTTCGGACCAGACGGCAATCGGCCCGTCTTCGGATGGAAGAACCACCGAATCGACGATAGCTCCTGCCGTCTCGACCAGAGTGCCCACGATATCCCATGACCCGTCGGCATTTTTGGTTGCGGCTTTCAGGAGCAGGTTTCCTTCAGTTGTTGTATCGGTAAAAAGAAGCATTCCCGAATCAATTGGTGAAGAGGCGAAATCTCCGATGGGCACAAAATCCTGAATCAACTGGGGGGGCTGACTGGTGAAGTCAACGGGTGTGTAGGTTGCTCTTGGTGTTTCCCTGATCTTGATTTCCATTTCCACCAGAGAGAAGGTGGTTTTCGGGAAGGCCAATGGGTCTGCCTCAAGAGGCAGGCGCGATCCTTTGGGAAGCGCCG
>CAYPSZ010000166.1:0-9257 GCA_964413125.1 uncultured Desulfobacterales bacterium
GTCTTCTGATGGGAGTATTACCAATTTTGTACCAAGGTTGAGCTCTGTTGCGGCAAGGCGCATGTTTTCCAGCACGGCGCCGCAGGAGATCAGGGAGGCGATTTGCTTCACATTGAAAAATGATTGATCTGCGGCTCTATCAAGGTAGAGTTCGATGGTGTTCTCTTGCACCTTGAACTTCCATGGCTGGGCATTGTCTCCGGAGGGGGCCTGAATACCTGCCCGTATGATATACCTTATTACCTTTTCAGGGATTGGGCCGGTACCCGAGAATGTCGCCTCCGGCTTTTCAGGGGGCCATGGTTCTTTGGGTTGCTCCTTTTTTTTGACCATGTATTTGAAGGCCAGCATCTTGATTCGCTGCTTGGGGTGGCGGTTGCCAAGGTGGAGCCTTCCTTTTCGGAACTTGTGCCTGTAGGCGTCGAACTGAAAGTAGTGAGGCACCGGCTTGATCCCCGGCCTTTTGAGAATTATGCGAATCGCCTCCATTGCGGCCATGCCGCTACAGAGCTGGCAGGCCATGATCGTCGAGGGGCCTGCCTTGGCCTCAAAATCGACCCGGGAAAAATCCACATACTTGAAGTGGGTGGGAGAAGGGGCAAGGCCTATGGCAAAGGACACCAGCTTTTTCTGAATGTCCATGTGGTCCTGAACGGAAAAGAATTCATCAAAGCTCATGCCCTTATAAGGAGAAAATACCAGCATGGCCGAGCTGAAACCCATGGGTCCGGCCGTGATCACGTAGACCCCCTTTTCCCTGGCACGATTGAATATGAGACGCCTTGCATCGAATGTGAAAAAGTCCAGGCCATCGAGGAGCACATCAACGCCCTCAAGAAACAGGTCCACGTTGTTGGGGCCGATTCCCTCGGGAAATTCCTTAATTTCCAGGAAAGGGTTGACCGCCAGGGCCTGTTCTTTCATGACCTCCAGCTTCTGCCTGCCGAAGTTGGGAACCGAGGCTCCGAACTGACGGTTCACATTGGCCGGCTCAAATGTGTCGAAGTCCGAGAGGTGAAACCCGCCCACACCAGCCCTCACCAGTGTCATGAGGTGGTTTCCACCCACTCCTCCCATGCCTGGAATGGCCACCGTGGCGTTTGAAAGCCTCAGTTGCTCTGCCGGGGTTAAGAGCCCGATGTTGCGGGAAAAGGCCTGGGCCTCGTAAGCGCCTTTGTTGCCCAGCCCGTATTCATCGTGGAGTTTGGCGATGAGATCTTCTTTGGACATTCCCGACATGGCGTTTCCTCAGTATTCGTGGAGCATCTCTAAAGGGCCGGATGGTATTGCCGGTCCAGGTCCTTGTAAATATACTCATACATCTCGGGCACGTTGTGTTTCATGTATTGGTCCATTTCCGAGAGAAGGCCCACGCAGGGGATCCTGCGGCCGTGGTACTCCACGGCATCGCCCACCTGCTTGATGTCAAAGCCGAACTTACGAAGTGAGTTGAAGAGCTTCTCTTCCACTATGAAATAAAGGTGAGTGAGAGCCCTGATCTTGCTCTCCATATAAACGGCCTTGTAAAGTCCTTGAACGATCACCGGGCGCTTGCGCTTGAGGAATTCGTCCGGCACGGGCCCTGAATCCGGGAGCAGGCCCCCTTCGGATACCGTGAGGTAGGATTCCAGTCCGTATCTGCCGTCGCCCCGCCGCCTGCGGTAGTTGCGGCTTACGGCAAGTCTTGAGACCTCCGCGGTCTTGTCCGGAGGAGGAGGGTAGCCGGGAAAATCAATGGGTGCGGCATGCTCAATGGGAAAGCCCTTGTCGGAGTGGAAAACCAGCCTGACCGTGCCCACCACGTCATCCCCGTCCTTTGCAATGAAATACATGGAGTAGGGCTCATACTCATCGGTCTCCAAGCCGTCCGGGAATTCCTCCACGTTTTCAAACCCGAACTCTTTTCCGTAGATCTCGTATCTGAGGCGGAAGGTCTCCTTGATAAGGTCCTCGGATGTGGCTTCCAGGAATTGGAATCTATCCATTGAAAACATCGCGCACCTCCTTTCATGCAAACGAGAAACCGCTTTGGCAAATGAAATTCGTCAATAGATAACCTGCTCCAGACGAAAAAGCTTTTCGATCATGGACCTTTGAATAAGGGGAATGGGGATGGCGCCGTAGTCCACAAGCCCTTGGTGAAACAAAGGGAGAGAGAACTCCTCCTTGAACTTGTTCTTGAGGCGCGCTCGGAGTTTGATGAGTTCCATCTTGCCCACCAAATAGGATGAGGCGGTGCCGGGATTGAGAAAGTACTTTTCACACTCCGCCTTGGCGGTCTCAAAGGGCATGGTGTTCTGGTCCGCAAAATAGCGCACGGTTTCTTCCAGGGAAAGCCTTCCGGTGGCAAGGCTCACATCCACATAGACCCTGTGGGCCCGCATGAGTTCGGCCTTTTTCTGGAAAAAGACCATTTCCGCGGCTTCCCCGGGGCTTTTGAGGGTCTTGGCATATTCCAGGGTGAACATCTCCTCCACATAAAGGGCGAACCCCTCGTCCGAGGTCAGGTTGTTGGAGATCTTAAAGGCCTCCCTGTGGATTGCGTGGATGCGGTCGCACTGCAGGTGGTGGCCGATGAGCTCATGGATGATGAGGCTGTTGAGCATCTGGCGGTGGTAGAGGTTCTTGTGCTCCATAAAGCGTTCGCGGGTGAGGGGCTCTTCCGCCGGGCAGATCCACAAGACGCCGCTGCTCCTCAGGTTCTCGTACGGGCCGGTGGGGATGTAGGAGGCAAGGGGCGAGGTCCTTCGCCTGTAAATGGGGGTCCATTCGATGAGGGGTTTTCGCTCGGCGGGGATGAGACCGGTGGCCCTGCAGAAGTCGAAAAACTCATCCGCCTTGTCCCGGCAGTAACCCATGAGCTTGTCGTTTAAGCCGTTTTCCGAAAAGGCGAAGAGGTTCCTTTGCACCAGTTCCTCATAAAACCTGTTGACGTCCCCGCCACTGATCTCCTGCATCTCCGAGGTAAGGGCGGTTATTTTCCCGCGGGTGAGATCCAGAAGTTCGTTCGCACTGTATTTGAGCATGTACTTCCGGTGGAACAACTGCTTGAAGAAGTCCTTGGAGTGCTTGAGGGAAGGATGATCCAAAGGAATCACTTCCAGGGTGCGGACGAAGTGTGCAAAGCGTGAGAGGCTTTCAACGGTGAAGGGTATTACGCCCATGAGCTTCTCGTTAAAGGCCGGGGGCAGTTCAAGGGAGGAGATGAAGCGCCTGTAGTCGGTGTTCAGGAATTCCTTGAAAAAGTCCACGAGAAACAGGGTAAGGTTTCTGCTTACAGGGGTCGTATACTTGAGCCACTCCTTGCTCTGTTCGAAAAGAATGGGGAATCCGTTCACCCTGGATACCAGGGAATCCACCACCCTTTCCAGGGATTCCGTGCCTTCGGCCTTCTGCACCAGGTGGATCAGGCGGTCTATGGAATCCAGGGCGTACTCGGCGTAGAAGTCGGGCCTTGCGTAGGGCCGGATGACCTTGAGGTGAAAGAGGTTGCTTTCGATTATGTTCCTGACGATCAGGGCGTCGATCTCGAGGGAGTCCTTGATGAGGTCGTGGTAGTGCTGCAGGAAGGTGATGCGCTCCCTCACACCCTCGCGGTTCCATTTGCCCAGGATATCGTCGTAGTCGTGATTGCCCAGTTCCGTGGCCTTTTTGGGGAAGAATCGGAAGTATTTGTCCCGGAAGTCTTCAACGGTACTTACGATATCATCCCTGGGCATATAAGCGGACCTCTATGGGACTGCACCCTTTGGCGGGCGGGTAGTAGGTCGGTAATGCCGAATGGGTGCAGGGCATGGTGTTTGCTGTTGACTCTTGTCGGCAAATAAGCGTAAACTTACTTAATTTCCAAAAGATTATTGTTGCCTCTTACCCTTGCTTTGTCAAGGGTAAACCTCATTACCGAAGGCCTTTTTAAGGGCCCTTTCGAGCCGGAACCGGAAAACGCCATGGACCTTCGTCAGGACAGCGACTTATACATTTTCCTTGAATCCGTGCCCCTTTTTTCCTCCATTCCGACTGCGCATCTCGCGGCCATTGCCGGCGAGTGCGAACTGATCCGCCTTCCAAAGGGCGCAACCGTGGTGGAGGAGGGCGGGCCCGGAGACGCCATGTATGTGATCAAATCCGGGGCCGTGGGCGTTTACACCACCATGGACGGGAACGAGGTGTTTGTGGCCACGCTCCACAGGGGGGATTTTTTCGGTGAGATGGCCCTTTTGACCGGAAATCCCCGCACCGCTTCGGTCAAGGTGCTCCTGGATGTGCAACTCTACAGGCTGGCCAAGGAGGTCTTTGACAGCCTTCTCAAGGCGGCCCCGGACGTGGCCCTTTATCTCAGCAGGCTCTATGCCAGGCGTTTTGCAGAGACCTCGGAGATGGTCCTCAAGGAACCTCCCCCTGCGCTGTTCTCCATGGTGGCCACCCACCGGGGCCTGGGCAGGACCCCTTTTCTTTACAGCCTCGCTTATCACCTCACCACCGAGGCCGGCAAGAGGGTCCTGGTGGTGGAGTTGGAAAGTGACGGGTTTAAGGGGGCCCGGCCCTGCGAGCTCTTTTCCGTGGAATGCGGCGTCCCGGATGTTCGCGACGTGTTTTCGGATCGGTTCAGGCCTGAAATGGACAGGTCCTGGTTCAGGCACCAGTGCGGGTTCGAGGTCTTCGTGCTGCCGGCCCTCAGGGAGGAGGGCTTCTGGGCCGAACTCGATGAAAACGTTCCGGTCCTCATGGACCTGGTAAGGATGTATTGCGACTTCGTGCTTTTTAATGTGCCCACACCTCTTACGCCCCTGGGAAAGGGGCTGCTCAGATTGTGCGACAGGGCCCTGGTCCTCTTGAACAATCAGGAGAGCGAGCAGCCCGCAGTAAGGGAGTTTGTGGGGGAAGTGGTAAGGCGCTTCGGCGGCAGGGCGGATCGCATACGCGCCGGTGTGAGCCACCTGGTGGGCGGTCCCGGGATAGCCAGGCGGGAAATGGCACGGTTGCTCAAGCTTCCCGAGCCTCCTGGCATTTGGGTTGCCCGTACCTCTGAAGCCCTTTCCGGGCGCATGGATACTGAAAAGCGCTTTCCCGTGACAGGGGCCCAGGCCTTGGCCCGCGACTTGGGCGGGGTGCGTGTGGGTCTGGTCCTGGGCGCGGGCGGGGCAAGGGGGTGGGCCCATCTGGGGGTGTTAAGGATCCTGGAACAGGAAGGGATCCCCATTGATCTCATTGTGGGCTCCAGCATAGGGTCCATGGTGGCGTGCTTATATGCCTTCAGCGGGTCCATTGAGGAGACCGCCGAACTGGTCCGCTCCACCCTGCCGAGCAAGTTTCAGGCCCAGCACAGGCTCTTTGACTACACCGTGCCCGTAAGGGGCATTATCCGCGGGGGCAAGATCAAGCGCCTGACCCGTGATGCCGTAAGAAACGCGGACTTTCTGGACCTCAAGATACCCACGTGCGTGGTGGCGGTGGACTTTCACACGGGCGAGCTGGTGGTGATAGACAGCGGGGACGTGAGCGAGGCGGTGCGAGCCAGCATTTCGCTACCCGGCATAATGACGTCACCGTTTCACCAGGGACGCCGGCTGCTTGATGGGGGGTTGGTGGCGCCGGTGCCCGTGGAGGTGGCCGTGCAGCGCGGAGCGGACACAATCATCGCGGTATGCGTGGAGCGAGGCAAGAACAGGCGACCGAGGAACTTGGCAAAGGCCCCGAGCATCATGCAGGTCATGTCCCGGACCATGAACATAATTCACGGCCATGCCACCCGTGGCTTCGCCCAAATGGCGGACGTAGTGATTTACCCCCACGTGGAGGCCTTTGCGTGGGATGCCTTTCACAAGGTGCCGGACCTCATCAGGGCAGGGGAGGAGGCCTGCCGCGAGCAGATTGATGAGATCAAGGCGTTGGTTGCCGCCGGGTAGCCGGGTAAAAAAGGGAGGCTTAGCGCTGAGTTAGCGCTACGTGCGCTTGAGCCGCCTTCCGAGTAAGGCCAGGCCGATGAGGCCCGGGGCCAGGAGGAGGAAGGTGGTGGGTTCGGGTACGGGGTTGGGGTTGTTGACGAAGCTTTCGCTGCCGCCGCTTTCAAAGCCTATTACATGTAAGCCTACGCGCAATTCGCTTGCGATCAAACTGGAAACAACATCCGAGTAGTTCTTGCCGGAGGCGAGTTCAAAGGTAACCCCAAGGGACTGTCCGGGATTAACGCCCCATGTTGTGGGGGGTTCATCGGCATCGGCTGAGATAGTTGTAGTGAAGTTTACCAAAGGATCATTTCCCCCAGGAACATTGGGGGGATTCGAGCCATTAGAAAAGCTAACTCCGTCTCTGTTTATAATCTCTAAGGTATTTTGGGAAAATAGGACTCCTTCTTGAAAATCAAAGTATACAGCATTTACAGAGGATTGCTCAGGGCCTAAGTTGTTGAAATCAAACAGAACAATGTCTTGATTATCATCACCCGTAAAAACACTTACATCCATAAAAAGCTGAGCTTCTCCGATAGCGACGTCATCTGGGTCGGAACCTTCGTTGCCTATTCCATCAAACGAGAACCGTTCAGCATGCGCCTGAGCACCCACCAACAGGAAGGCCGCTCCAATCACCAAGCAAAACAGGCCTAGTCGTATTCGCGTCATTGTGGTTCCTCTCAGCATCGCGGGTAGAGTTTCTTCGACATCATGCAGCAAGTTCCGTGCCGCTTGCCGGATGTGATGCCCGAATATTTTGCCAGTAAAATCAATGCTATGCAACTTACTTCCAAAGGCTTTGATAGAGGATGAAACAGGGTTCCACAAATGCGTGTAATTCATTGCCACTTATGTGAATAAAACTACCTACCCTGCATCCCGGTTCTTACTGTTTTCCTCCATGTCCCGGAGGACCCGCACGGCCTCCTCTGCATCGGGAAAATCACGACTCAGGGCCAGGGCCCGTTCCATGGACAGGCGGCCGCTTTCCGGGTCACCGGCCGCAAGGTATGCTTTACCCAGTCGGAAATGCAGAGCCGGGGCGTTCGGTTCCTGCGCCACGGCCCGTTCCAGTTCGGTCACCGCTCTCCAGTGGTGGCCCAGAAGGTAATGGATCCATCCCATGGTGTCCAGCACGTGAGGGTCGTCGGGCATGCCGGCCAGGGCTGTGCGGGCAAGCCTGAAGGCCTCGTCCAGATCATTGCCGGTGGAGGCCAGGTTCCATGCCAGGTTGTTGGCGGCCGGTGCGAACCCGGGCCTTATCCTTAGAGCCTGTCGATAATAGTTATTGGCCTTCGGCATCTCCCCTGAAGCATCGTGAATCATTCCCAGGGCCATGTACCCTGCAAGGAATTCGGGGTTTTCCTCCAGGGCCTTATCAAAGTGCAAAACGATTTGGTTGACCCGCTTGCTCCTCATGTAGAGCTGGATAAGCAGCGCATGAGGGGAGAGCAGGTCGGGGTCGTTTTGGATTGCACTGAGGATGTGCTTTTCGGCCTCGGCCTCCTCTCCCAGCTCCATGTAGACCCTCGCCTTGGCGTTTTGTACAACGGCCAGCGCAGTCCTGTTTTCCGAAACCTTGGGGGCTATATCCTCGCAAAGGGCCAGCGCCTCTTGGTGCCGGCCGTGCTTGACAAGGAGGTTTACGGCAAGGATCAGGGCCCGCCTTTGGCCCGGATCGAGGTCCAATGCCTCTTTAAACCGTATAACGGCATCGTCATCCCGTTCCATTAGATAATAAACGAAGCCCAGCCGGAAACGGGCATGTGCGTCATCCGGATAAAGGTTGATCAATCTCTGGAACACCTCTTCGGCCCCGGAGTAATCATTGGTACGGATTCCGAGGTTCCCCAGGAGCGTCAGGGCCTCGCGGTTTTGAGGAAAACGGTTGAGCACGTAATCGAGATGCCCCGACGCAAACGTGGCGTCGCCTCTTCGATACTCCCTTATGTAGGAGTCGGCGAGCAACAGGCGGGCATGGAGCTGATCCGGATCCAGTCGCACCGCAGTCTCGAGCCTTTCCCGGGCCGGGTGCGTCTGCTCCAGCCGCAGCAGTGTAAGGCCTTCGTAGTAGTGGGCCGGGGCGAAGCCCGGCTTTGCGCGGGTCACGTTTTTGAACCGGGTAAGGGCCTGATCCGGGCGCCCCCTTGAAAGGGCCATCTTGCCCTTGAGGAACGTCGCGCCCACGTGGCTCCTGTACTGATCGAGAATGTCGTCCACCACTTGTTCCGCGGAATCGGGGTCTCCGGCCGCCAAGAGTATCTCGGCCTTGTTGGCCATTATGTCCAGATCGTCTTGCCTGAGGGCCATGGCCCGGTCAAGGGCGTCCAGGGACTCTTGATAGGATCTTGCTCTTGCGTGAAAGAGCGCCAGGTCCAAAAGGGCGGAGACGTCATGTTCGATCGCCGCCTCAGCCGCTTTTTCATAAGCCTTTTGCGCCCTGGCTCCCATGCCTCGGCTCTCATAATAGCGGGCCAGCACGGGCAGGCTCTGATAGGCCTCGGATGAACCCCTGCGGATCAAGGGCAAAAAAACGGAATCCAAGTCAGCCGCCTCCATGAATGCGGTATCCGCCTTTTCCCAGTCCCCCCTTTCCAGGTACAGGCGTGCAAGGGAGATTCGTCTGTGGGCATTTTCAGGATCAAGGGAGATCAGCCTCTCCAAGGTCTTTACGGCGGCCCCGGTTTCTTTCTGCAGGGCCTGAATATCTGCCAAAAGGCCCAGTGCCTCCAGGTGGTCGGGTGATCGGGCCAGGATAAGCTCCGCCTTTTCTTCCGCATTGTAGGCGTCGCCTGCGAGAAAGTACATTCGGCCCAACTGGAACTGGGCCTCCAGGTTTTCCGGGGCCAGGAGGGTTGCGCGACGAAAGGTATTAAAGGCGTCCTGCAGTCTGAGGGTGTGCAGGTAGGCCTTGCCCAGTTTGTAATGGGCTTCGTCGTCCGCAGGGTCCAGTTGAATTATGTTGCGGAGTTCAATTATGGCTTTGTCGTAATCCTCGGCTTCAAGATACTTTCGGGCCGCACTCCAGTGGGCGGCCATATCGGGCTCGCCTTTGGAGCACCCTGACGTCGAAAGACCTAAGGCAAGGGCGACTGACAAAAAAAAACGGAAGTGGAATAGAGCGCGAAGGTCGGTGAAAACCATATTGCATATCCCCGATTGAACTTTCATGGCCCCGTGCAAGGCGGGTGCACGTTTGATAACAATACCAGGAAAAAGAGGGAACGTCCATTGGATTGAATGTTTCTACGGGCCCTGCCGGGTCTTACCGATGAAAAGGGATGCTGTCATCTTGGAGCGGTTGGC
>CAYPSZ010000167.1:0-1982 GCA_964413125.1 uncultured Desulfobacterales bacterium
CTCCTACGGGCTCACCGGCATTTTTGACGTTCGACTCATGGGCGGTGTGGAAGGGCCGCCGGCTCTTCGCACCTGGCAGCGAATCCGGGAGCAAGACAAACTGGACCTGCGCTGCTGGGTGAGTCTTCCCGGCGAACGACTGGATGAGGCGGTGGCTTTGGGCCTGCGCACCGGTTTCGGTGATGACAGGCTAAGGCTCGGACACCTCAAGTATTTCATGGACGGCGGCATGGGCGCACGCACCGGCTGGATGATGGATCCCTACCTGGACGGCGGGGTCGGCATGCCCCTATGCTCCCCGGATGTTCTGCGTGAACGGATCACAAAGGCCGACCAGGCAGGACTAGCCGTTATGATTCATGCCATCGGGGAGAGGGCAAACCGGGAAATCGTTTCCGTGTTTGAGGCCGTTCAACGGGGCCGGGTACTTAAGGGCAACGACCAGACCAAGGGCCCTGCGGTCCCACACCGGGTGGAACACATCCAGATGATCCGGCCCGAGGATCTTCAACGGATGGCACGGTTGAATATGGCAGGCTGTGTCCAGCCTCACAACCTGATACTGGACATCCACATGATTGAGCGTTCCGTTGGAGAGAGAGGAAAATGGACTTACACGTATCGCAGCATGCTGGATGCCGGCATTCCGCTCATGCTCAGTTCTGATGCGCCGGTCTGTGATCCCCGCCCGCTCGTGGGCATCCATGCCGCCGTCACCAGGCAGCGCCGCGACGGTTCTCCGGAAGGGGGATGGTACCCGAATGAACGTATAAGCGTAGAAGAAGCGGTGCGGGGCTATACCCTGGCACCGGCTGAAGCCAACGGAGTTGCCAACGAACTGGGTACGATTTCCGCCGGGAAGCGGGCGGATATGGTGGTCCTTGACAGGGACATATTCAACGTGGATCCTATGGAGATCATAGAGGCCTCGGTGGAAATGACGATCTTTGACGGTCGGGTGGTGTTTCGACGCTAGTGCCTTACTCATGAAATACTGTCAGAAAAAGCAAGAAGTCCGGACGCCAGGCAGTCAATACGGTGATGATTTTGATGCTGTATCGAGATTGGTGGCTCCGACACTTTTGGGTTGCGGGCAATGGCCCGCCTTAGCATGACTATTGAGCATGCACGTTCGAACGTACGTCTCGAGGAGTTTTCCCTTCAAGAAGCAAAGACCGCAAAAGGAGAGAAAGGAGAATGGGCCTAAACGCACTCACCCGGATGCCTTGTCCACGGCTCGATCAACCACGGATTGAATGCGTTTCCTGGTTGTGTCCGAAAGGGGCTCGGGCTTATGTTCTTCCAAGAGGGCTTCCACCCGCTCCGAGGCCCTGCGGTCAAGGTCTTTGCCCCCTTTGGCGAGCCAGGACTCATGCCCGAACCTGTCGAAAACCTCGGGATACCAGCGGTCCCGATAGTGCCGGAGGGTGTGCAGGCTGTCAAGATACTGGCCGTCCGGCCCTATTTCATGAATCACATCCAAGGCCAGGGTCTCTTCGGTTATTTCCACGGGTGACAACGCCGAACGCACCCACCCTACCAATTCATTGCATACCGCCAACTGGGCGGGAGATCCGGTGAGCCCGGACTCGAGGTATCCCATGTCGTGCACCAGATGGCTTCCAGCCTGGGCGTTCGCAAGGAGGGTCAGGGCCGCCTCGGCCCCTGCCTGTGCATCCACCTGTTTGGAATCCGATATGCCTCCGAATGAGAACATGGGGAGGTTGTAG
Source organism: uncultured Desulfobacterales bacterium (assembly GCA_964413125.1). GTDB lineage: Bacteria > Desulfobacterota > DSM-4660 > Desulfatiglandales > HGW-15 > JAIPEI01. The sequence goes on from CAYPSZ010000167.1 coordinate 1,731, forward strand.
AAATGGGCCAGTTCCTGGGCCATGAACTGCTTTTCAGGTTCCACATACGGGCTGAGGCCCGTCCGCATATCAATGGCGCTGGCACCCCACCCGGAGGTGATAAAGGGAGATCCGGGCCGGTTCAACTGCCCTATAACGAGCCCCGCCAGGCAGCCGGCGTTCCACAACGCCATGCCGCCGGCCAAAGTGACGGGCGCGCTTGCACCTCCAAGGGAAACCGGAACGTATGCGGCAGGAAGGTTTTTGCCTGAT
>CAYPSZ010000168.1:0-4465 GCA_964413125.1 uncultured Desulfobacterales bacterium
ACAGTATCGATCATTCCGTATCCCGGCTCCCCGACTCTGATGAGTGGCTTCATGTGGACCCTCGGTATTCAGAGGTCCACGTCCACCCCATCCCTGAACTCAAACCTCGATAGTGAAGACCCCGCTTCGACCCCAAGATCCTGCGGTTACATTTTGTTTGACACCCAAGACCGTTTCATCTAAAATCTACACAAGAAAGCAAATTCTTATCACCCAATGGATCCCTCAGGGGACGGAATGCCTGACCTGGTTATCCTGCGATCCCTTCTGAAAACCGGCCATTCTTTTACAGAAACACATGGGGAGATCCTTAGCGCGCATGGAACAACCGCAGACTCACCCGCAACCTGAAAGTCTCGTCCCTCTTGATGCTATTGCCCGATTCGATGCCTATGGGGTCTCGACGCAACCGGCATATGCTCTCACCATTAGCAGTCGCTTTATATGGACAAGGGAGGCTTTCCATTGGCAAGGCCAGGGAATTTGCAGGAATGGCCTTATGGGATGAATTGAAAACCTGGGACGGGTGCCAAGTCGTCCATAACCCATTGGATCGGAGGCAACGATGGAAACCGGTCGCACCGCCAGATTTGAGGATATCATCCCCCCGGGGATGGCAACAGCACTGGGGTTGGAAACCGATGAACTCTTTCGAGAGGCGCTTGAAAGCCTGTTAAAGGATAAAAAACGGCTTGCTTTGCGAGAACGGTTGGAAATCCTGTCCCGCTACCGGGTTTCAACGCTTTCAGAGCTGGAGGAAGGGATTGCACGGGGGCGCATCCCTGAACATCCGGCATGGGAGGACCTGATCGTTATAGAAAATCTATCTTCAAGCCTAAGGGACATCGATGCCTATATCGAGAATTTACAGGACCATCGAGACCATAGCGCTCAGTGAATTCAGCGATTTGGCAATAGGCGCCCAAATCCTGCGGTTACCGACCGGCGATCCCCTGAAGCTTCGGCTCGACATCGTGGATGGGTCCCTCCTGGACATCTATATCTCTTTAAGCGGTCGTTATTCCTACCATTGGGAGCGTCGCATGACACCCGCGGGGGACATCTACAGATATGATAATGCCCCTCATGAACGATGGCGGTCTCTCGCGAGCTTTCCAGCCCATTTCCACGACAGTGCAGAGAACCACGTTGTCGCCAGTCGGCTTGCAAGTGAACCCGACCACAAGCTATCAGGCAGGTCCTCGGTTTTGTCCGTAAAAAGCTGGTATCCCGCGTGGATAGGTCAGTATGAGAAGGTTCAATGAGCCGCTTTGTCTAGGAGAGAGGCCTATAGCCTACGATTTCTTTCCCTGTGGGAGCGGCTTCCGAGCCGCGTAGGTCGTGGCAAGACATCACGGAAGGGGTATTTGTAGGATAGGCCTGTGGTCTGGGTTATGGGAAATGAGGTGGTTTTTGAGATTTGAATAATGGACGGGATACCGGGTCTGTAATCCTGGGGCTCTGTTGGTTCTGGCGGTGCAGCGAAACAGGGAGGGCGGATATTTCCGTTCAAAATACCGTCATAGAAATATATCCGTGATCAAGACGAGGCGACAATAAATGAATTAGCCCCTTTAGGGGCTTTCCTTACGAGAATGTCCCCTTCGAGGGGGCTTCATCATACCACTTACTATGGGCGTGGTTGGCGATCAGTCGAAGTGATCGGCCCGTTGCGAACCGAACCCAAACTAACAGGAGGCTGTTTTGATGCGGCGCTTGGTAAAGGCCATGGTTGTGCTGGGGCTTATCTTTTGCCTGGCTGCGGGAGGAGCGGGAGCTTACCTTTGGTATGTCTGGTCGAGCAACCTTCCATATATCGGGGAGCTGGAGGACTACAAACCTGCGATCATCACCGAGATCTTCAGCTCGGACGGCCAGGTCATAGGCCGCTTCTGGGAAGAAAGACGCATCGTGGCCTCTCTGGAACATTTTCCTAAACACCTCATCCAGGCCTTTATCGCCGCTGAGGATGGCAGGTTCTATCAACACGACGGCATAGATCTATTCAGTATCACAAGAGCATTCATAAGGAACCTTCAGGCGGGAAAGATAGCCCAGGGAGGAAGCACCATCACTCAACAGGTCACCCGGTCTCTCCTGCTCAAGGATCCCAGCAGGACATACGAAAGAAAGGCCAGGGAGGCCCTCCTGTCACTTCAGATTGAAAAGGCCTTTTCAAAGGAGCGTATCCTTTTTCTCTACCTCAATCAGATATATCTGGGACATGGGGCGTACGGTGTGGAGGCTGCGGCCAGGACATATTTCGGCAAGTCTGCAAAGGATCTTACCCTTGCCGAGTCCGCGATGCTTGCAGGATTACCCCAGGCGCCCAGCCGGTACTCGGCTTTCAGGAACTTTTCCCTTGCCAGAAACCGCCAGTGGTATGTGCTGGATCGAATGGCGGCGGAGGGGTTCATTGACCGGGACGAAGCCGAGAGGGTCTTCGCCCAAGAGCTTCTCCTCAAACAAAGCCGGGAAGATCCCTTTAGCAAGGCCCCTTACTTCACTGAAAGCATCCGTCAATACCTTGAGGAGTCTTATGGACGCGGCACCCTTTACCGAGATGGTTTAAAAGTATACACCACATTGGATCTCGCCAGACAAAAGGCGGCCCAGCGGGCCTTGAATCAGGGCCTGAGCGATCTGGACAAGAGGGAGGGGTACCGCGGCCCTCTTCGTCGCCTTGCCGTAGAAGAAATCCAAGGACACCTGGACCGTGTGGAAGAGGCCCTCGATCTGAGGCCTTTAAGGAGCGGCGAACTTGCTGAGGCTGTGGTGCTGGCCGTGGAGGATGAAAACAAGCGCGTGATCCTGGGTATAGGGGCGTCCAAAGGTGTTCTTCCGCTGGAAAACATGAAATGGGCTCGAAAGCCTGATCCCAAAATACATTACAGCGCCGCACAGGTCAGGCTTCCGAGCCGTGTCCTCGAGAAGGGAGATGTGATCCTGGTTCGAATCCTTGGGCCCGGTGAGGGAGCAGAAGATTGGACCGTGGCCTTGGAGCAGGAACCCGAGGTCCAAGGAGCGCTTCTGTGTATGGAGCCGCACACCGGTCGCATTCTTGCTATGGTGGGCGGGCGTGACTTCTCTCAAAGTCAGTTCAATCGGGCCGTCCAGGCGCGACGCCAGCCTGGCTCAGCGTTCAAGCCCATTATCTATGCTGTGGCCCTTGAAAACGGCATGACGCCGTCTTCTTTGATCCTGGATGCTCCATACGTGGCATCAATGCATGATAAAGACAAACTATGGAGACCGGAAAACTATAAAAAGGACTTCTCCGGGAGAACCCTCTTTCGCTGGGGGCTGATTAAGTCCATGAACGTTATCACCATAAAGATTCTCAGGGAGGTGGGCATTCAGAAGGCCATCCAATACGCCCGCCTTCTAGGGATCCAATCGGATCTGAGCCCTGACCTGGCCCTGGCCCTGGGATCTTCCGGCGTGTCCCTCCTGGAACTTACCCGAGCCTATGCCTGCATCGCCAATAACGGCATGCTGCCCACACCCTACACAATAGAACACATTGAAGACCGTAACGGCCGGATAATTGAAGAAAACCAGCCGGTGGTGGTTGGCGCGATTTCTCCCCAGACAGCCTTTGTCATGACCGACATGCTCAAGGGTGTGGTTCAGGAAGGCACCGGGTGGCGCGTCAAGGAATTGAAGCGGCCCGCAGCCGGGAAGACAGGTACCACCAATGACCTCAGGGACGCGTGGTTTATTGGGTTCACCCCGGAACTGGTAGCCGGCGTTTGGGTGGGATACGACGAGCATGTACCCATGGGCCGCGCAGAAACCGGATCAAGGGCAGCGAGTCCCATCTGGCTCCATTTTATGCAGGAGGCGCTGAAAGACCTGCCCGTCAAGGATTTCCATGTTCCAGAAGGTGTGGTTTTCGCCAAGATCGATGCAGAGGAGGGTCTCCTTGCAGGACCGCATTCAACAAAGACAGTGTTTCAGGCCTATGTGGAGGGTACCGAGCCAACGGAGTACGTGCAGCCCCCGGAGCGGGCCAGAAGCGGTCATTTCGGTCAGTTCGACATGGACTTCGCTCAGTAGCTATCCCGTCTGTCTCAGTCTGTCAAAGACTCTCAAGATATTGATATTTCCACCAGAAAGACATTTCTGATATTGCCTTTTTAAAAGAGGAATTCTGAGATCACGTAAGACAACCCGAAGGAGCCATAAAGGTGGTATAAGAAAAGAACCTCCGCCACAAGTTGGGAGTCGACAAGGAGTCTCATGCATGCTATAAGGCTCTCTTTTTTTGCGGCATGGAGCAGTTGTGAGACGATATCTTCTTCTGGATATAGGCGCCGGCACACTGGACCTCATGTGGTACGATCCTGAATCGGAACTGCATTTCAAGGCGGTATGCCGGTCCCCGGCGCTCATAGTGGCGGAGCGGGCGTCCAACCTTGAGGGGGACATCCTGGTGACAGGATGCGAGATGGGAGGCGGTGCC
>CAYPSZ010000169.1:0-1849 GCA_964413125.1 uncultured Desulfobacterales bacterium
CTCGGAAACTGATGAGTCCTGCCACTGGTAGGCGTTGTGCCAGCCGTTTCTCTTAAGAACACCGCTCCTTTGCAAGGTACTCTCCAAGGGTGATCCACGGTAGACACGCAAGCCCTTAAAGAAATGGAATTTATTGCAGAAACGGCTGTCCAGCAGTACTCGCAAAAAATCAATGTTCTCCTTTATCTGGTCTAGTGTTATGAAAGGTTCGTATAGTATGAAACCAGGCCTGTAGTTGATCTCCAGCCTCTCCAATATCTCCACGGCCTTTCTGTTCTGCTCGACGGTAGTCCTTTTCTCGTATAAGTTCAGGCTGGCCTGACTCATGGACTCGATCCCGATGAATACCTCAGACATGCCTGCCTTCTTGAGGAATCTGAAAAGGTCTTCCTCCACTTGGTCGGGCCTGGCGGAAATGGCAAAGCGGACCCCCGGCACGTTGCGAGTCATTTCCTCGGCTATTTCGTAAGTCCTTGCAATGCCTGCTTTTCCAGGACCAATGAAATTGCTGTCATAAAAAGAGATGCTGTTTACACCCCATTCGTTTACAAGCAATCGTACTTCTTCAATAATACTCTCAACAGCCCTCCCGCGCCAGTGGGGCAGGTCACAGGTCTTGTTCAATGAGTGTACGCAACAGAAGGAACAAGCGCCAAAGCATCCCCTGCTTCCGACCACCCCGCAGACGCCACCCCGCCTGAGTACTTCCGGCAGCAGGTCTCTTGCCGGAAAAGGCACCTCGTCGATGGCAAAGGCCCGGGCGTTTTCATTGATGATCACTTCTCCGTTCCGGAGATAGGCTAGAGATTCCAGGTCATGCCAATCCTTTCCTTCCGATAGGTAGCGGGCAAGTCGCAAGAGTGTATGTTCGCCCTCTCCCCTAATAATGGTGTCCACACCGTTCAGCCTTTGGAGTGACTCCTCCGTGGCCAGGGTAGGGAAATAACCGCCCAGGACGATGTGTGCCGTGACCCCTTGTTTCCGAAGCCCTTCCACCATGGCCTCGGTGGATTCAATGGTCCCTTCCAAGGAAGAGAGTCCGATCAAGTCATATTGACCGGTGCATATATTGTTTACCGCCTCCAATGGGCTCAGTTTAAGCAGGTCAGCATCCAGTATGTCCACCTGGAAACCATGGCCTCGCAAGACCGAGGCCAGGTAACAGACCCCGATGCTTTCCTTGCTCGCCATTTCGAGCCCTTCTTCAACAAAGGGTGGCACTGTCAAAAGTATTTTCATCGGATCCTGAACGCTTCATGTGTGTTTTGCCTGCGGCTGCTTTAATGAGTCCTTTCTTACCCACCTTGGCGATGAATCGGCAGACATCCTCCATAATCGTATCCCTGCCCTTAGCTGTCTCTTGCGACAGTTCATCAACGATCATCTCAACACTGACACGGCCGTCGAGCATCTCCCATATCTTTCCGGCGTTTCCCTTCAACTTGTAGAATTTTTTCTGTATGTCATCAAAAATCAGGCACCAGTTCTCACCCTGGATCTCCTCTTGGCGAGTGATTACTTCGGGCATGGTATGCCTGATGTAGCAAAGACCCTTTATTTGCTCATAAGCCGATTTTTTTTCTTCCTTTGTCTTCATAGGCCCTTACGCTCCGAAGTTTTCCTCCATCAAATCAAAGGTGTCGTCCAGATCCCTTCCGGTCAATAGAATCGCCCCATCAAGGTCTTGACCCTCAAAGCCTGTAGGCAATTTGGATGTCCCCGGCGGAATGATGCCTGGAAGCGGGGTTACATCGACAACGCAGGCATCCGGAGAGCACACGTCAATTGGGCACGCCCCGGCCGCACCGGCGTTTGCGGCACAGAAGGCGATACCGCAGGCAGCGGCGGC
>CAYPSZ010000170.1:0-2224 GCA_964413125.1 uncultured Desulfobacterales bacterium
CGGGAACCTCTTGACTCGCAACGAAAGGGATGGTATTCTTGATCTGCCATGAAAACAAGACCCCAGTTAAACAGCCAACCCTATAGCCTGGGTTTCTGCGCGAGCCACCGAGAGGTGGGCAGGTCGTCTTGTCCTGCATGGCACTCGTGCGGAAACCCGGGCTTTTTGTTGCGGGGTTGCGATATGGAAATATGGAAGGACATTAAGGGGTGGGAGGGTGTTTACCAGATTTCAAACCATGGGCGCCTGCGTAGTTTCAAGAAAGAACCTGGTGGCAGGATCCTATCAATCAAAAACGCGAAAGGAGACTATCTTGCCGTAATCCTCCAAAATAAAACCAGGAAGCGCCATGTCCGGATACACGTTCTTGTCGCCGAGGCATTTATACCAAGGCCGCCCGACAAGAAAGAGGTAAACCATAAAGATGGGAACAAGCAGAACAACAAGGTGAGCAATCTTGAGTGGGTAACGCCGAGCGAGAATGTGCGGCACGCCGTAAAGATGAATCCGGGCATGGTTGCCGGGATGAACCGGTTCAACAAATACATAAAAACGCGCCCCATTTTGCAGATCGACTGGCATGGGAGAGTCGTCGGGAAGTTCAATAATTGCAAAGAGGCTGGAAAGGCGACGGGGGTTTGCTCAAGGAATATTCACCAAGTTGCCTCTCACACCGAATACAAGCCCGGCAAAACAAGAAGCCAAGCCGGTGGGTATAGATGGAGGTTTTATGGAGATTAAAGCCTTGGCGAGCTCCAGTAAAGGCAACTGCTACATCATCGACCGCGAGTTGATGATCGAGTGCGGAATCCCCTTAAAAGAGATCAAAAGGAAAGGAGGGTTTAAAGTTCATGAGATCCAGTCTTGCCTGGTTTCTCATGAACACTGAATGGGGACCACTCCCGCGCCGCCCGTGACCTCATGAAAGCCGGAATCGATGTCTACGTTTCACATGGAACCGCCGAGGCCCTGGGCCTATCCGGCCACCGCCTCCATTTTCTCAAGGCCAAAGAGCAGGCTACCATCGGACCCTGGACGGTCCGGCCCTTCGCCACAGTCCATGACGCCGCCGAGCCCCTGGGTTTCCTGCTCGCCAAAGGGAAGGAAAAGCTCCTGTTCGCAACCGACACCCATTACCTGCCCAACCGATTCCGGGGCCTGACCCACATCATGATAGAGGCGGGGTTCAGCGCCGACATTCTCCGCGAGAACATTGCCGCCGGCCTAGTCCACCCTGAGGTAGGGCGCAGGGCCCTGCGGAACCACATGAGCATCGAGACGGCCCTGGGGGTCCTGCGGGCAAACGACATGAGCCGGGTGCGGGAAATTCACCTGTTGCACCTGTCGAACCATAATTCAGATGCCGAGGCATTTGCGCGGGCGGCGAGAGAAGTAAGCGGCCGGCCGGTGTATGTGGCTGAGGCGTGAGGGGGAAAACATGATAGTCGTAAAATCCACAGAGGTGCTTGAAGTAACAGGGGATATTTGTCAAATCCCCGTCTATCCGAAGAAGGGGCACCTTTTTTCCTTTTCGGACAAGGAAGACGCGGTAGCCGCTACGTATGAAACGGAGACGATTCGTGGGCAAGAATATCGGCTACCAGATGGACGGCGCGGGATAATAGGACTGTCCAGACAGGTCCACGAAGCCCTGAGGATCCCGCTGCAATGCGTACAGGACCAGGGGGAACATATAGAGCGACTATCCAAGGAGTGCAATGATGCCCGACGGGACCTTTTAGACGCAAAAGGAGAGCTCGCAACCATGAAAAAATGGGGCTGGTTTCGGCGAGCAAGGTTTTTCATAACGGGGGCGTGAGGCAACCATGAAACACGAAGTCCTAGCTATGCGGATCCATTCCGGCACAGCCACCGTAAACGGCATTGAAGCCAAAATGTGTCTGCCAGAGGGCTGTACGGGGATCGCATTTGTCTTCGAATCAAAGAAGGCGGCACGGGAATGGTGGGGTAAGGACGTGCCCTTGATAAGGGTAGAGAGGGAGAGGGAAACATGCCCGAATACATCGAAATAGACGTTGAAACGGTCCGCGAGACAGATGCCGCCGTGCTGTTTTCTGACGGAGACAGCCATTTCTGGGTCCCGAAATCCGTTATGGATGAGTGGCCGGAAGAGGGCGAGTCGGGAACGGCGATGGTGGCCGAGTGGTTTGCGGTCAAGGAGGGGTTGGTGTGAAGAAAATCAAACGATGGGTATATTACTGCG
>CAYPSZ010000171.1:0-3965 GCA_964413125.1 uncultured Desulfobacterales bacterium
TTTTCATGGGGTTTATAGAATCCCGAAAGGCTGATTTTCAGCGTATCTTTGACGTGGTAAACCTGGATAGCCCGTTTTCCATCCCTGAGGGGGCTTCGCTCAACCGTTACGCCGTGATAAAACCCAAAACACGCATCAGCCGTAACGTGCTCGTGGCACAGCGCGCCTATATTGAAAACAGTTTTATGGGGAAGGGTTCCAACGCTCAGGAAAACTGCTATATTATAGATTCCAACCTGCGAGCGAACAACGTCACGGCCCACGGTGCAAAAATCGTCCATGCGGACCTGGGTGATAAGGTATTTGTCGGGTTCAACTCCTTTCTTAAGGGATCGGAAGACGCCCCGCTGGTAATCGGGGAAAAGAGCATTGTTATGCCCCATACAATCATCGACCTTACTGAAAAGGTGGAGATTCCCGCGGGACAACTGGTTTGGGGTTGTATCCGAAACCGGAGGGATGTGGCCCGAAACAGCATTCCACTGGCGGAGCTTGCCGCCGTATCCGGGGAATACAATCATGGTTCCATGGGGTTTAAGGGTGAAGGCCGTCTTTTTGTTGATGGTTTCAGACACCGGATCGAGCATATCCTGGAGGCCAACGGGGCCTATTGCGACGGATCCATCCGGAAAGGTCATGCCCAACAAAGCCAGGACATTTCCTATAACCTGATCCAGCCCTACCAGGAGGGAGAACTAAAGGGGCTGTATCCTGCTATTGATATTCATCCCTGAGAGGGTCTAAAAGGATCCTGTGGATATTTTGACTCTTCGACGAATGAGATTGACATCTGAGGTATTCGCTGTAAATCTTATCTTAACTTCAGCATTAACTCCGAGGTATTTGTAAATGCTTGTAGAGCGTGGGAAAACAAGTGAAAAACTTAGTCACTATTCAGGGTTAAGATTTAGAATAGCTATAATAGTGGTTATTGTTTCAATTACACCCATGGCTCTTGTGAGCGGCGTTATTCTTTATCAGTTCAATATATTTTCCAACGAGATGGTCTATGCTCATCTGGAACAGCTTATACTTAAGCACAAACAGAGTATTGACGATTTTTTGAATCAGAAATTAAGCGATATAGGACATTTTTCAAGAAGTTATAATTTAGATCAACTCCGTGATAAGGATTTTTTGCAACAAAAGCTTAGGGCTCTTCAGGAAGAGTATGGCTTTGTTTTTGTGGATTTGGGCTTGATACATGAGAGCGGCACGCAGGTATCGTATGCGGGCCCTTTTGAGCTTCAAAGCGCTGACTACGGAAAATCGCAGTGGTTTCAAGAAGCAATCCAAAGAAATCGTTATATAAGCGATGTGTTCCTGGGGCTTCGAGGGCAACCGCACTTTATCGTGGCCGTGAAACGAAAATGGGGTGGTTCTGAATGGATTATCAGGGCCACCATAGATTTTTTTGCCTTTAACACACTGGTGGAAAACCTGAGCGTCGGTAAGACCGGGACCGCCTTTATCCTTAACCAGAAGGGTGAGTTTCAGACGCGCCCGCCAAAGGGCAAACCGACGCTGGACAAGGATCAATACCTCAACCTCTTTAGAAAGGGGGAGGAGGCGCTCCTGGCCCAGAACCAGCAAGCCGAAAGCCTCTCATACCTTCTCAAGAATGAGGCCATATATCTTGATGGGTATCTTTACCAGAGCCCGGTATTCACCGTTGAAAAGAAAGCAGCGGGAGGTGATAAATTTATCATTGTGGCGGCCTTTCTCAAGAACAGCGAATGGCTTTTGATCTTTCAACAGGAAATGGCCGATGCATTTTCAAAGCTCAAGCGCACGCAATATATAGCGGGTTTTTTCTCTTTTCTGGGGGCTGTCGGCATTATCCTGGTGGCTCTGCTGGTTTCGGGTCGTATGGTCAAACGGATAGACATGCTTGACCGGGAAAAAGAGATGATGAATAAGCAGGTCATAGAAACGGGAAAACTGGCTTCCGTGGGTGAACTCGCCGCCGGAATCGCACATGAAATCAATAATCCGGTGGCAATCATGGTGGAAGAGGCCGGATGGATTCAGGACCTTCTGGAAGAAGGCATAGAGAAAGAGGATAATCTCGATGAATTCAAGCGGGCATTGAACCAGATAGAAAACCAAGGACGCCGCTGCAAGGAGATTACTCACAAGTTATTGAGTTTTGCACGTAAAACCGATTCCCGGATACAAACAGCCCAACTGAATGATATAATTACTGAAGTAGTGGGGCTTTTGTCCCAAAAATCCAAATTCGCCAATGTGGAAGTGGAAGTGGATCTTGAACCCGATCTTCCCACTGTTCAGGCATCGGTAACTGAAATGCAGCAGGTATTCATGAATATGATTCATAACGCGCTGGATGCCATGGAAAAGTCGGGAGGCAAGATTTTCATCGGGAGCAATACCGAGGACCATAAGGTACACATATCCATTGCAGATACCGGCCCCGGAATACCGGAAAGCAGTCTTGAACGTCTTTTTGACCCTTTTTTTACGACCAAACCTGTGGGCAAGGGCACAGGCCTGGGTCTTTCCATTTGTTACGGGATTATAAACAAAATGGGAGGACGGATAGATGTGGAGAGCCAGGTAGGAAAGGGCACAACTTTTCATATCATGATTCCTGTCGACTGACGGGCGGCTAAAGGCCGGGGAGAACAAGATATGGCTATTGCGAAGATTTTGCTGGTGGACGACGAGGCCCCTTTTGTGGAGACCATGGTCAAACGACTCACCAAGAGGGGTATGGATGTTGTACCGGCTTACGACGGCCCTGAAGCGCTTGCAAGGCTTAATGAGCACTCCAACGTAGAAGTGGTTATTCTGGACGTCAAGATGCCGGGCATGGACGGAATTGAGACCTTAGGGGAGATCAAAAAGGCCCGTCCTCTGGTGGAGGTAATAATGCTCACCGGACATGCAACGGTTGAGTCCGCCATTGAAGGAATGAAGAAAGGGGCTTTCGACTATTTGATGAAGCCCTGTGACATTGAATTGCTTGTGAGCAAAGTAACTGAAGCTGCCGCCAAGAAACGACTCCAGGAAGAAAAGATCATTGAGGCACAGATGAGAGAAATAACGACACGCGGTAGATAAGGGGGGTTAATTTCGTTGCTTATTAAAAGCCTCCTGGATCTTATCGACCAGCTCATCCAGTTGACATGGTTTCATTAGATAATCAAAGGCCCCCAATTCGAGACCCTGTTTGCAGGCTTTGGCCGAGCCATGTCCTGTGAGCATGATTACTTCCATTTCAGGAGCCATGGACTTGAATATTCTTAAGACTTCTATGCCGTCCATATCGGCCATCTTCAAATCGAGAACAGCTACATCAAAAACATGGAGGCGCATTTTCTGGAGAGCTTCAGTTCCGCTGTAGGATTTGGTGACTTCAAAGCCTCGCTTGCTAAGTCTATTGAAGAGCACATCAACATATGCCTCTTCATCATCAACCAGCAGCAAACGAACGGTGTTTTGGTTGTTTTGATTGCGGTCATCAGGTTGGGTACTGATGGGTTTTCCCGTTTGCACCATAACATATCCTTTGGTCACCGGTTTTGGGCCGATCTCTTGAAGCAGGAATAAACAAGTCTGTGATCAGCTTCTTAAGAGTATGTAACACCACTAAATCATGGAATCTTTTTTTACTTTAGGCCCTCTTGCAACGGGTGTCAAGGCACTAATCCACCTTGCCGTACATCACGCGGACGGCTGCGCCGAACCGGGACTTATGGGAACAGCCCGGCTGTGAGGCTTTTCAGGCTGATCGTTTCAACATGGAGTATGGATTCAAAATCTGAAACCGTTTGTGATTGCAAGTTTTTTCAATCTATTGTTGCCCAAGTTACGATAATTCTCTTCCAGGAAGGAGTCGCAAGCCATGAGCCCAAAACTGGTGAATATAGGTTTCGGTAACTCCGTAGTTTCACGGCGGGTGGTCGCCATCATTTCCCCCAATACGGCCCCTATTAAGCGAT
>CAYPSZ010000172.1:0-11953 GCA_964413125.1 uncultured Desulfobacterales bacterium
AAAGCGTGTCGCCCCGCCGAACCGTATGTGTGGGAGCCTCTTCTGAAGCTGCCGGACTCGTTGGCCCTTGGGCTGGAGGGCGTTTAATCGCCGCTTCAAGACGCCGCTTCAAGGTTTCAATCTCGGCACTCAGGGTCCGCCGGTCCCTTTCCAGCCTGGAGACTGAGTCAACCATCCCTTCGATGCGGGTTGCCAGGGCCGACATCTGCTTTTCCCTGTCTTCTACACGGTCCAGCCTCGTCTCAATACGGTCCAAACGAGCCGCAACAAAGGCCAATGTGCGATCAGTATCTGTCTCCCCGTTCCCTATAAGAAGCAATATGGCGGCAAGGAGCACTGCCGCGGCAATGCCGCCGAACACAAGGGTTCGGACGGTTCCGGTTGCGGGACCGTCGGCCATTCGCCGCGTGCCTGAGCTTCTTATAGTTCGACCTCTATCCTGGGCCATCTCCTCGACAATCCCTTTCACATCATTATCAGAGTCAAGGTTCATGAGTAGCCGACTTTCTAAAGCGGGCGGGGGCATGGGGCGCCCACTTTTCTTGCTTACACTTCATTCGATGCTCTGGGTTGCAGGCAAAAGGGCCGGTCCTTGGTGAAGCTTGGGAACGCAAAAACATCGCTTAACGTCTTTTTTTAAGGCTTTTAACACCCCTTGCAATGGCGTATTTATACTGATATTGTTTCTTTTTGGCATCGAACTTGATAAGCTGGAACTCGTCAGTCTCATGGTTGAAAGGCTCTTCCAGGGTTTCAATCCACTCAGAAATGCGTCGATTGACTTCTTCTATTCGCTTGTCGATCGGCATGTCCTTGTCCAATCGTATGGTTGTGAATTCAGGCATGATAAACTCCTTTAAGCAGAAGGACGCCCTGAGGGCGCCCTTGAGGCCTGGGCATGATTTGAAAACAAGATGAGAAAACCCCTCAGCGCAATATTTCTTATCTTAGCCAATTTACTGTTAATAATCAAGGGCTTTTTTTGAATGTTACTTGGTGTTTCTATCCCCTGCAAACAGGCGTTATTTCCTGGGCCTTAATCGTCCTTCACCTGCCGGAAATGTCGGATAAATTATATCCTTCCTTTCCGCTCAATATAATCACCCGTCTTGAGGAGTAAAGCCTCAAGTTCCTTTTGGAAGCGTAGGATAACCCAAGCGCAGCCGAAAGCCCGGATATCCGGGCTTGGGCGTCACTTCACAGCCTATTTTCAATAGGCCCGGCCGGGCCGCACCCAAAAGGGCGGTCCGCTGGTCAAGGATCACCCTCACTGCTGTTTTCTCCATGAGGGGAGCGAATCTGTTTGAAGATACCGAGAATAGTCTTGGCTCCCCCACATCCCCCGCAAGGGTTGGTCATCCTATGTACGGCGGTCAGTGTTGTTCCCGCGTATTCATTCGATTCCTTCTTCGGGCGCAGCAAGTTTGTAAGCCGCTTCCTCGTCCAGGATCCAGGTGCAGGGTCCGGATACCTGCGATGCGGGGAGCCGGGGATCCTGCTTTTCCAGAACTGAGTAAACCGCTTCCGATTTTTTGCGTCCCGATACCCCGAAGACCTTGTGTGCGGCTGCATTGAGTGCGGGAAGAGTAAGTGTGAGTCTGGCGACCCTTGGAACACCGCCCAAGACAGGTACCACCATTCGCCCGGTTTGATTGACTGCAGGATCCCCGGGAAACAGGGAAGCAGTGTGCCCGTCGCTTCCCAGACCCAATAGGATGAGGTCGAATGAAGGAGAAGCCTTTGGGGGCAGACCGAAGATTCGGGTCAGAAGTCTCTCATACTCCAGCGCTCCTTGATCCGGAGGTTTTTGGGCCGGCATGGGAAAGATGTTCTCTCTTGGAATGGGAGCTCTGTTAAGGATGTCTTTTAAGGCGTTTCCGTAATTACTTTCAGGGTCTTCCGAGGGCACACAACGTTCGTCCACCCAGAAGACAGACGTTTTGTCCCATGGGAACGCGGAGCGAATCGGTTCATCCGCAAGGATCCTGTGGGCAGCCCTTGGGGTGGAACCACCGGAAAGGGCCACACGGAAGCGACCCTGTGTGGACACACAATGTGATGCCATATTAAGGACGAGTTCAGCCAAGGCCAGGGATAAGCCCGGCCCGTCCGGGAGGATGATTACGCGCGTTTGTGAATAATGCCTTTGAATGGACCGGCCTCCTTTAAGGCTGGGAGACAGAAGTTGGTTGCAGGGCGAAGCTTTTGAGAGCCCGTCTTTTCTTACATTGTGTTGCCGTGGAAGAACGAAAAGCCTGTCAGGATAGTCCCCGGGCCGACCTGGGTCCCCAAGTCCCTGAATCGTAGGGATGGAGCAGTTCGGATCGCTTGCCGCAAGTCTCGCATTCCTCGAGAATGGGGGTAAGGAAGGACCAGCAGAGTTCCACCCCGTCCTGCCTCCAGAACAGCATATGGTCTCCCAGCATGCAGTCCAGGAGTACCTTTTCGTAGGCCTCAAGCATAGGGCCCGAATAGTTATGGTGGTAGTGGAAATCCATGGTGACTGTTCGCAGGCAGACTTTTGCCCCCGGGTTCTTGGTCTGAAATGTCAAGGTGATTGTTTCTTCAGGGTATATCCCGAGCACCAGCTCGTTGGCCGATATTCCCTCGCCCAGGGTACCGCGGAACATGGAGTGGGGCACCTCCTTGAATTTAATGCCAATTTCAGTGAGCTTTCTTGCCAGCCGCTTCCCTGATACCAAGTGGAATGGTACCCCCTGCCACCTCCAGTTGTCCAGGAACACCTTCATACGTGCGAACGTGGGAGTCAGAGAGTCCGGAGGGACACCCGCTTCGTCCCGGTAAGCCGGGACCCTTTTGTCGCCCGAAGTCCCCGCCCCGTACTGGCCTAGGACCAGAGACTCCTCGATCCGGTCTATGGGAAAAGGGCGAAGCGATCGGTAGACCCTCACCTTTTCATCCCGGACCCGGTCCGCCTCGAACAGGGATGGGGGATCCATGGCCGTGAGGGAGAGCAGTTGCATCATATGGTTCTGAAACATGTCCCGCAGGACACCGGCTTGATCGTAATAGCCCGCCCGGTGCTCAACACCAATGGTCTCGGCCGCCGTGATGTGCACGGAATCAATATAGCGGCGGTTCCATATTGGTTCGAATATGGCGTTGGCAAACCTGAACATGAGGATGTTCTGAACGGTCTCCTTGGCAAGATAGTGATCAATTCTGAATATCTGGTGTTCGCGGAAGAATTCATGAAGGACGCCGTCCAGAGTGACTGCAGAGTGGAGATCATGCCCAAAGGGTTTCTCAACTACAATACGAGACCAGCCCTTGTTTTCGACGCCTTCTTCTGCAAGACCGGCCTGCCCGATCATACGGGCTGTACCCTCATAAAGGCCGGGAGGTATGGCCAGGTATAAGATGCGGTTGCCTCCGGTCCCGCGGGCCTCATCCAGCTCCATCAGGTCATTAGCCAGCCGCCGGAAGCTATCAGGGTCTTTGTAGTCCACTATCCTGTAGAACAGCAGTGCGGCGAAAGACTCCCATTCGGAGAGATCGAAGCGGGGATCTTCCTGCACAGCCTGAAGCATTTTCTCCCGGAAAGCCTCATCATCAAGAAGAGAGCGGGCGCACCCAAGCACTGTGAAAGCATCAGGAAGGCCCTTGTTCCGGAAAAGGTTGTAGAGGGCCGGGACGATCTTTCTTCCCGTCAGATCTCCTGATGCACCAAGTATCACTACGGTACAAGGGTCCGGAGGTGTATCCCGGATGCATGATGGATAGGGAACCTTGAGGTCGGGAGCCTCGGTCACGGCCCTGGCGTCGGGACGTGATTCGCCCGGGGTTCTTATCGATATCAAGCCTTACCCCCTTTTCAAGGAGAAAACCTTCCAGGGGCCTGGAATTCAGATACGGCGGCCGATCGCGACCCTGAGGGCAGGAAAAGTGAAGAAACGCTATCAGCCAAGCTGGATCGACCTGCCGCCGTTTAAGATGGACAAATACTACTCCTTCTCGAACTGGTCCTTGGAAGCCCCGCAGACCGGGCATGTCCAGTCATCAGGGATGTCTTCAAAAGAGGTTCCAGGGTCGATTCCGTTGTCCGGATCTCCATCTTCCGGATCATAAACGTATCCGCACACCGTGCAAACGTACTTTTCCATTACGAATTCCCTCCTGTGATCGAATATGGTTGCAAAGCGGCCTTCCCTCTCGGGTCCCATCCGACCGTCCACATGCCGCTTTCCCGCTTATAAAAGACGGTAAAGCAATACATCCTGAAAGGGCATTGCAGAAACGATTCACGCGACAGCTCCTCGAGGGGCCGGAAGACCATTAAACGAAAAAAATACCGGTCGTCTTCAAAGATGTCAAGGGCAACGGTGCAGGAACATCCTTAAAGAACAACGCCGAGTTCTGGAGACCGGGGCCAAGCTGCTTCTCGACCGGGAAAAGATGGACGGAGAAGAACTCAAGGCCCTGATGGGCAAGCATACGGAATCGAGCGAGGGCGGCCCGTTAAAGGCCTGACCTCATTTCTTCAGCCGGCGCGCCGCCTAGTCTCCCTGCCGCGCCATGTAGTCGTCATACATGGTTTCCAAAGCAAGCTTGTGCTTGGCTTCTTCCTGGGAAAGCATTTTAAAAACCTTTAGAGCTTCGGCCCGGCCTTCCTTTTCCGCCAGCTCGTTGTAAAGCCGCAGGGAGGCTTCCTCACGCTTCATGGCGACACGCAGGGTATCCGCGTAGTCCATCCCCTCCTCGTAGGCCATATCCACAGTGTAGTTGCTCCGCTTGAGGTCCGGAATCCATTCGAAGTCGTACTCCTCCAGGGCCTTTCCCTTGTTCAGGAATCCTTCCAGCATTGATTGATGCTTACGTTCTTCCCTTGCAAAGGATTCAAATGTCTCTCTCACGCCGGAAAACGTTTCTCTTCGGCTGAGGCCTTCGTAAAACGCCACAGCTTCCTTTTCCCGATCGATTGCGAATTGCAGTATGTCGTCAAAGGAATCAAAGGTCATGATACCACCCCCTCATATTGGAATAGAATTCACCTTAAGGGAAAACCGGTCTTTTGTCAAAGCCTGCGGTTATTATTCTCTTTTTCTTTGACCCGGAAGGTTTTTTGTTTTATCCTGATACTCAAACTGACAGGAAGATAGTATAATAATGATAATCAGGGCCAAAAATATCGTTTAAGGGGATTAGGTAAGGCAAATAATCCATAAGGGGGCGGCAAGCCGATTGCGAAGGGAGGCGGAGATGAAAGAGTTGATCTCAGTTATTGCGAAGGCGCTGGTCGATTACCCCGAGCAGGTCAAGGTTACCGAAATCGCAGGTGAGCAGACTTCCGTAATCGAATTACGGGTGGCCAAGGAAGATCTAGGCAAGGTGATCGGCAAGCAGGGAAGAACGGCCAAGGCCATGCGGACTATTCTGAGCGCTGCATCCGCCAAGGTCAGGAAACGCCATGTGCTGGAACTGATCGAGTGACACGGGGAGGCTTTTCCCGGTCTTCATCCTTCCATCTAAACCGGCCTCAACATTTGACTGGGAACATCCCCCTTGCCTCTTTAAGGCCAATGAGAACATATCTACGTTCTCTTCAAGATTTTAGCGCCTTACTCCTTACGAAAAAATGTGCCCTCTCCGCGGAGTCGGACGAATTTTCGGATAAATGATTCGTGGAGAGAGGGGTGTATGATGAAGCAGTATGCAACCGTGAACTACCGGGATGTTCCCTTGTTCCGCCATGTGTCTCAAGAAGACTGGGACGACTGGAAGTGGCAGTTCAGGAACACCATTAGAGATCTGGAAACCCTCAGGAAGATCATTCGAATAGATGAAGAGGAGGAACGTGATCTTGAAAAGGTTCTAAAGACCTTCAGAATGAGCATCACGCCCTACTACGCCTGCCTGATGGATCGCGAATACAAGCGCGGGTCCATAAGGCTGCAAGGAGTCCCCGGCATTCATGAGCTTGCTTATGATCCGGACGACCACGAAGATCCCCTGGAAGAGGACGTGGACTCACCGGTTCCCGGCATCACCCACCGCTATCCCGACCGGGTCCTCTTCATGGTCACCAGGATCTGTTCCATGTATTGCCGTCATTGCACACGGAGACGCATGGTGGGATCACAGGATGAACATCTAAGCGGCGCCGACATGGAAAAAGCGTTCGCCTATATCGAGGATCACCGTGAGATTCGGGACATACTGATTTCGGGAGGGGATCCTCTGGTCCTGGATGACGAGTCCCTGGATGCCGTCCTGAAGCGCCTTCGCCGAATCGATCACTTGGAAATCATCCGCATCGGCAGCCGCACGCCGGTTGTCTTGCCTCAGAGGATTACTCAAGACCTGGCAGCCATGCTTCGCAGGCACCATCCCATTTACCTGAACACTCATTTTAACCATCCGGCAGAGATCACTCGTGAGTCCAGGGACGCCTGTGCAATGCTTGCAGATGCAGGTATTCCTCTGGGCAACCAGACGGTCCTCCTGAGGGATGTCAATGACTGCCCATATATAATGAAGAAGCTCGTTCACGAACTCCTAATGATTCGCGTTAAGCCTTACTACATCTATCAGTGTGATCTTTCAAAGGGCATAGCCCACTTCCGGACGTCCATCACCAAGGGGATGGAGATAATCGAAAACCTGCGCGGCCACACTACGGGTATGGCCGTGCCCACATTCGTGGTGGATGCCCCCGGCGGCGGGGGCAAGATCCCTGTCATGCCCAACTATATCCTATCACAGGGAGACCGCCGCCTTGTGCTACGCAATTACGAGGGCGTGATAACAACTTATACCCAGCCTGAGAACGTGTTCTCCGACTGCGGGCACTGCAATATCTGCGAGGATGAACGGTATAAGCCTCTGGACGGGGTGGCCAAGCTTCTGGCCGGGGAAAAGCTATACCTGGAGCCGGCGGACCTCAAAAGGCGCAGGAGATAGGTGGCTTCCAGAGTCATCAAGAAGGAGCTAAAATGGCAGAAAAACTTCGACTGAATGAATCGGAAAGGCTCTACAACGAGGCCCTGGACCTCATCCCGGGGGCTATTTTGGGGATCAGGAGACCTTACAATTTTGTTCCCGGGGAGTACCCCGTGTTTTTCGACTCAGCAAAGGGAGGGCGGGTCACGGATGTTGACGGCAATGAGTACGTCGATATGCTCTGCGCCTACGTACCTATCATCACGGGTATGCGGCATACCGCCATACGAACGAGGACATTGACTATGCCGCCTCGGTGATCAGGGACTCCCTGGCTGAACTCAAGTAAGCGGTCCGCTCCGGCTGCCGGAAACCGGTTTTGAATTGACACTTTTCGCCCCCTTGGATAGGTTTCATTATCCGTCATAATACCCTCGGCAAAGGCCGGGTTTTTTCGAAAGGAATGGTAAACCATGCAGGACATCGCCTTTGATTCATCGGAAGAGCAGTTCCAGGTGCCTGTGGCCGACTTGATTGCCGAGGCCTTGGATTTCCTGGACAACTCAGCGGATAGGCCCCTGGTGCCGCCTGAATTCATTAAGCTTGTGGGAGATGGGGGCGGGGAATCCAGATTAAAACGTCTCCTCGAAGCCGCAGGACACGGCGGCGACCCCGCGGGTTTTTTTCAATCCCTCATGGGATCGGTATTCCGGGGAGAGGCGAGGGGCAGGGGTCCGCTCAATATCAACGGAGTGGATATTCCCTACAGATTCATTATAGCCCTTTTGGAGCGGGCTGCGCCGGGTAACGAATTCATTTCAGTCCGAACCGTCGATCAATTGGAAGAAGTGGCTAACATCACTTTGGAAGAGGCCGGACGGGAAAAAATACAGAAAGTCATCGACCTTTACCCGGTCAGGCTGTCCAGGCACACAGCCAGGCAGATGATGGTCTCCAGAGACGTTGCCTACCAGTACCTGCCCTTTCTGGAGGAATTGGATCCCGTGGGTCATGTGAACACGTGGATCGGACAGTTTCATCAGGGACTGCTCGAGCGGATGTATCGCAACCGGGTCATTTTTCTTCTCAACATGACCTGCCCGGTCTACTGCCGGTTCTGCTTCCGCAAGCACAAGGAGTCGCGAAACGAGACCCCGCCGACTCCTGACGAGGTAAGGGAGGCTGTTGCTTATGTGGACGCTTCTCCCACCATTAAAGAAATCGTAATTACCGGTGGGGACCCGTTTCTCAACAAGAAGAACATGGAGGCCGCAATCGATGGTCTCATGGACGTGCCCCATGTCCGGACCCTTCGACTGGCAACCCGTTCCATCGCTTATTATCCGCATCTCTTCCTCGCCAATGACGGGGCCTGGCTCAGTTATCTCAAGAGGAAGAACCTTGAGCTGGAGGAGAAGGGGAAGCGGATCGAAGTGGCAACCCACTTCATTCATCCGGATGAGGTGTCCCCGGACAGCCTGGAAATCATCTCCGAGCTGGTTAAGACCGGCATTCAGGTCTACGTTCAGACGCCCTTTCTCAACGATTGCAACGACGGCGGCCGCGAGCTTACGGAGCTCTTCAGCAGCCTTAGAGGCGCCGGTGCTGAGATGCACTATATCTATATCCCCTGCAGTCCGATTCATGGAAACAGTATTTACTGGGCTCCGTTGTCTAAAGGCATAGATGTGGGGATCTACCTTAGGGCCCACCTGTCGGACCGGTCAATACCGAGGATCTGCACGGCCACACCCATCGGAAAGATTGATTGGAACAACAGCGGCTGGGCCGTTGAAGGGGATAGGGAGAATGAGCACTTCCTGTGGATTCGATCACCTTACACGCCTGACTACTTCAATGCCTTTGCCCCTGTGGCGAACGAACTGGATAACGTTAGGGTGAACCAGGAGGGGACCCTGGATGTTCGATATATGGCGCAGATTGGCGATGACAGGCTCTTTGCAGGGTCAAGAGCGCCAAGGCCCCCTTTGAACCGCAAGACCGATGTCGGACTCCTCCAGGCCGTTCGTGCGGAAGGAGCCAAAGATCAGCGGTTTGGTCGTCCGGTGGTATCTGCGGGCGTAAACGG
The DNA here is from genome assembly GCA_964413125.1 of uncultured Desulfobacterales bacterium. GTDB lineage: Bacteria > Desulfobacterota > DSM-4660 > Desulfatiglandales > HGW-15 > JAIPEI01. Next base: position 8,990 of record CAYPSZ010000172.1, read on the forward strand.
AATTTGGCGGGTCCACAAGACCAGGCTGGAAGTGGACGTCCATCGCTGGAAGGCCGGCATTGACTATATTCGTGAGAACGAGCACGTCACAGACGTGGTGGTTGCAGGTGAGATGGACGTGATTCAAGGCTTAAGAGAGGTCAGGGAGATGGCCGGGCAACTCCGCGACATTTCCCACGTCAACTCACTCAGGCTTCGAAGCCTTGCGTTCGCTGAAAATCCCAAGGCTTACACCCGGAGCGTGATCCGCCGACTGGCCGAACTTAACAGTCTGACCGTGACCAGGCCACTTCGACTTGAGATCGAGACGCTGTTTCTCCACAGCGGCGAATTTCTGGATGAACACAAAAGGGCCGCGGCGCGGCTGCGAAGAAAAGGCATATCAGTTTATGTGAATACACCTCTGATTTCAGAGGGTAATGACAACCCCGGGGAGATTCAGCAGGTTGCTCACCTGTGCAGGGAGACGGGTGTTGAGTTTCATCATGTTTACGTGGCCGGCCATCCAATTCAGGCCTACCGGAACAGCGAACACCCTGTCGACGTGGACCATGTCCTGGATATCGCCACGGTTGTCAGGCGCGACGGCAGCGGCCGGGAAATCCCCGCATACATAATTCTCACGGACCTGGGCGAAGTGGACTTCGGCCTTTCCTCCGAACTGTTGGAGCAGGAAGACGGCCTGTGGGCCAGGCTGCTTCCTTATGATTTGTCATACTTTCAAACCATAGACCCTGAATACGACTGGCCTGAAGGCGTAACCACGGACAACAACGGCCGGCCGGTGGTCCGGGTGCCGGGGCTCACTTCCCGCACCGGGTTCATGGTATCCTGATTCGAGGAGTTCAAGTTCTCGTGCTTTGTTAAGGGCCTTGAGTTCTCGCTGATCGGCCCCTTCATTCAGGTGGAGGGGCCTGTGTTTTTAACGCTCTCAAACCGTATCTTGTGAAGGAGATGAGCCTATGAAGCCGGAAACCTACATTGAACTCGAGACCCGTTACGGAGCCTACAACTACAAGCCGCTCGATGTAGTGCTCCAGCGTGGGGAGGGCATCTGGGTGTGGGACGTGGACGGCAAGCGCTACATGGACTGCCTTTCTTCCTACTCAGCAGTGAACCAGGGACACTGTCACCCCCGTATCCTTCAGGCCCTTATTGAACAGGCGCGCAAACTCACCCTTACCTCCAGGGCTTTTAGGAATGATCAACTCGGGCCTTTCTATGAAGAGCTGTGCCGACTCACCAACTCCCACAAGGTTCTCCCAATGAACAGCGGTGCCGAGGCGGTGGAGACCGTTATCAAAGCGGTTCGCAAGTGGGGCTACAAGGTCAAAGGAGTGCCGGACGACCAGGCCGAGGTTATCGTATGCCAAAGGAATTTTCACGGGCGGACCATCACCATTGTGGGGTTCAGCACGGATCCCCAGACCCGGGCGGGTTTCGGCCCTTTCACCCCGGGATTCAAGATCGTCCCATACGGAGACGCCCAGGCCCTGGAAGAGGCCGTAACGCCCAATACAGTGGCGTTCCTTGCCGAGCCCATCCAGGGGGAAGCCGGCGTCATCATACCGCCTGCAGGCTATCTCGGAAATGTGCGGGAGATCTGCACCCGTCACGGGATTGCCATGGTCCTGGATGAGATACAGACGGGACTGGGACGCACGGGACGCATGCTGGCCGAAGAGCACGAGGGAGTGGAGGCCGACGTGACGCTCATAGGAAAGGCCCTCTCAGGGGGGTTCTATCCGGTATCCGCAGTCCTCTCCAACACGGAAATTCTGGGTGTGATTCAGCCGGGTGAACACGGCAGCACCTTCGGGGGAAACCCCCTGGCCTGTGCTGTGGCCAGGGCCGCCCTCATGGTGCTCGTTGAGGAAGGGATGATCGAAAACGCAAGTAATATGGGAGAATATTTTCTGGAACAGTTGAAGCTCATCAAGAGCCCGTGGATCAAGGAGGTCCGCGGAAGAGGTCTTCTGATCGGGGTCGAACTCATTCCCGATGCAGGCGGGGCCAGGCGTTTTTGTGAGAGATTGAAACTTGACGGGCTCCTTTGCAAGGAGACTCATGAAAACACCATCAGGTTCGCCCCGCCACTGCCCATTAAAAGAGATGACATCGACTGGGCCATGGAGCGTATAGAGCATGCTTTAACCGTTTCGTGAGCTCTTGGTCCACCTTTTTCCAGGGGAGTTTCAGCGATAAAATGAACCTGTTGCATCCTTTTAAAAGGCTCACCGGCGACGACTGCCGCAGGCTTCATGAGGCCGCCCTTCAAATCCTGGAGCAAACCGGGGTCCGGCTTCACCATTCTCCCGCGGTGGGGTTGCTTGAGAAAGCCGGAGCGAGGATATCTGAAGGAAACCGAGTGCGCATTCCATCGAACCTGGTGGAAAACGCCCTTGAGACCGCCCCTTCCAGCATCACCCTGTATGACCGCCAAGGGAGACCCGTTGTTGAGGCAGGCCGGTATCGCACGTATTTCGGCACAGGATCAGACTGCCTCAACGTCCTGGACCACAGGACAGGTGAGCGCCGCAGGGCAAGGATACTGGATGTAGTTGAAGGGGTGACTCTCTGTGACGCGCTCGATAACGTGGACTTTGTCATGAGCATGTTCCTGCCTTCGGATGTCCCCCGCATGGTTGCCGACCGTTTCTCCATGCAGGCCATGCTCGAGCATACCACCAAGCCCCTGGTGTTCGTTACCACTGATCTGGAAGGGTGCAAAGATGCAGTTGCCATGGCCGAGGCGGTGGCAGGAGGAGAAGATGCCTTGCGCAAACATCCCCTGGCCGCCTGCTATATCAATGTCACAAACGGGCTTCAGCACAACCGCGAGGCCCTGGAAAAGCTCATGTTTCTATCAGGCAAAAACCTTCCTGCCGCATACGTTCCGGTTTCCCTTGGAGGTGCAAGCGCGCCCGTCACTTTGGCCGGCGGCATGGCGTTGTGGAACGCCGG
>CAYPSZ010000173.1:0-23673 GCA_964413125.1 uncultured Desulfobacterales bacterium
CTCCAGTACGCCTCCGCGTAATCCCTTGATTTCCTTGATCTTGCGAAAAATATCTCATTTCTGAATTGGAAACTTGCTAGTGCCCAAAAAGCGTTTTTGGATGGGCACTAGGCAGGCTGGTGGAGATGATGGGATTCGAACCCACGACCTGTACGTTGCGAACGTACCGCTCTCCCAGCTGAGCTACATCCCCTTTCACCGTTTCCGACCATAGCATCCCGACTGCTGTTTCAGGTTATCCATACGGATTTCGAAAGGCAAGTGAAATCTGTTGTGCAATGTTGTCTCTTGTACTTGACTGAACATGGGTTTTCTGGTACGGAGTGATGTCTAATATTTGGGAAAACCAGAAGATTGGGGCGGAGTCGTCTCACTCGAAGACAGAATCATGAACTAAGGAGGAAACAAAGTATGGCATACGATGCGGTTAAAATGAAGGACTGGCAGATTTCCGAAGCCGCCGAAGCGAACATGCCGAGCCATGAGGAATGGCGGGAAAAGCTGGGACTCAGCAAAGAAGAGTACCAGGAGTACGGCAGGCTGTCAAAGCTCGACTTTTTGAAAATCATGGAACGCCTGGGGGACCGCCCGGACGGCAAGTACATCGAAGTGACGGCCATTACCCCGACCCCGCTCGGTGAAGGCAAGAGCACCACTTCCGTAGGACTCATGGAAGGTATGGGCAAGCTGGGCCTTAACGTGGGAGGCGCGCTCCGACAGCCCTCGGGCGGCCCCACCATGAACATAAAGGGTACTGCGGCAGGCGGCGGCAACGCCCTTCTGATCCCCATGACCGAGTTCTCCATGGGCCTCACCGGTGACATCAACGACATCATGAACGCCCACAACCTGGCCATGGTCGCCTTGACCGCTCGGATGCAGCATGAGCGAAACTACACCGACGAACAGCTCGCCCGCCTCACTAAGATGCGAAGACTGGATGTCGATCCCACCCGGGTGGAGTTCGGATGGATCATCGACTTCTGCGCCCAGTCCCTCAGGAACATCATCATCGGCCTAGGCGGCCGCTCTGACGGCTACACAATGCAGAGCAAGTTCGGAATCGCCGTTTCCTCGGAGCTCATGGCCATCCTCTCCATCGTCCGCGACCTTCCGGACCTGCGTGCCAGGATGGACGAGATCACCCTGGCCTTTGACAAGACCGGTAAGCCGGTCAAGACCAAGGATCTCGAAGTTGGCGGCGCCATGACGGCCTGGATGCGCAACACCATCAACCCCACCCTGATGACCACGGCCGAGTACCAGCCCTGCATGGTCCACGCCGGTCCATTCGCCAACATCGCCGTGGGCCAGTCCTCCATCATCGCGGACAGGGTCGGCCTCAAGCTCTTTGACTATCACGTGACCGAGAGCGGGTTCGGCGCGGACATCGGCTTTGAGAAGTTCTGGAACGTCAAATGCCGCAACAGCGGGCTCAAGCCCCACGTCTCCGTGCTCACGACAACCATCCGCGCCCTCAAGATGCACGGCGGCGGTCCCAAGGTGGTGGCCGGCCTGGCCCTGGACGAGGCATACACCAAGGAAAACGTGGAGCTCGTGGAAAAGGGCATCCCTAACATGGTCAAACACATCGAAAACATCAGGAAGGCAGGGATCAACCCTGTCGTCTGCATCAATGCCTTTCATACGGACACCGATAACGAGATCACAGCGGTCCGCAAGGCCGCTGAAGCAGCCGGCGCCCGCTGTGCAACTTCCACGCACTGGGCCGACGGCGGCGACGGCGCCATAGAATTCGCCGAAGCCGTCAAGGAAGCCTGTGAGGAAGGCAATGACTTCCAGTTCCTGTACCCCCTGGAGATGAAACTGCGCGATCGCGTGGACAAGATCGCCAAAGAGGTCTACGGAGCGGACGGTGTTTCCTGGACACCCGAGGCCGAGGCCAAGGCCAAAATGCTCGAGGCCGACTCATCCTTCGACGACTTCGCCACCATGATGGTCAAGACGCATCTGAGCCTGACCCACGATCCGATACTTAAGGGCGTGCCCAAGGGCTGGACATTGCCGATACGGGACGTCCTCATTTACTCCGGCGCCAAATTCCTTTGCCCCTGCGCCGGCACCATCAGTCTGATGCCGGGGACCAGCTCCAATCCGGCTCTCCGCCGCATCGATGTTGACGTCAACACCGGCAAGGTGCAAGGGCTGTTCTAAGCACACGCCTTAACGGCACCAAACTGCGTAAAGAAAAGGCCCCGCGGCCTGAAAGCTGCGGGGCCTTTTAGCTGTTTAGCTGGTTTCCATCCGGAAATGGCTATTTTCCGCAATCTCGGCGTCAATCTGCGGGATTCCTTGTGCGGCATACTCCAGTACGCCTCAGCGTAATCCCTTGATTTGACTCGGGCCATCCATGGCCTCGCCCTTCGGGTCCCGCCTCCGGCGGGATCCAATTCCGCTAACCTGCGGAATTGTCCTTGATCTTGCGAAAAATATCTCATTTCTGAATTGGAAACTTGCCAGTGCCCGAAAAGCGTTTCTGGATGGGCACTAGCTGGTAAGCTGTTGAGGGGGTGAGGTGTCGAGGTGTTAAGGAAAGGAAAACAGTGGCACGGTTACCGCGGGAGTTGCTTATCGATCTTTGCCCCTGTTCCAATTGAAAACAGAACAATCCCGATGAAACGTAGAGGCCTGGTATATCCCGGTTATGAATGTTTTGTATCCCTCAACAGCTTACCAGTTTACCAGCTTAACAGCTTAACAGCTCAACAGCTACTCAACCCTTGTAAGCAAAAGCGATCCGTCCGGGCGTTCTCTGACTTCCAGGCCGAACATATGGAGGGTTTTGGTTAGGGAACGGCCGAGGACCATTTCCAGTGCGTCTTGTGGTATTCCAAGGCTCTCCACGGCGCGCACCCGGAACCGGTGATCCTCCATAAGAATACCTATGAGGCGGTCCACCGCCGCCTTGCCCTCACGCCCGATGTCCTTGACCACCCTGTCCACCACGGGATAACCGCACAGAGATTCGTGCTCCTCAACAAACGCCAGGACATTGGAATCCTCTATCACATGAACTCGCTCGGCACGGGGGTGTTTATAGGCCTCCATAAAGGCCTTGGGGTTCCAGCACTCGAGGGCCGAGCACTGGGAAGGTCGATTCTCGTAAATGGTGCAGGTTTTGTCCCCGTGGCGATAAAAGACGCATGCCCTATGATAAGGGGGAGTGTCGCGCTCCTTGACCTTGATCCTCTCGGTGGCCACCAGGGCCAGCCCGCCGTGCACGTTGTCCCGCACGACTTCGCCCCGCCGGATCGTGTACAGGAATGACGCACTTATCACGCCGTTCAGAACAAGGGCCGCATCTTCCTCTTGGAGCGTTGGGCTGCCGCCCCTGCAGCACGTGCCGCAACGAACACACTGATCTCTCGTTTGATGGGACATAAAAGAAGACCTGAACCTCGAATTGTCTGCTGGCGGGGGGGACGGGGACGGGGACGTCCTTAAATAATTCAATAACTCTCTTGCTTACTTTTCCAAATGGCGTCTCATCAGAGTTATTGAATTATTTAAGGACGTCCCCATACGTCATACGTTTAGCCTACTTTGATGATGAGGGCGCCGCCTGTGTCGCCGGCCGCGCAGCCCGCCCACAGCAGGTATCCGCCGCCTCTCATGGCGACTTCCTCAATGCCTTCGATGATGTTCCGGCCTGCCGTGGGGCCCTGGGGATGTCCGTACACCAGGCTGGAGCCGTAGTCGTTGAAGCTGAGCTCTTTGGTCCCCTTGGGATCTATTCCCAATTGCTGGGCCATGTAAAGGTCGTTCGCTATGAAGGGGTTGTGGGTCTTGACGGCCTTCATGTCGGTGATCTTCAACCCCGCGTTGTCAAGCGCCATTCTTGCCGCCGGAACCGGGGCCGCGGCCATGTAGCCGGCCTTTGCGCGGGAGTAGCCGTAGGAGATTATCTGCACGGGAATGGAGGGGTCGGCACTCAGTTCTTTGGCCTTTTCCTCGGTACACACCAAAACCATGCAGTTTCCGTCCGCAGGGTGGGTCTGGGCCCCAAAGCTCAGGATACCCCCGGGAATCACGGGTTTCAGTTTTGCCAGGCCCTCGGCCGTGCTTGGAGTGATCCCTTCATCAGCTTCCACGGTGACCGTCTTCTTCTTTGAGATCCTGATCTCGACGGGAAACATGTAGCGTTTCTGGAACTCACGGTCGTTCTCCAGAGCCATGAGGTACTGGTTGTAACGATGAAGTGCAAGCTCGTCGGCCTGCTCCTTGGTGAAACCGCCTTCCTTGGCGACGTTCTCCGCGGTCTCGATCATGCGTAGGCCCACGTTGGGGTCGCTGTTGAAGTTGTCCATCATCCAGTTTTCCGAAATCACCTCGCCGCCCGGGCCCATGGGATTGGGCCAGATGGTGTGAGGGCCGTTTGAGCAGCGGTCCGTCATCAAAGCGGATACTATGCCGTACAGGCCGTTTTCCACACCCATGGCGGCCGTCCAAATACAGGTGGTGGAGGTGGTGCAGGCCTGGCTGACGGCCATGCCCGCCGCGCCCGGAGCACCCATGAGGGCCGCCGCCCATGTGCTCGAATAGAACTGATGGTGCTGTCCTATGGTGTTGCCGAATACCAGGTACCGGCACATGGCGGGATCCCAGCCCTTGCTCTCCATCCACTTCTTTGCGGTGGTTGCGCCGAGAACAATGGAGTTTTCATTCTGCATGGTTCCCTGCCAGCGGGAAAAAGGACTCGAGTAGTAGCCTTTGAACGGGATGAATGCCTTTTTCAACATTGTCACTATACCTCCAATCATTTGTTTGTAGTAGGTGCCCTGTTCCCCTCGCCCCCCCAAGGACCAGGCCCGCTGCCCTTCAGGGACGGCGGGCTTTCCCACGGGAGCCTGTCCGGATCAGCTGTCGCTCCACTTGCCGTACTTTTCCCGCAGTATCCGATGAAGGATCTTGCCGGTGGGGGTTCTGGGCATCTCTTCATCCTTGATGAAATCGATGGTCTTGGGACGCTTATAACCTGCAATTTTGTCGCGAGAAAAGTCAATTATATTCTTTGCCAGTCCCTCACTGGGCTCGTAGCCGTCGTGAAGCACTATCACGGCCTTTATGGCCTCGCCCCACTTGTCATCCGGTATGCCTATGACGGCGATGTCCCTCACCGCCTCATGTGCGCCCACGGCGCTCTCCACCTCGGAGGGATAGACGTTTTCGCCTCCCGTGATGATCATGTTGGCCTTGCGGTCCACAAGTGCGTAATACCCGTCCGGATCCCTCATGACCATGTCACCGGCAGAAGACCAGCCGTTGTCAAACGCCTCCCTGGTCTTCTCAGGCTCCTTCAGATACTCCTTGAAGAGCATGGGGGTGCGGTAGAAGAGTTCGCCCACCTCGCCGTCCGGGACCTCGTTCCGGTCCTCATCCAGAATCCGGATGCGGTCCGTGCCGAAAATCTCGCGACCGATGGAGCCGAGCTTCTTGAACTGGTCTTCCGGTCTCAAAAGCGTAACCAGGCCGCCCTCGGTGCTTCCGTAGGCCTCCCACAGCTCGGCGTTCTCGAAGTACTCCATGATGGCCAGCTTGAGGTCCTTGCGGGCCGGGGCCGAAGAGATCAGGAGCTGCCTGATGGATGACACGTCGATGCTCTTCTTGACCTCGTCGGGCAGGGCCAGCATCATGATGTAGTGGGTGGGGACCAGCGATGTGAAGGTGATCTTGTATTCGTCAATGGTGCGCAGCAGGTCTTCGGGATCAAAGCTCACCATGTTGTAAACGAACACGGGCGCCGTCACCAGGGTGTAGGCGAAGGAATAGAAGATGGAGTTTACATGGCACATGGGCATGACCAGCATGACCTTGTCGACAGGCAGCACTCCCAGGTTGATGTCGTTCAGGTAGTACTGGGCCATGTAGCTCTCGTGGGTCCGCATGACGCCCTTGGGCCGTCCCGTGGTGCCCGAGGTGTACATGATGGTCCAGATATCGGCTGCATCCACCATGTAGTCCGGCTCTTCCGGCGAGGACTTTGCCAGCCAGTCCTCGAACCCCACGTAACCTTCGGGCACGGGTCCGTCGCCCATGTAAATGTAAGCGTCCTTGGGAACAGGCAGTTTGTCTTTGATGCCGTTTATTAGATCCACAAACGGGGCCTCTACTATGAAAGCCTTGCACTCGGAATGATTGACAATGTACTCAATCTCGGGTCCTGCAAGCCGGAACATTATGGGGACCACCATCTGTCCGCCCTTGGCGCACCCGGCGTACATATCCATCCATTCGCCCCTGTTGTAGGCGAGGACGGCAAAGGAATCCTTATGACCACAGCCGATGTCCTTGAGGCCGTTGGCCAGCCTGCACGCCCGTTCGTTCCACTCCTTGAAGGTGCACTCCCGTGACTTGTCCTGCCATCCGAGTTTTTCGGGACAGTTTATCGCATGCATCTTCAAAACCGTGCCCATGTGCATCCATTTGCTCTTTAATGTCATGGCCTTTTCCTCCCTCGATTATTCCGGGCCGCCCTATGGGGCCGGGGCCCGATTCTCTTGTTGACTTAAAGGCTAAAACCTTAAAACCTTTTGTCCCTCACAAAGACGCCAAGAAAAACAAAAAAAACTAAGGCGGATTATTGCCCGCAACCCAACAGTGTCGGAGTCGGCTCCGGAGACCGGAGATCCCTCCGCTCCCTCCGCTTCCGGCCTCCTACGCCACCAACCTCGATACAGGATCAAAATCATCACCGTATTGACTGCCCGGCCTCCAAACTTCTTGGTGACAGCTTTTCACCGGTAAGTCACTAACAGTTCACCAGCTTAACAGCTAAGAGCCAACGGCTAACAGCTAACAGCTCAACACCTCCAAATCCCCCGGAAACAATCCACCCATCAAGCGGCTTGACAGTCAGCCTCCCCGTCCGCGGCGAACAGGGCCGCGCCTATGGCGCCTGTGAGCTGCGGATATTTCGGTACCAGGACCTCGCGGCCCGTGATATCCTGTACCATTTCCACCAGGTAGGGGTTGTGGGCCACCACCCCTCCGGTCATAACCACCCTCCCCGAAAGCGAATCCATTTCAAGAACCCGCCTGATCATTGAGAGAAATATCCCCTTGACCAGGTCCGGCGCCTGAACGCCCTGCCGGATCTTCTCCAGCACTTCGGTCCCCGAGAACACCGTGCAGTAACTGCCCAGTTCCACCATATGTTCAGCGGACCGCGCCATTCCGTCCATGTCCTCGAGAGGAATAGCCAGGCGCATGGCCATCTCCTCGAGGAACGCTCCGGTTCCGGCCGCGCATTTCCGGTTCATCTTGAAATTGAGCCTTCGACCCTGCTCGTCAAGCTTTATTACCTTGTTGTCCTGGCCGCCTATGTCGATGATGGTGACGGCCTCGGGGAACTCCTTGTAGCAGCCCCTGGCATGGCAACTGATCTCGGTCTTGGTGTCCCGGCGAAAGGGAACGTTTTTTCTACCATAGCCGGTGGAAACGCAACGGAAAGCGTCTATGCCTGTCATCCCCGCCATGGCCAGCGCCTGTTCAAGGCTTGACCTGGCGGTACCCTCGAAATCCGTTCCCGAGCGCATGACAGCGTGGCCGATGATATTTTCGTCGCTGTCCAGCACGGCCGCCTTGGTGCTGGAAGCGCCTACGTCGATTCCGATGAAGAGGTTGAAAGTCATTGCTGGAACGGCATCTCCTGTGGTTTAAGGTGTTGAGGTGTTAAGGTGTTAAGGTGTTGAGGGATGATAAACAACAGACAGGGCATTATTTCCGACTTTCCGCCATTCACTCGCAGCCCTCATCCTTATTCGTGGTCTTCACTGTGTGTCGGTGTCAGGGTGATGGAGGGAGAAAGCGATGGCCCCGGCTCCGCGGTTCTTGGTTTTTCCGCCTTTTCCCTTAACACCTTAACACCTCATCACCTGATCACCTCATCACCTGCCCTCCATCATTCCTCCAGCTGTTCAATGAACGCCTCTATATTGGTCTTGGCCTGCTCCTCCGAGTAGCAGCGCAGGTCGCACAGATCGCCGTTAATGGTGAGTGTGGGAACCCCCAGTTCCTTTGACAGCCTCTCGGGCATGCCGTAGCGGTTGTTGGAGTTGTTCGGGCAGGTCTTGGCGTCATGGAACACAATTCCGTTGAACTTGAACAGCTCCAGGCAGCGCCGGATGTATTTTTCCTTGTAAGCCTCATCCCGCACGATGAAAAGTTCGGTATAGGCCCGGGCCATGCTCTCGAACGGTTCGGCTGGATCGAGCTGGTCGTATATCCAGCTGTTACAGTAGGTGGAGGCCACCACACAGGTCTTGAGAGAGGCGAACTGCTCGGCCAGGGGCCGGAGCTTTCCCCATATGGGCATGCCTTCCCAGTAAATACGGTGCCTCTCGCCTTCTACGGCCGCCACACCCTCCTTGATCCGCTGCTCCAGCTCCGGAAGCAGGTGTTCCTCGTAATATGAGACGCCCTCCCGGGTCCCCCGGGCCACCACGGCCGGCCCCATGTGAATGGTCGCGTCAAAAAACGTCCAGGGCGAAGGCACCGCAGCAGAGGACTCCAGGCATGCCCGCCACGACACGGAGGTCCTGCGGGAGAACTCAACCGCCTCCTTGAACCGGTCCATGTCGAGCCTCTCGCCCGTCACACCCTCCAGCAGGGGGACGAGGTCCTCGATCTGCTTTGCTATGTCCTTGATCTGGTAATCACGTATGGGACCGATGTCACGGTGCGTGTGCACGCCCACCAGGGGAACGTCGAATTCCCGCGCGTACCATGCGAACCAGTCCTGCACGTCACGGCACTGGTTCGTGTTGAAGACCAGCACATCGGGACGGGGTACCGACTCGATCTTGTAGGCGGTCGTAAGCGGAGTCTTTTTCTGTAGATAGGAGCCCACGTCACTCGTGAGATATGAACATATGTCCGGGGAGTATCCCATGGCATTGGCATAGGGAATCAGTTCGGTGGACATCCTGGTGGCGCCCAGCATGGCGCCGTGGTTCTCGGGGAAGTACACGAGGAACCCCATGCCCCGAAGCAGTTCGGCCGGGCCTACGCTTGTGCACCACGCGATCTTGCGGGACCCGGTCTTGACGGCTTCGTCCATCTCGTAGAAGTGGTCCGCCATGATCTTCTTGCAGACCTTGGCCGCAGCGATGGATTTCCTGGGTGCTTCGTCGGATGGTTGGGACATCAAAATCCTCCCTTCGGTCGGATTGTTGAAAAAGGTGTTAAGGTGATGAGGTGTTGAGGGAAAAACTCTCAGCAACTCAACCAGTCACCTCCGAGACGCCTTTTGGGGTTTAAGGTTTTAATCTTCCCTTAACACCTCATCACCTGCTCTTTATAACGCTTCCGCCACCGCCTCGGTGATGTCCATCACCTTGATCTTGCCGCGCTCCTGCTTGGGAATCTTCTTGGCGCCCTTGCGGAGGTTGTCCTTGCAGGCCGCACATCCCGAGATAATGACCTCGGCCCCCACGGCCAGGGCGTCCCTCACCCGCATGGCGCCCATGTCCACGGCCATGTCCGGGTCGTTGGCCTGAAGGCCGCCACCGGAACCGCAGCAACGGGCCTGGAGGCGGTTGCGGGCCATCTCCACGAATTCCACGCCGGGGATCTGCTGAATGATTCCTCGGGGTTCGTCGAATATCTTGAAGGCCCGTCCCAGATCACAGGGGTCGTGGTAGGTGACCTTCTTCTTCATGTCGCCTGAAAGCTTGAGCCTGCCGTCGTTCAGGAGCTTGGCCAGGTAGTGGACCGAGTGGTATACCTCCATGCCCAGGTCCCCGATCTCGGGATAGAGCTTCTTAAAGGTCTTGTAGCAGCCCGCACAAGGGGTAACGAGTTCCCTGGCCCCGGTCTCCTTGATTCGCTCGATGAGCTGTCGGGCGTGATCCTCGAACTCGTCGGAACCCGTGAGGTAGATGGGGAAGCCGCAGCAGTTTTCCTCCATGGCCAGGGTGGTGTAGTCTGCTCCGGCCGCATCCAGGGGCTTTATCAGGCTTGGAACCATCTTCATATCGAGGTAGCTGGGCACGCATCCCATGAAGAGAAGGGTCTCGGCCTGTGCCTTGAGTTGACCCTCCTCGATCTTTTTCTTGAGCTCCTTGGGATAAATCTCTATGCGGCCCGCGCTTGCCTCGGCGTACACGTTGCCCGTCTTGAGTATATTGTCTCGAACAACGAGCACGGGCTCCGGGGCCAGGCCGGCCTTGTAAATCTTTTTGCGGGCCCCTTCCACTATCTCGTCCACCCGGATCTGGGCGGGGCAGAAATATGTGCAGGTCTGGCAGGTGGTGCATGTGTAGAAGGCCTGAGCCAGATCCTTGTCCATATCTATGGTACCGTTCAGGACATGGAAGGCCAGGGCGTTACGGCCGCGGGCGTTGCGTGATTCACGCTGGGTTACGCTGAAGGTGGGGCACCCCAGGCGGCAGAACCCGCAGTGAATGCATGCCAGGATCTCGTTGTCCACGTCATCGCCGAAGGAGTCGGCCCCCTCTGGGTTGTCCAGAAGCGGCTTGAAGGCGAAGTGATCGTATATATCCGCCTTCACCCCCTTATCGAGCCCCATCTTGCCCGGGTTCAGAATGTTGCCCGGATCAAGGGTCTGCTTGATCTTGCGCATGACCTCCATGGCAGGCCCCAATTGTCGCTCTATGTGCGCGGATCGCGTGATGCCCGTACCGTGCTCGGCGCTCAGGGTGCCCTTTGCGGCCAGGGTCGCTTCGGCAAGTTCTTCCACGGCCGGCTTGAGCCGGTCCCACTCCTCCCTGCTTCGAACATCACCCACGAAAGTGGTGTGCACGTTTCCATCGCCCACGTGACCGAATGTGGCTATGGTGACGCCGTACTTCTTTGAGACCTCCTGGGCCAGGCGGATGGTCTCGGGGATCATGGTGCTGGGGACTCCCGGGTCCTCGAGAATGGGGATGAGGCGGTTGAAAGGGCGTATCCTCGAGAGTGTCGGGACCAGTCTTCCACGGGCTATCATCATCTCGGCCCGCCTGGCAGGGTCGTCCGTCCAATCGAACTCCCGGACGCCGTGCTTCTCGAGTATCTCCTTGATGGTGTTCATGTTTTTGGTGACCACTTCCTTTGCGCCGTCCGCCTCCATGATCAGGAGGGCCTCGATCTTGCTCACATCCTTGCCCAGGGCCTCTTCCACCACCTTGAGACTGAACTTGTCCAGGATCTCGCACCCTGCAAGCTTGATACCCGATGTGATCACCTCGGTGACCGCGTTGCCGGCGGCGGTCAGGTCACCGAATATGGCAAGGGCCATGGCGTCGTACTCGGGCTTGGGCTCCAGCTTGATTATGATCTCCGTGATGATGCCCAGGGTGCCCTCGGCGGCAGTGAACAGGTGAGTGAGATCGTAACCCAGGCTCGACTTGGGTGCGATGGTGCCGGTCTCGATAATTGTCCCTTCCGCCATGACCACCTTGAGGCCCTTGATGTAGTCCCGCGTGGTCCCGTACTTGACCGCGCGGTGCCCGCTGGCGTTGGTTGAAACCATGCCCCCGATGGTGGCGATGGCCTCGCTTCCCGGGTTGGGCGGAAACATGAGCCCGTCGGCCGCCAGCCTGGCGTTGAGTGGCATGCAGACCACACCGGGCTCCACGCGCGCATAGAAATCCTTCTTGTTGATCTCGAGAATGTTGTTCATGTTGTGGAGATCAAGAACGATGCCTCCACGGACCGGAAGCACCGCGCCTGTAACGCTGGAGCCGGTGCCGCGGGCCGTCACAGGCACCTTGTCCCGGTGGGCAAGCTTCATAATGGCCGAGACCTGCTCGGTTGTCCTTGCAAAAACTATGGCATCAGCCACGCCTTCATGGACCGACATGTCCCTGGAGTTGCATAGGCATTCAACGCGGTCCTCAAAGACATTGTCTTCACCTACAATTTCCCTGATTTCATCATAAATACTCATTGCTTACCCCCTGTTCCAAGAAATTCCGCCGTATTTGATTCAAGGCATTTCTTGTGGCATGGCTACTATTTAGCTACAAAGTGACTATAGAAAAACAGGCTCCGCCTTGTCAAGGCGAAAACGCATGGGATTGGGCTGATGAGCATCAGCCTTTTGAGCCGCATGCTTCCGGCAATGCATTTCCCTGCTGCGGTTGCCAGTGATCCTCTTTCGCTTGAAAACCTTACCGCTACATTGTATGGTGGCATTTTTTCCTTCCCAATGCAAATGCATAGGCATCCGCCCGTTTGTTGAAATTCAGGAGGAAGTCCATGAAAGAACCGATCGAGCTGGTGAGATCAGGCACATTCAATGGATACCGCAACCTGAGCCCCCTCTATGAATGGTCAGAGGGTAAGGCCTGCCTTTTCATAGACCATGTAGCCTTCGATAGCACTGAGGGCGCAGTGCTCTGCTACTCAAACCCCCCTGTTCACCAGGTGGGCAACCCGGGTCTTGATGCTTACCTGGATGGACTGGCCCGGGTGTCTCATAAAGGCAACGACCTGTCTTTCCTGGTTCTTTACGGATCCAACGATCCTGTTCATGCGGGCGGCGACCTCAAGGAAAGCCTGACCAGGCTGGATGAGACCCTGGAGTTGCAAAAGGAGAAGGAGGCCTCCGGTGCCTCTCCTGAAGACATCGACCGGCTCTTTGACTGGGCCGATAAACGCATCGCAAAGGGCATGGCCCTACACGGGGCTCTAAGAGACCTTGCACGCAACCTCAGGGTCGTTGCTGTGTGTGGAGGAGGCATGCGATATGGAGGTTCAGCCGAGATTCCCCTCATGGCGGACTACCTGGTGGGAGACTCACGAAGCGGAATGTGCTTCAGCGAATCCATGATCGGACTCATTCCGGGCTGGGGCGGAGTCGCCCGGGCCCTTGTCAAGGCGGGGCCCCTGAACGCCGCCTTCATGGCCAAGACGGCCAGGGAGACAAAGGCTCAAGACTTACTCGGCATGGGCATTTATAACATCGTGGTGGACGTACCCTTTTCCTTTCCTCAAAGGGAGCGTACGGCTGATCCCCAGGCTGACAAAAAGAGTTACCTGGCTTCCCTTGCCCAGCACGACAGGGACACGGGTCTCCTAATGCTGCCCGAAGGTCTACGAATAGCCACGTGCCCCGAGGAAGAGATCCCGATGGCACCCACCGAAGCTCGGCCCGCACCGCCTCCTGAAGAAGACGTAGCCAGGGAGGTGGAGCGCAGAGCAAACCCTGAGAATTACTCCGGCCTCTGGGGTAAACCCCTTAAAGAGCTGCGGGACGAAATCAGGCGGCTGGGCAGGCCCCTGGCGCCCCAGTCCATCGAGGCCCTAGACTTCCTGTTCATGGACGTTACTTCGGAAGCCTTGAATGAAAATGCCTTTGTACGCAAGGAGGGAGCAATGGACTCCCGCCTCTACCGGGATCCTCGTTTTCGAGCCGGCCTCACCGCCACACTGGGTCAGACTGTTGCGGATTTCAGGATCTAAGAGGATTGGAATTTGAAATGCCGGAACCATGGAATGATGCTTTTTCAGCTGGTGGCAGCTGGAACTGCAAAAGGCTGAAAGCTGTTATCTGCTTACCGACACGTGGAGGAGCTCATGAAACAGTACTTCCAGAACATGGCCGTCATGGGAACGCCGCTCGGGGAAAAGGATATGGCGGCAACCGAGGAAAACCTTCGCCTCATGCGGGAAGAACAGGAACGGGTGAATGCAGCCCTGGAGGAACGAAGGAACACAGGGCTCCCTGCCGAAAAACTTTATAAACGTGGCGAGAAGACGGCCCTCGAGCGCATCGAACACCTGGTGGACCCGGGGACCTTCCTGCCGCTGAACAGCCTTTACGATCCCGAGTTCAACCAGGAAGGCACCACCGGGGTGATCACTGGGCTGGGAAAAATCTCGGGCCGTTACGCCTCCATCATCGCATCGGACAATCGGGTGCTGGCCGGGGCCTGGATCCCGGGACAGCGTGAGCACGTGTTTCGAGCCCAGGACATAGCCGAGCAACTGAATATCCCCCTGGTCTGGGTCCTCAACTGCAGCGGGGTCAAGCTCACGGAGCAGGAGAAGGTGTACGCGGGCAGGCGCTCGGGGGGACGCACCTTTTTCCGCCACGCGGAACTCTCCGAGAAGGGCATACCCGTCATCGTGGGAATGTACGGCACCAACCCGGCCGGCGGCGGATACCACGCCATCAGCCCGGCCATTATTTTCGCCCATGAGAAATCCAACATGGCCGTGGGCGGAGGCGGGATCGTGAGCGGGATGTCTCCCAAGGGGCATTTCGATCTCGAAGGAGCCGAGTCCATCATCGATGCCACGCGCAAGTTCAAGCAGGTGCCCCCGGGAGGGGTCGGGATCCATTACGAGCGGACCGGTTTCATGAGGCAGGTCTTTGACACCGAGGAAGGGGTCCTTGACGCCATGCGCTCTTTCATGGCCGGCCTCCCCTTTTACGACCCGGCCACATTCCGGGTGGCGGAGCCGGAAGAGCCGCTCTATCCGACGGAGGACCTGGAACGCATAGTGCCTTTCAATCAGAAGCGCATATACAAGATAGAACAGGTGATGTCCCGCCTCTTCGACGGGAGCGGGCACATGGAATACCGGCCGGACTACGGTCCGGAAGTATACTGCGGCCTGGCCCGGGTGGACGGATTTCCCGTAGGTGTCATCGCCAACCGCCAGGGCTTCCTGGGCGCCGACTACCCCAAATACGCCAAAGGGGAGTACACGGGCATCGGAGGTAAGCTCTACCGGGAGGGTCTCATAAAAATGAACGAGCTGGTCATGCACTGCGGCAGGGACCGGCTCCCCATCATATGGTTCCAGGATACCTCGGGAATCGACGTGGGCGACATCGCAGAGGCGGCGGAGCTTCTGGGCCTCGGACAGTCTCTCATCTACTCAATCGAAGCCTCCCACGTACCCATGATGACCGTGGTCCTCCGCAAGGGGACCGCTGCGGCCCACTACATCATGGGCGGCCCGCAGGCAACGCGCAACAACGCCTTCACCCTCGGCGTACCCACCACTGAGATATACGTCATGCACGGTGAGACCGCTGCGGCCGCAGCCTTTGCACGGCGCCTGGTAAAGGAAAAAGATGCAGGCAAACCACTTGATCCGGTGATCGACAAGATGAATGCACTGGCCAAACAATATTATGACCAGTCCAGGCCCGTCTACTGCGCCAAGGCGGGCTTTGTGGACGAGATAGTGCACCTGCCGGGACTCAGGGACTACTTTAAAGCGTTCACCAGGAGCTGTTTTCAAAACCCCAGGAGTCTCTGCCCGCATCATCAGATGCTGCTGCCTAGATCGATAAGGGGGTGAGAAGGTAGCTGGTGAGCTGTTAAGCTGTCAAGCTGTTGAGCTGCTGAGCTGGTGAGCTGGTGAGGTGGTGAGGGAAGGCAGGTTCAACAGATGTCGGTTTGACAGCCGACAGGTTGGTTGCAAGAATTCAAAGCGGTAAAGGCAACCCGAATTGAAATTACAAACGATAAGACCTGAAACCTTTTTCAGCCGACATTGTCGGCACTAATCCAAAAAGGGAGGTGAAAACATGAGTGAGCACGATCTATTCAAGGTTTTTCCGCGCATGCCGAAAAAGGTCCGACTGGGCGACATAACCGTCCGGGACGGCTTTCAGCACGAGGAGGTCTTCATCCCGACGGAAGCCAAGCTCTACTACCTACAGGAGCTGGCCCTGGCAGGGTTCAGGCGCATCGAGGCCACCAACCTGGGAAACCCGCGCATCATGCCCCAGTTCAGGGACGCTGAAGACGTGCTTCGAGGCGTGCGGGACGATTATTTCCTGAAGCGCCTCGCCAGGAAAGGCATCAACCCGGATGACATAGAGTGGACCTGCATAACAATCCGTGAACCTTCAGTGGACAGGGCCATCAGGCTCAAGGACGAGGGGCGGGGACCGGATCGTGTCCTCATGATGGTATCCACGGACGAGCAGCACCACTTTGCCAACAGCGGCACCACGCTGCCCGATTACTGGAGGGAAGCGGAGCGGTGCATAAAGAAGTGCAAGGACGCGGGCATCAAGATGTGCGGCACGGTGAGCACCATCTGGGGAAGCCCAATATCGGGACCGACCCGTTTCGAGGACGCTCTTGAGTTTACAAAACGCTGGCTGAGCATCGGGGCCGACGACATAGAGCACGCCGACCACGACGGATCGGCACCTCCGGACCAGGTCTACCGGTATTTCTCCATGATCCTGGACGCCATCCCCAACACGGACCTTCACATAGGCCACTTTCACGTGACCCGGGGCTGGGGCCTGGCCAATGTCCTTGCCGCGCTTCAGGCGGGGATCGACATCTTCGAGGGCACCATGGGAGGCCTGGGCGGCCAGCCGGCCAATTT
This sequence comes from uncultured Desulfobacterales bacterium, assembly GCA_964413125.1. Classification (GTDB taxonomy): domain Bacteria; phylum Desulfobacterota; class DSM-4660; order Desulfatiglandales; family HGW-15; genus JAIPEI01. The sequence continues at coordinate 16,330 of CAYPSZ010000173.1, forward strand.
CCTGGACAGGGTTCCGGTACCCGGCACAGGTTCTTATTATTACAAGGACCCCAACATAGTAGGCCTAGTCTGCATCGAGGACCTGTGCGTAATGCTGGATGAGATGGGCATAGACCTTGACGGCATTGACGTGGACCGGATACTGGAACTGGGCACCATGCTGGAGAAGACCGTGGGGAGGCGGTTGCGCTCCGAGGCCATACTTAACGGACGCATCCCCAAGGAACCCAGGGAGGATTTCAAGCGGCCGGGACTGCCAAGGCTCAAGGAAAAGATGAATGAAAGCCCCGAACAGCTATTCCCCGAGGAATGGCCGGAAAAGGCCGAGGTGCCTGAAGGTTATTTTAAGAAGGGTTGATATTGAAGTGAACGGCCCCGGAAAGACCGGGGCCGTTCAACTGACTTCGGATGATTCCGTGTTCTCTTTTCCGGTCCCGCACTGCTCATGCATTTCACAGGATGAGCAACCGCACCCTTCTTGCCCTCGTGCCTTTCTTAAGAGCGATCGCACCACGAAAAATGCTGCGATCAGAATTACTCCCACAACCACGCCTGTCTGCACTGCAACCTCCATAGCGGCCATATCACCGCCTCACATTCGTCGGCCGGGTCCCCATAAGCCGACAGGTTCCTTCTCAGGCCCACCTTGGTCTCTCCGGGTAATCCCGGCTGTTTTGTCAGGAAAAAGGGATTCCCGATTTGATCTCTCCCAGCAGTTTTTCATTGATACCGGTAAATGCGCCCGCGTCGTGAAGCCGACGCACCAGCAGTTCAGTGGGCTGGTTACCGGGAGCACCGGTCACACAGCCTCCTGTTCCTCCCAGTGACGCGTCGAAACGGCGGATTCCGAGGGCAAGCACGGCAATACTGTTTTTTACGGCCTCCTCACCGGAAATGTTGTGGGGGTGATAGGCCATACTCTCCAGATCCTTTCCCTTTCTCAGCTCCAGTAGCCTATGGAAGAATTCGACTGTGGCATTCTCATCGGCCACACCCTGCAGATCCGAGAGCGTAACAATCCGAGCTCCCATCTGAAAAAAGCGATCCATCATACAACCGACCTTTTTTACCCCGGCTGGAATCAGTCCTCCCGAGGGCTCCCTAAACCCGAAGGCGCCGGAAACATAGCCGTTCAGGCGTATACCCCTTGACATCGCGTCCCGGGCCAGGGTCTCGTACTCCTCCAGCGAATCCGATATGGAGCGGCCCAGGTTGGCCATGTTATGTATCTCAACCGCAGACACAAACATCCCGAGAACATGGTCATGTCCATCAGGACCCAATCCGAGGCCGAGGAAAGTCCTGTAACCGGCGAGGTTGGGTACCAGAGTCACCAGCTCCGCCTCGCCAGCGACCTCAAGAACGGACGCGATATGAGACAGGATGTCAGGAGACATGGCAGGCGCCACCCGCGGGTGTACGCAAGAAAAGACCTCCAGGGCGGGCACGCCCGCCTCCAATAGCTGTCGGGCGATGCGCACACGCGTCTCAGGAGAAAACGACTCCAACTGATTCAACGGCACATTCTGTCCGAATTCCCTCAGGGTGACATCGGTCACCAGCACTTGAGGAGCGGCATTGTTCAGCGTGAGTATGTCCATGGATTCCTGGTACGGAATAAACAACAAACAATAAAAGACAACAGAAAACATATTGGAACCGGATGACTACTCCTCCTCGGACATCTCCTCGGACTCTTCCTCTTTCTCTTCTTTAAGGGCCCGAATTGTAGCCTCCAGAGACTCCATGTCCTCCACGTTCAGTCTTGGAATGGTATCGTTGATATCACGAATCATGTTGGTCAAGACGCGCTTCGGGCCCACCTCCAAGAACAAGTCTCCCCCGTTCTCAACGGCCTTTTCGATGGATCCACACCAGTTCACCACTTTATAAATCTGCTCATAAAGCTCGGAGCGGATATGATTGGGATCCACTATGGCTTCCGCCGACACATTCGCCATAACGGGTTTGGCCCCAATTCGTATTGTATGGCGATCAAGATCCTTTCGATATTTGTCGGCCGCGGGCTTCATGATGGGCGTGTGAAACGGCCCTTCCACCTTGAGAAACTTGGTCAGTTTACCCTCGGACTTGAGTTCCTTGCCAAGATCCTGAAGCCGCCTCTTGGACCCCCCAACAACAACCTGCTTCTTGGTGTTGTTGTTGGTTACGTAGACTCCAAAATCCCTGCAGACTGTGTACACACGGTCGTAGTCCAGCTCGTTTTCCTTGTCAACTATGGCCATGAGGCCTGCATCAGGATAAGCTCTGCCTGACTCCGTCATATAAGTCGCCCGCTTATGAACCAGTTTAAGAGCTGTTTGGAGGTCAATGGCCCCGGCGACCAGAAGGGCTGTGTACTCGCCCAGGCTGTGACCGGCCATCAGATAGGGATCTATGGTAATGCCTTCCTCACGGCACCGCTGTTCAAGCACACGATAGCAGGCATAGCTCACAGTCATGACAGCCGGCTGGGTGTATATGGTCTTATTCAAATCTGCGGAGAATTGCATCAACCTTCCGAAGCTGTGTTTCTTGAAGCAGAGGTCGGACAAATCATATCCAAGAACTCTTCCGGCCTCTTCAAATATGTCTCGTACCTCCTGGAATTGGTCGTAGAACTCTTTCCCCATCCCCACATACTGGGAGCCCTGCCCTGGAAAGATAAACATTATGTTCCGGTAGATCATAGGGTTTCCTCATGATAATTCTTTCTTTGAAGTCAAAGACGGCATGCAGCCGCCTGGGAGCCATGGACTCCTTCACACAAAAACCGGAATAGAGACAGTCCGGCCACATGCCCGTAAATTGCTAATCAACCGGCTTGGCCTCATCAATTAGCATAATCGGAATATCGTCCCGGATTTCGTAAAGAAGGCGGCAAGAATCGCATACCAGGCCGGACCCCTCGTCGGTCAAACGGATATCCCCCTTGCACTTTGGACAAGCCAATATATCCAACAGCTCTTTGCTGATTCCCATTTGGCATCCTCCAGCATTAAATAAGAGAATCTATAAACATTTTCTTGATCATATATCATGAGGCCAGACATGGCAATGTCGTTTTCCCGGGATCATGGAATCGTGTTATGACGGCATTAAGGGCGGATGATCATTATGCCTGTTTTCCATCACTCGAACACTGTGACGGGGGCGAAGTGCGCATGCTCAAAACCGCTTTTAACTCATCCATTACCATGTCAATTGTAATAGCCTTCATACAGTACATTGTCCTGCAACGCTTTCGAAAGCAGGGAATGCAATCAAGTTCTGCTCGAACGACCTTCTGATCCGGCCCATACGGCCCGGTCCTCCATGGAGCAGTGGGCCCGAACAAGGCGACCACCGGGCACCCTACTGCAGAAGCAAGATGCATGGGTCCGGTGTCAGTGGTCACCAGGGCGTCACAGCGAGTGTACAAAGCAGCAGCCTCTTTCAGGGTGGTGCGGCCGGCCAGGTTGGGAGGGCGAGTACTGGAGGCCCTCCTAAGTGCTTCCAGTGCAAACCGGTCCGCCGGACCTCCGGTCAAGATGACCGCAGTATCAAGTTCTTCGGCCATCCGGTCAATCAAGGCCACAAAACGAGCCGGATCCCACAGCTTGGTGCGCCAACGTGCCATGGGATTAATCGCCACTATTTTCCGGCCGGTCAAACCAAGCTCTTCCATAAGGGTGTCCGCAGCGATTTCATCTTCTCCATTGAGCGGTACCACGCCCGAAAAGCGCCTCTCGACGCACCCCAAGGCCCGGGCGACCTGGAGGTACCTGTCAACTGCGTGCTTGCCGTAGTCCACCGGAACAGGTCTCTCAGTAAGGGCCAATCGACTCCCCTCACGGCCGCCTGAGGGCCCTATCTTCCTGGCGCCCTTAACCAAGGCCGTCAGTATGCCGCTTTTGAAAAGCCCCTGAAGATCGATAACCAGATCGTAGTCAACGGAGCGAAGAGCTTTTATGAATCCGGCAACCTCCCTGAGGACGCAAACCATCTCTCTTCCGCGGCCCAGCCGCTTGTACCAACTCTTACGCCGGGATACGATAAGCCGGCTCAGGCCCGGATGATCGGCCACGATTCCCCGGCTTTCTTCCTCCACGAGCCAGTCGATCCGCGCATTGGGAAATCGGGATTGCAAAGCTTCGAGAAAAGGCAGGGTATGCACCACGTCGCCTATGGCACTCAGCTTCACAAGCAGAATGCGCTCAGGCTCCTTTGTTTTCACCGAACTCCTTCCCTGGTTACGATCCACTGTGCCGCCGCATCCAAATCATACAAAACCTTTACCGGTTGCACTTTCTTGCCTGGCAAAACATATAGCAGTTCCCCGCGGCCGTAACCCGTTTCCACCAGCACACCCTCAGCCCCGCATGAATCAGCAAGCTCCAGGTCCGAAAAGCGGTCCCCTACCACGTAGGACCTTGACATGTCAATATGGAACCGGGACCCGGCCTCTTCTATCATTCCCGGTTTCGGTTTCCGGCATCCACATTCCAGCGCATACTCCGCCACCATACCTCTCGGATGGTGAGGACAAAACAATATGGCGTCCAAAAACGCGCCGTTAAGTGCCAGTTGCCTGCGCATCAAGTGGTTCACTTCATGCACCAAGGCAATGGGGAAATAACCGCGTGCCACACCCGACTGATTGGATACGACGATCACCAGAAACCCGCTTTCGTTGAGGCGCCGAATCCCGGCCGCCGCCCCGGGAAGCAGGACAAACCGGCTGGGGTGGTTTACATACCCCATCTGTTCGTTGATGGTTCCATCCCTGTCAAGGAACACGGCGGGTCTACTCATTACATCTCCCGAGAAACTATCATAGCAGCCTTTTGACTCTTGCGCGGGGGGAGAGGACCATCACCGGCGAATAGGGTTTTGTCACGCACCCATGTGCAAGGCGAGGATTTCAGCATCTTACCGGCAAGCAGTTGAGAAGACCGCCCGGAAAACCTTCCCCGGACCATAAAATCGCATGCTGCAACAGTCCTGATTCATGTTTGCACCAATGCTTGCGAGGCAGCCCAAACTTTTTCAGGGGATATGTCCAGCATGCAGCGATAGTCCTCCGCGCAAACAGGGCGCAGACAGGGCGAACACCCCACGAGGCTTTGTACCACTCTGCTGTTTGGCCCCCTGGGTCCTGTGGCCACAGGATCCGTAGATCCGAACACAGCCACCGTAGGCACACCGAGAGCAGCAGAAACATGCATCAGACCCGAATCATTCGTTATGAAAAGATTACACTTATCAATAAGCGCCACGGCCTCCGCCAAACTGGTACGGCCGCACAAATCCAGCGGTGTATGCCTCATGGCAGCCCGGACCGCGCCGCAGGCCTCTCGATCCTGAGCACTTCCAAAAAGGAGGATTTTCGCCCCCCATGCGCGGGCAGCACGGTCGGCAATCTCGGCGAACCTTTCAGCCGGCCATCGTTTTGCAGGCCCGAACGCCGCACCGGGAGAAATGCCAACGATCCGACATTCCCGGTCCACACCCTCGGACTCCAAAAGTCGAGCCGCGTTTTCTCTGTTGGCGTCATCTACACGAAGATGCGGATCCCTCTCTTCTCCATTCCATCCGAGGGCCCGAACGATGTTGAGGTAATAGGCTACCTGGTGGGATCCTTTTGGAGCTGTCCTTTTTGAAATAACGTGAGAAATAAGCATTCTTCTGCCGTCGGTGTCATACCCCACTCTCGTAGGGACACGCCCGAGCCATGCAATAAGGGCCGCCTCAAAGGCATTCTGGAAAAGCACAGCCATGTCCATGGCCGCATGCCTGACACTGTTGGCCGCCCGCCACACATCGACAAATCCCCGCCTTCGGCATCCGCCCCTGCCAAGCACCCATACCTCGTCCACCGCAGGATGACAAGAAAGGATCTCCCGAACCCATGGCCGGGCCATGACCGCAATTCGGGTGCGGGGGTATAGTTCCCTCAAGGCCTCGAGAGCCGGCAGGCTCATCACCACGTCGCCGATCCAGTTAGGGACTCTCACCAGAATGCCGCCCGGCCTCGTGGAATCACCACATAAGAGCCTCAGGGAAACCAAGGGCTGCCTGCTTTGGTCGTCATTCATGAATTATCAGCCCCGGCGGCCTCTGGGAGGCGGCAGTAGTTAAGGGTCTTCCAACGGCGATGAAACCAGAACCAATGGTCCGGATATGCCAGGATGTAGCGCGACATAACCTCGGCAAACCGGGCCGTATTGTCCTCCACGTCGCGCAACCTGTCCCCGGTATCCTGAAGCTCCATGGCCGGCTCAAACACCACCCGGTAACCGCCTTCAGGGCGCCGGACCGCAAATGCCGGGACCACGGGAGCTCCGGTCTTCATCGCCATTAGGGCCAGCCCCTTATTGGTACAGGCCGTCCTGCCGAGGAACGGGACAAAGACTCCGTCGTACCAGTCCACGTTCTGGTCCAGCAGGATGCCCACGATCTTCCCGTGGCGAAAGGGCGCCCATAACCTTGCGCATTGCTTTCTGTTTCGGAATAATCTCTGCGCCGTACATGGTTCTGAGCTCCCTAAGGATCCTGTCCACCGGTCTGAAATCAGCGGGCCTTGCCACGATCGCACCCCCGCTGAACCGCCGAGTCACGGCGGCCGACATCAGCTCCCAATTACCAAAATGGGCGGTCAAAACTAAAGCGCCTTTTCCGCGGGCAAGGGCGTTACCAAGGTTATGTTCATTTTCCAATATAATGCGGCCGGACTGGTGGTTTCCGCTCAAATTAAGGATCTGCGGTATCTCAAAGAGCATCCTGCCGAAGTGGCGACACATTCCGCGATAAAGGGCTCTAAGCTCAGCTTCATTAAGTTCCTTGCTCAGACAATCATGCATGTTGTCCAAGGCCACCCTGAGACGGGGGACCGGCAGCAGGGCCGCGCCGGTCCCCAGGAGGCCCCCCAAGAACCGGCCCGCGCCGGGAGGTATTCCGGACATAATATGGACCAGGAGGCGGAGAATTCTGTAGGTGCCTTCTTCAACAGAGATCATACTCTTTTCAAATCCCTTATCATATCAAACAGGACATCAGCCCCCGAATAAATCTCCGTGACGATACGCAGGAACCCGGCAGCTTTTTCCGCTGCCAGGAAGACACCCGCGCGCATCCAGTCCTTTTCCGTGGTAATTAGCAGATCCGCGCCCGTCTTACGTAAAAGCTTCTGAAGCTCGTATATGTCCGCCTCTGTGAACGGGTGGTGGTCTCTAAACCGTCTGAAAGCAGTCACTTCGGCGCCTAAACTCACAAGGGTCTTGTGAAAGACATCCGGCCTTGCTATGCCGCAAAAAGCGGCCACGCGCCTGCCCTTAAGATATCCTGCGGGGTATTCCAGACCAC
>CAYPSZ010000174.1:0-3753 GCA_964413125.1 uncultured Desulfobacterales bacterium
AACTCGGCCTGACCATGACCGGCGTGGCCAACGCTTTGAGCCTTTCTGCACCCACTGCCGGCATCGCCGCCAAAAGAGGCGAACAGATTGCCCTCGAACGCGGGTACTCACTTGTGGACCTGCTGAATATAAAAATATAAAGGGCGTCCCACATCCCGGTTGACTTTCAAAAGGACTTCCCTTAGTATTACAAGTAAGACTAATACCAAAGGAGGAGGAGTCATGCGCGTTACGCAAAAGGGGCAGGTGACCATCCCCCAGGAGATACGGGAGAAAGCAGGCATTTTCCCTGAAACCGAAGTGGATTTCGTGCTCGACGGCGAACGAGTCTACCTGGAAAAAAGAGAAGGCACTTCCGGTAGAGGCGGCACACTGCTGCAACGCATCCGCGGCAAGGCCACCGTGAGCATGAGCACGGACGAGATCATGGAGCTCACGCGTGGGGAGCAATAACGTGGCCTTTGTGCTTGTGGACAGCAACGTCTTGTTGGACGTCTTCACTGAGGATCCGCGCTGGTATCCCTGGTCGTCCGAGGCGCTGGCCCTCGCCGCTGACAGGGCCCAACTGGCTATAAACCCTATAATTTACGCTGAAGTCTCCGTTGGCTTCGAGCGAATCGAAGACCTGGAAGAGGCGCTGCCTCAGGCGTATTTCGTTCGCCTGCCCCTGCCTTGGGAGGCGGGATTTCTCGCGGGAAAAAGTTTCGTTCGCTATCGAAGAGCCGCCGGAAGAAAACGATCTCCTTTGCCGGACTTCTATGTGGGGGCTCACGCATCCATCATGCACTGCGAACTTCTCACGCGGGATTCAGCCCGCTACAGGACCTACTTTCCTCGGCTGACGATCATCGCCCCCTGAGAGTGCCCCAAAACCACGCGGTTTTTTCCCGGCTTCTTCCAACTCGAACATGTTTCAAGAACAAAACCACGCCCTGATTTTGAAACCCTACCAAAACCGATCCGCATACACCTGTGGAATGGACCTCCCCGCTTATGAGCTCCTCAGTCCGAAAAAGGGCCTTTCTCGCCAGGGAATTGAACCACCCTTCGAACGCTTTTAGCCGAATGCCCCCGGAACGAATCCCCGGCGCGGGGAAATCTCCCGACAAGGTGAAAACCTGGCGTCTTATCTGTTATTGGGGAACCACGGGACTCGCCCTGCCCTGCTTCTGATCGGTCCTGAAATCAAAAGCTGTTGACATGTCCCTGCTTATTGTTATACGGTGTATAACAAAATACAACGACACCAGAGGCAAATTATGTTGGCCATAAGATTGGACAAACAGATTGAGCACGAACTCGACATCCTTGCAAAAACCAAGGGAACCAATCGAAGCGCAGTTGTCCGGGAAGCGATCCTTCGTTATTTGGAGGACAACGAAGATTTGCAGGCGGCCAAAGAAGCCGAAGCCCTGACTGAAAGCAGTAAATCTCTGGCCCAGTTAAGAAGAGAACTTGGCCTGGACAGTTGAGATAAGCAACGTAGCTGAACGTCAGTTGAGGAAGCTGGACCGCCCGGTTCAAAAGCGGATCCTAAACTGGCTTTACGATCGGATAGAAGACTGCAAAAACCCACGACATTTTGGAGAACCCCTGAAAGGTGACCGTGCCGGATTCTGGCGGTACCGGGTAGGAGACTACAGGGTGCTTTGCGACATCCGCCATGAAAAGCTGGTCGTTCTGGTTTTGACAATCGGACATCGCCGACAGATTCACCGATAGACCAGCGACGACCTACACTTCATGAAGCCCGCCGGCATACCGGCGGAAGCCGGAATCCAGCGATTTCAATAGCTTCTGGATGCCGGATCGAGTCCGGCATGACGTGATATAGGCGTTTCTGGATGGAAACCAGCTCCGAAAGCCGAACTGAAATAACGACAATATCCTGACACCTGTCAACCGAGCGCCCTTTTCCCGCCTTTTTACAGACCCACCACCTGCTTTCGCACGTCTACCCACCTTTTCACCTAAACCTCATGAATACGCCATAAAGTGACAAATTCCACCCTGCGAATGACAATCCGGGGCCCTGTAGGAGCGATGTCCTCGTCGCGATCACTATTAATCGGGAGCGGGCCGTTCAGCACCTCAACAGCAACAAAGGACAGCGCTTGACAGACATACTTTCTATGGCTACACTCGGTAATACCATGCTTACACCATAGGAGGTATCCTTATGCCTGTACAGAAAATTGCTATCAGCATTCCACAGCGTTTCCTCAAGAAACTGGATGAAACGGTACATAAAATGGGTAAATCAAGAAGCCGCTTCATTGTTGAAACCCTTGAACATCGGTTAAAGGTCATTGAGGAGGAGGAAATCACCAGAAAATATAACGAAGTCTGTGGAGACCCGGATGTGTCGGATTATGATCACAACCTTGCGGAGGACATGCTTAGAATGGCTTCCGTAGGGGAAGCGGAGGAAAAATGGTAATTTGCCAGGGGGATGTTTACTGGGGAAGCCTTTCTTCGGAAGCAGGATCCGAACCGGCCTACAAGAGGCCCATGGTTGTTGTGCAGAGGGATTCAATCAATAGAAGCAGTTTTCGAACGGTACTGGTCGTTCCTCTTACAAAAAAAACCAAGCATTCCGTGCTTCCGGGCAATATTCTGCTTCAAAAGGGTGAAGCAAACCTTCCAAGGACAAGTCTTGCAAGAGGCACCCATGTGATGGTGGTTGACAAGAATCGCTTGATTGAAAAACTCGGCACTCTCTCCCAAAAAAGAACCCAAGAAATCATCGACAACATCGCCTGGGTAATGGGCGCCCCCCATATCGGCAGTTTCAGCAATTGATCACCGAGGGGCTTGCAACCTGGGCAACTAGATCCATCCCGTACATGATGTCTTCTAAGGTGCATCCTTTGTAAGCATAAACGTCCCCAGCCCCTCGCTATATACCCAATCGTTCACAAGCTTCGCGTGGCTTCAGAATCAGTATATCGTGAAAAGTTCCAAGTTGTAACAGGTGATTATCACCAGAAACTATAGCTTCTACTCTCGCTTCAACAGCGCAAGCGATAACCTTATCATCGTCCGAGGCCTGCTCCACTATTTTGAATTCCTGTAAGGGTATCACCAACCGAGCAGGATGGTACAACCACCGCAGGATGACCGGCAAATCCGGATGCTCGGCCAGCACTGCCAACTTGGGCCGGGACAGCACATTTACCAATTCATCAAGAATAGGCGGGCTTACGTAAAGCAACAGCCTGCCCTGCAAACAAGCTTCCAGCAATCTCTGCGGAGGACCAGTCCACCCGATGGCCGAGACCAGGGTGTTGGTGTCCATAACGATTTTCTTCAACGAGAGCGAACCTCATCAATGACTTCACCGATTACGGATTCCGGAACAGCCGCTTCACGGACGCTTGCCCGTATTCGGGCCAGGGCATCCGAGGCCTTACGGCCCGTGGCCTCCGAGGCCAACTCCCGGAGTTTCGTATATTCGTCATAGTTCATCAAAACAGCTTTTTCCCGAGCCCGACGGGTAATGACCACTACGCCCCGGTCCAGATTAACTTTGCTGACCAAAGCCCCCAAGACTCTCCTTGCTTCTTCCACACCTAGAATGCTTTCCATCAGATAAACCTCCTGCGAAACCTTAAGGTGAATCGAGTGCTTTGTCAAGGCGCAATCGGAAGCGGACCACGCCCCACCTCCTGCCATGCCCCTGAGTCATCGAATATAAAAACATAACTCGAGATTCCTGGCCCCCCGGGCCCGGGATCAAAAGGCCGATCTCTT
>CAYPSZ010000175.1:0-2897 GCA_964413125.1 uncultured Desulfobacterales bacterium
ATGACCACCGCGGGTGTGCCGAAAACCCCGAATTTGGCGATCTCCATAACATCGGTAACCTTGTCGATCTGAGCATCAATACCGCTTTCCGAAACAGCATCCCTGACGTTTTGCTCGGTCTGACCGCATTTTGCACAACCGGGTCCCAACACCTTGATATCCATAGCTACCCTCCGATTATAATTTGTTTGTTCTAGGCATGATGCAACCATTCCTTGAGCTTGTTTCGTGGGGGTACCCTGCCCACGGACTTTACCTGGCCGTTGATAATGAGCGAGGGTGTTCCCATTACACCGTATTTGCCGATCTCCTTGGGGTCCCGGACGTGCTCCAGGTCAGCGGTGATACCGGTCTCAGCCATTACCTGAATGAGTTCCTGCTCGAGCCGGTCACACTGTACGCATCCAGGCCCCAGGACCTTGATCTGAATACCGCCGGGAGATGTGTCTTCATAGGGTTTTCCAAGGGATTTATGAAATTCCCTTAAAAAGGCTTTTCCGTATTCCTCTCTTGCCTTATCAGGGATATAATTAGCCCTGTCCAGTCGATTAAGCAGTTCTTCCGCCACGTTCTGGTCAGACTCTTCCCCACACTTCCCTGCTACCTCTTCAAGTGCGGCCTTGAGCCCCACTATGCCCACAGTAGTGTCGCCCACCCTGATTTGGGTAACATCATCTTGCGACATGCGAGCCTCCGCCTCCATTCATGACGGGGGGCTTTGTGAACAACACCCATCCACACGCCACCCTGTGTTTATCAGCGCCACCCATATCTTAGTAGCCCGGTATGATAACACATAGCCTCCTGGCTATGCAAGGCCTTTACTTCCTCATGCAGATTTGCTCTCTCCTGATGAAAGGGAGCTTTTCCCTGATTTGTACGATCTCGGTTTCTTCTTCGAGCCAGTGCCTCAGGTTTCCCAGGAGGGTGGCTGCAAATGGGTCTGTTTCGCCTTTCGTGAGGAAATAATTGACCCACAGCCCGTCTTTCCTGTATTTCACAAGGCCCGCTTTCTCAAGGATCTTGAGGTGCTTGGAAGCTGTAGGCTGTGCCACATCAAGGGCGGTCTGAATCTCGCAGACGCAAAGATCTCTCTGCTGAAGCATCTTGAGGATTTTGACGCGGTTGGGGTCTGAAAGGGCCTTCATCACCTTCAGGAAAGACTCCATGGACTCCTCCATAGTATATTGCCAAAACAGCATTCATTATTCTGAAGCAGCCGGCCAAGGGCTTTCACGCTAAAACCCGTGCCGTTATGGCATCTTATTAAGAAATATGATTCAGGTTCCGCCCCCGTTGGTGTGGTGGCGCTAAGGACAAGCCTCCTCCGGCGTCTCCAACAGGCTTTCGAGGGCCTCTCTGATTTTGTGGCCTCCCACGTAGCTTTGCGATTCCGATCCCGGTTTGACCACAATGCATGTCGGGGTGCTGCGAACATTGTATTCCCGGATGATTTCAGCCCATCGAGCAAACAAGGGCCGTATGTCAAAGAAGCGAATCCGCACCTCTGCATCCCTGAGGGCCGATACCATGTCCTGATCCGATTTGACTTCGTCGGCCTTGGCCATATCAGTCAACACCCCTCGGGCGTGTAAAAGCTCTTCCAGGTCCTGTGATGCCTTCGCTGCGTAGAGGAAGTATTTCGAATACAACAATGTCAGTCGACTGAAAGGCATGTCGACGAAAGTCACCCGCACCCCCTGTGGCAGCAATTCCGGAAGCGCTTCGCTCAGGTATGGCTCTATCTCCTGGCATGGAGGGCAAAAGTAGTCCGAAAAGATAAAGATCTCCACCGGCCCTGGACCATATGAGAAAACGGCTTCGTTTTGTTCAACCGCCGGGTTCCCGGTCGCAGCCACAGGCATGGCTGCTATGCCGCTCCATATCATTATGCGGCAAAACCAGCGCAGCACCAGTGGCAACAACCCGAGAAATCCGCCGCCATCTCCAGGCACCATTTTCCCCCCTCCGTTCCCTCTGTCCCTTTAATAAGAATCAAGGCCCTCAGGCGTTATCTGAAAAGAGATTTGTTTCCGGAGAGCGCTTGAAGGCCGGATGAGTCAGGACCACCGAAAGCATCAGCTCCCATAATTATCCCCGTTCAACTGTTCTGGAAAGGCCTCAACAAAACGCCTTATCTCGTCTCTCACCCGGCGGTAGTGTGCTTTGATTTCTTCTTTGTCGTCCGTGGTCTCTGCGAGTCTCGGAGGATCGTCGAACCTGTGGTGTATCAATCCCTTTTTTGCCGGGAAAAAGGGACAGGACTCCCTGGCGTTGTCGCACAGGGTGACCACGTAATCGAACTCCATATCGTCGAGTGAGTCGATATCTTTTGACTCCTGTTTCGAGATATCAACGCCTGCCTCGGCCATGCTTTCAACCGCCAGGGGATCGATCCCTTTTGGCTTTACGCCTGCCGAGTAGGCCTCAAAATCGTTTCCTCTCAGGGTTTTTGTCCAGGCTTCGGCCATCTGGCTCCTGCATGAATTTCCTGTACACAGGAAAAGGATTCTTGGTTTGTGATCCATTTTCATTCGTTCCCTTTGTTTGAGGAGGTTAAGGAGGGCCTCGGGTGCGCCTCTGTCCTCTGTGAAACGCCGCGCGTCAAAGAAAAGCCTGTCCCCTTTTACGTCCACGTAGTTGCTGCAAAGCTTTCCGTTAAGGTAATCCATGTGAAGGCCCTTGTCCGTCACCAGATCCTTGAAAGCCACACGGGATGCGGGAACCTCGAATGGAAAAACGAACATGGGAAGCGGAGAATCGGATGTTTCGTAGGAAAGCCGTGCCATTTCCTCGAGCACCTCTTCAGGGGGCTGTTCGCCGGGGATGATCTCGATTATGTCTTCATTTATTCTCTTAAAATCCATCTTCACTCAACTATCTCGATTACATGAATC
>CAYPSZ010000176.1:0-12652 GCA_964413125.1 uncultured Desulfobacterales bacterium
CTGGCTGCCGTCGGGGATCACCTGGGATACCATCGGTTACATTTCAAAATATGTAAAAAGAATGTCCAACGGGCGCCTCATCATGACGCCAAGCGCTCCAGGAGCCATAGTCCCGGTTGCAGAGCAGCTTAATGCCGTGGGCATGGGTGTGATGGACGCAACTTTCATATGGCCCGGGTATTTCCCCGGTGAGCTGCCTGTGGCCTTGATGCATGGCGACTGTTTTGCAGCCCCCAAAACCATTGCAGAGTTGCGCTACCTTTATGAGACCTATGAAGGCGGCAGGATCATGGAACTGTTGAGGCAGGAATACGCAAAACACGGCGTGTACCTGGTGGGGAACCTCTACTGGACCCTGGACAACCTCATGATCTCAAAGGTCCCCATAAACGGCATAGACGACATCAAGGGAATGAAGTTCAGGTCTTCCGAGTTGATAGCGCTGCAATTGGCCCATTTGGGGGCGGGAACAATCTGGACCCCCGGCGACGAGATCTACACCATGCTCTCCACGGGTGCGGTGGATGCCATAACCTTTTCCCATGCATCCGACATGGTAGCCATGGGATTCCATGAAGTGACCAAATACTGGGTAAAATACCCCACAGTGGTGGGCCCTGCGGCAGACGCCCTCATTGTAAACATGGACGTATGGAAATCCCTTCCTGATGACCTCAAGGCCATAGTGGAAGCGGCGGTTGAGATGGGAAGCGCCAGAAACGCCTTTGAGGCCGAGCTGGCAATCGCCAAGGCGTGGGATTTCGTAAAGAAGCAGGGAATTGAAATCATTAAGTGGTCGGAGGAAGATGCCAAGAAGCTGGGCGGCACGGCCAGGCATGTCATCCCCGAGAAATACCGGAAAGATCCCGCCTTTGCCGAAATCGCAAAGATCGTGGAGCGATGGGCCGTTGAAATGGGGTACTGGGAAGAGTAATCATTTGATCCGAAGAAGACGTCCCCGCCTGCCGGGGGACGTCTTCTTCGACTCCGGCGCCATGTATTCATGAACGGGGGTGAAGGATGAGACGTATCCTGGCCGGTATAGATTTTATAAGCGAGTGGAGCGGAAAAATCGTCAGCGTTTTGATTGTTTTCATCATGGCGATACTGCTCTTTGAAGTGGCGATGAGATTTGTGTTCAACGCCCCCACCATCTGGGCCCACGAGTTGTCTATGCACTTCTTCGGTTTCTACTCGGTTATTGCAGGAGCTTATGTGCTTCTCCATGACCAGCATGTCAAAATAGATCTCATTTACCTCCGATTGCCTGTTAGAGCTAGAGCTATTCTTGACTCATTCACTTATCTTTTTTTCTTTTTATTCATTCTTATTATGCTTCGTTATGGGATAATGATAGGCTGGAGGGCTGTGGAGCTTAAGCAGTCCGTCTCCCCTTCTCCCTGGGGGTCGCCCATATGGCCCACTAAACTGGCCGTCCCCGTGGCAGCCTTTCTCATACTTCTGCAAGGTTTGGCCAACTTTATCCGGACTCTCAAGTTCGCCGTCACCGGGAAGGAGCTGACATGACAGAATGGCTTCCTATAGTGGTACTGCTCAGCGGCCTGGCATTCGGGCTCATAACCGGTTTTCCAATGGCCTTTACCCTTGCCGGCAGCTCCATCATAGCGTCATGGATATTCATCGGCCCGCAAAGCCTTCCCTACGTCGCCACGAATATCTTCGGTATGATGTCCAGCATGGTTCTCATAGCCATGCCCTTGTTCATCTTCATGGCATGCGTGCTGGAGAAGTCCGGGGTAACCCAGGACCTTTATGCCTTCATGCATCAATTGCTGGGGCCGCTCAGGGGCGGCCTGTCCATGGGAACGGTCCTGATTTGCGCCATAATCGCGGCCATGTCGGGGGTCAGCACCACAGGGGTGGTCACCATGGGCATCATCGCCCTGCCCATCATGTTGAAACAAAAATACAGCAAGAGCATCGCCATAGGCCCGATCCTAGCCGGAGGGGCCCTGGGGCTTCTCATCCCCCCCAGTATATCCCTAATAATCTATGGCATGATAGCCAGGGTGTCCATTGGAAGGCTCTTTGCCGGGGGTATTGTACCGGGGCTCATGCTCACTTCTTTATATGTGGCCTATATAGGCATACGGAGCTACTTTCAGCCGCACATCGCCCCTGCGCTGGTCCCTGAAAAGAGGGTCCCCCTGAGGGAGAAGATCGTCCTGGCCCAAGGGTTGGTTCTCCCTGTCCTGCTCATCACCGCTGTCTTAGGTTCCATTTTCGCAGGAATAGCCTCCCCCACCGAGGCTGCGGCCGTAGGCGCCGGCGGGGCGCTGGCCAGCGCCGCAATACACCGCAGGCTGGACTGGCAAGTGGTCAAAGAGGCATGCTACCGAACCATGGCCATTAACGGTATGATAATGTGGATCCTTTTCGGAGCCGCCTGTTTTACGAGCATTTTTTTCCGTACAGGAGGTCAGGATCTTATATCGGATGTGATTATAGGTGTGGCTTCGGAACCTATTTATGTCTTCATAATAATATTGTTTACTCTAATCATACTGGGCTTCTTTTTGGATGAAATAACCCAGATAATGATTACAGTCCCTGTATTTCTTCCCATTATTGTTCAGCTTGGTTATGATCCTGTATGGTTCGGGGTCCTTTTTATGACACAAGTTCAAATGGACTACCTGACCCCTCCCTTTGGATTCACTCTATTCTACATGAAAGGAGTTGCACCTCCTGAAGTGAGCATGGGGGATATATATCGCTCTATTGTCCCCTTTATATTGATGCAATTATCCGTTGTAATACTTATTATATTCTTTCCCCAGATAGTGCTGTGGCTCCCTGATGTAGTCTTCGGGCTGTAGGAACACGATATACTAAGGGGACATCGGTCTTTTCCCTTGACTGAGGGGCGCAATGGGATCAATACTCCGAACGCCTCGAACATACCCCGGGCTTCTTGAGTCGTGAAGTTTTTCAAGGCGACCGGGAGACAACAGACCAAGGAGGAGCGACAGCATGCTGAGGGAAAAGAAAATAGGCCTTATCGGGTCGGGAAACATGGGTACGGCCCTTATCCGAGGGCTCATATCGTCGGGCGCGTCATCCGCGGACAAGATCATCTGCTCGGACATAAAGGAGGTCAAGACATCCGCGCTCCGGGAAAGTTTCGGAGTGGAAACCACCGATGACAACCGTAAAGTTGCCACCGAGGCGGACATCGTCATATATGCCATAAAGCCCCAGATAATGGCGCGTATACTGAAGGAAACCGCACCCTGCCTCGACATGGACAAGCTGGTGGTTTCCATCGCAGCCGGCGTGCCGCTGGCGGCCATCAACTCCTGCCTGAAAAAGGACCTTCGATTGGTACGGGTGATGCCCAATGTGGGCTCGGCGGTCATGGAGAGTGCAACCGGCATAACCGTGGGGGACCATGCACTCAACGGTGACCTCGAGTTGGTGAGGAGCATATTCGAATCCATCGGGAAAACCGTGGTGGTGGATGAGTACCTGATGGACGCCATAACCGGGCTCAGCGGAAGCGGCCCGGCCTATATCTTCCTCATCGTAGACGCGCTGGCGGATGCCGGCGTCAAGGTGGGGCTTTCCCGTGAAGACTCACTCTATCTTTCTGCGCAGACCCTTCTGGGCTCGGCCAAGCTCTTGATAGAGTCCCAGGAACACCCAAGCAGGCTAAAGGACAGCGTCACTTCCCCGGGCGGAACTGCCATCGCGGGCCTGCACACCCTGGAAGAGGGAGGCCTGAGGACCACGCTGATCAATGCGGTTGAAGCGGCCACCAAAAGGGCCAAGGAGCTGGGGGAGGCCGTGATCAAGAATTTTTCCAATGGTTGAAAAGGCGTAATTCCGGGTGGTGCCCGGAATTGCCGCGTCCTTAAAGGACCCGGGCGCCAATCCTCTTACATATCCCGTTCCATTCGTATGGCGCCCTTAGGGCATATGAAAGCGCAGATCCCGCAGCCCTTGCAGAAGTCGTAGTCGATCTCTATGAGGCCGCTTTCAGGGTTGCGGGTGATGCACAGATCCGGGCAGAACAAGCGGCAAAGGTCACAGCTTTCACATGATCGAAGGGCCAGACAGCGTGATGCTTCCTGAGCAGCCTCCTCAGAGGTCCACGTGATTGGGGCCGGTTTCGGCCCGGATTGAGAAGGTCCATGTTGCGGGCATGGCTTAATCCCATATGATGGAGAGGGCGTGTTCATACCTCATTCCCCTCTTGCAGAAAATCCCAGATGACCCCGGCTGCGCTCCTGCCGCAGGCCATGGCCTCCACAACCGAAGTCGGCCCGGTGAGGAGGTCTCCGGCTGCAAAGACACCCCTGCACCCGGTGTCAAGGGTTGCCGGGTCGAACTTCAAACCCGCGGCGCTTTCAAGGCCCAGCCCCTTGAGAAGCAGGGCCAGGTCAGGAGCCTGGCCTATGGCAGGGATCAGGGCGTCGCCTGTTATTTCATGCTCGGTCCCGGGCAAGGGGAAGGGCCTGAGCCGCTTGTCTTGTTCAGTTCGCCTGAGCTCGGTCCGGATGCACATAAGACCCTTCATGGAGCCCTCGTCATCCACAAGCACACGCAAGGGAGCCGCAAGAAATTTGAATATCACGCCTTCCTGTTCCGCCTCCCGGACCTCCCGGGAATGGGCGGGCATCTGCTCAGGTCCCCGTCGATAGATCACCGTAACTTCGCTCCCGAGGCGGCGCGCGGTGCGAGCGGAATCCATGGCCGCATTACCTCCTCCCACCACCAGGACTTGCCTGCCGGGCGAGACGAAGTCACCACTGTTTACGGCCCTCAAGAACGCAAGGCCGTCTTTGACCCCCCGGCTGCCCTCTCCCGGAATGTCCAGCGAGAGACCCCTGAGCGTCCCCGTGGCAAGGAGGACCGCACGTATGCCTTGTTTATGAAGGTCTTCAAGCGTTACATCAGTTCCGAATGCTACACCTGTCTTGAGCTCAACGCCAAGGTCCAAAACGGCCCGGATGTCTTTGTCCAGGGCCTCCTGAGGCAAACGGAACCTTGGCACGGCCCAGGCAAGCATGCCCCCCGGCAGGTGGTGGGACTCCAGGACCAGTGGGCGGATGCCCCGGCGGGCCAGATCGTGGGCAGCGGTAAGGCCCGCGGGGCCCGATCCCACTATGGCCACAGAGGGTCTCTTTCCGCCGGGGACAGGCGCGGGTTTCGAACGCGGGCCGCCACTGTTTGATGCAAACGCCTTGAGCGCCCGAATGGGCACAGGGTCGTTGAGGCGCGCGCGCGTACAAGCCGCCTCGCACGGACGAGTACAGATGTGGCCGCATACCGAAGGCAGGGGATTGTGGTCCAGGATTCGATCCAGGGCCTCCCGCACCATTCCCCGGGCAAGGAGGCCCACGTATGCGGGAACGTCCTGCCCCAGGGGACAGGCCTCGCGGCAGGGAGGGATTGTCGGCCGGTTATCACTGAAAGGTAGTGCGAATGGGTCTTCGTGCCCGTAAATTCGTCCCCGCAGGCTCTCCGTTTCAATTCGCAGTTCAGGTACCCGCTCAGCCGGACAGGCGTGCAGGCACACCGAACAGACCCCACAGGCATCGTGGTCCACTACCGGCCGGTATGTTCGACCTTCAACTCCCATGTGAACGGCCGCCTCCCGACCGGTCTTCCTGTTTTCCCGTGTTACAATGCAATACTCTTTTCCCTCCCGTATCCAAAGTCACAGCCACTATCCCGACACCTCTTGCCCTTTCACCCCCAGCTCGAAGCCCCTGGCCAGCGCCCGAAGGTTCAGATTCCGGTAACGTGCATCAACCTGTTCTCCGACCGCGGTTTCAAGAGCCGCCATGCTCACGATTCGGGTCAAAGCGGACAAGGCCCCGAGCATTACGATATTGGCCACCTGCTTGTTTCCGAGATCTGAAACAGCCGTTTCAGTCGCGGGCAAGGCCGCCTGGCGGGCCGCCTCCAGGCTCCGGGGCCGGACCAGATCCGCATCATGAATTATAAGGGGATCCCGCCGGGACAAGCCGTCTGAAAACGCGTCATAGGCGCTCTGGCTCATGGCAACCAGGACATCCGCCTGAAGTACATGGGGAAAGGCGATCGGTCCCTTTGATATGACCACCTCGCTTCGGGCCGCTCCCCCGCGGGCCTGGGCCCCATAGGAGTTGGAGCCTGATACCCACAGGCCGTCACGAACCGCCGCATGACCAAGGAGCGCCCCGGCAAGGACCACACCCTGGCCTCCGAAACCGCCAATTCGAACCTGTGTGACTCGTCGATCTCCGAGCATTCATACACCCCGGTCCATTGCCGTGACTACCTGATCATCAACAATCCACTGTTTCCCGTGACGGGTTTTCAAGGGTAAATCCAACGATCTTAAGGTTTTTCTCCGCAAACAAACTCCCCGGTGACGATCTTTTCCTTTAACTCCTCTTCGCTCATGTCTTGGGCATCCTCCCGCATCACACAACGCTCCATGAGGATCCGGAGCATGTGGGCCGGTGATTCAAAGCGGTTCCGCCTTCCGAACTGTGTGGGGCACGGAGAGAGGACTTCCAGGAACCTGAATCCCTCCATTGCCAGTGCACGTCGGATTCCTCCCATGAGGGCCATGGGCTGTGTCACGGCGTATCTGGCCACATAGGACGCTCCGGCGGCCGACACAAGTGCGCAGAGATCAAAAGGCCGGTGAGGGTTGCCCGTGTTGGTTGTGGAAGTTAGAATCCCCTGCGGGGAGGTGGAGGCGGCCTGGCCGCCGGTCATTCCATAAATCTGGTTGTTGGCGCAGATGACTGTGAGATCCGTGTCCCTGCGCGCCGCGTGAATGAGGTGGTTTCCTCCGATGGAAGTGAGGTCGCCGTCACCACTGATTACAAGGGTATGAAGCGCGGGATTGAAGAGCTTGGCCCCTGTGGCGAAAGGTATGGCCCGGCCGTGCAGGGTATGCAGGGTATCCCCCTTGAAGTGAGGGCTCGGGATCCAGGCGGCGCACCCTATCCCCGAGACAAAAAGCATCTCCTCCATGGGAATTCCCGAGGCATCCACGGCCCTTAGTATCTGGTTCATGAGGATGCCGTGTCCACATCCCGGGCAAAAGGGAGTGGTCTTCGCCTCGGTGCGGAGGTATGCCTCCAGGTCCCGGGGCATCAGAGCAACCTCCTGATCTCAGTCTCGATTCCATCCGGATGAATGATCTCTCCGTTTGTCCGGCACACTGAAGTCACATTGCAGTCTGCGACCTTCATCACCTCCCCCGCGATCTGGCCCAGGTTCATCTCGGGAACGATCAAGTGATCCACCGCCCGCGACAGGTTACGGATCTCCTCGTATGCAAAGGGCCACACGGTCTGCAGCCGGAGAAGGCCCGCCTTCACCCCTTCCTTGCGCAGGCGGCCCACTGCGTAAAACGCGCTCCGGGCGGTGAATCCATAAGCTATGACAGCGATCCGGGCGTCCTTAAGGAAGTGTTTCTCCGTACGGAAAATGCGGTCCCCGGCATTGAGGATCTTACGGTTGATTCGAGAGACAAGCCGTTCATGGGCGCCGGCATCGTCGGTCTTTCTAAAGCCCCATGCGTCGTGGGTGGAACCGGTCACAAGAAGGTTCTCCCCCTCGCCGAACGCGGGCATGGGAGGCACCCCGTCCGGGCCTGCATCGCCGAAAGGCGCAGCTCCGGGTTTCTTGTCGCGGAGGTAAAGGCGCACTTCAGACGGCACATCCAGGCGTTCCCGCAAGTGACCCACGGCCTCCTCGCCCATCAAAAACACAGGGACCCTGTAGCGGTCCGCCAGGTTGAACGCCTCCACGGTGAAGTCGTACATCTCCTGGACCGACCAGGGGCTCAGCGTTATCACCTGATAGTCCCCGTGTGAGCCCCACTTGGCCTGCATGTGGTCAGCGCTCCCAACACGTGTGGCCTGGCCGGTTCCAGGCCCGGCCCGCTGTATATCCGCAATGACCAGCGGCGTCTCCGTGAGGGCTGCGTAACCCACGGCCTCCTGCATGAGACTGAACCCGGGTCCCGACGTGGCGGTCATGGCCCTGGCCCCGGCCCAGACGGCGCCTATCAATGAACAGACTGAGGCTATCTCGTCTTCCATCTGTGCGAAAACCCCGCCCACTTCGTGGAGACGGTCGGCCATACGTTCCATGATCTCGCTGGAAGGCGTAATGGGGTAACCGGCATAGTAGCGGCATCCTGCCGCCAGGGCGCCTTCGGCCACCGCCTCGTTTCCGGAAAAATAATAGGTGCCGGGAGTTAGAGTATCTGTGCTTATGGTGGAATATGCCATGGTGTTTCCAAACGTGAAAATCCGTTTCTTGCCAAGGCCGCTAATAGCCTATTACGTGTGGTGTGTCAAGGAAGTATGCCGCCATTGACCTCGGCCTTCCAACCGATACCCGGGCACTTGTCATCACGCAAACCAGGAAGAGGGAAATGCGCCATGTTTTTTCTTGACAACCATCGGAAGTCCCTGCATTCTATAAGATCTTGAGTGTTTTTGAGAGTAAGGGGCCTATAGCTCAGCTGGAAGAGCCACCGGCTCATAACCGGTAGGTCCCTGGTTCGAATCCAGGTGGGCCCACCAAGATCATGCTTTTACCCGAAGGAGACATGTCAAGAGCAGCCTCAACGAGTTCGCCGGTTTTTTTCGGGGTCGGCCCTGGGCGCACCTTTCAAAGTGCGCCCTTTCCATTTTGCCGGCGATGATGCACGGAGGTATATGGACCCCAAAGAAATATCGACCGGCGACTCCATATATGTCTTCCACCGTATAGGGCGAAGATGAAGCTCAGGGTCGAGCACATCCTGAAGGTCCTTGAAGAGCTGGCGCCTGCGAGGCTCGCCGAAGCCTGGGACAACCCGGGCCTTCAGGTGGGGGGCCGGGACCACCCGATCGACCGGGTCCTTGTCTCCCTGGACCCCACCCCGAAGGCCCTTCAAGAGGCCTCCCGCATAAAGGCCGATCTCCTGATCACCCACCATCCCCTGATTTTCAAGCCCATATCCGCCGTAGAACCCGACCGACATCCCGGAGACGTCTTATACGAGGCTGTCCGCCTCGGCATGGCAGTGGCCTGCGCCCACACCAACCTGGATGCGGCCCGTGGAGGAATCAACGATTTGCTGGCCGGCCTTCTCGGACTGGAAGAGGTGCAAGTACTCGAAGTCCGCGAAGATCCCGTTTCAGGGGAAGGAATCGGCAGGGTGGGATTGCTGAAGGCTCCTATGCCTCTTTCGGAGGCCGTAGTCCTGGCAAAACGGGTCTTTGGAGTTTCCACCGTCCGGGTTGTGGGAATGGGCCACAGGACAGTGAATCGCGTAGCCGTGGTGGGAGGCTCCGGAGGAAGCCTGACGGCAAGCGCCGCCCGGAAGGGGGCCGATCTCTTGATTACCGGAGACATCGGCCACCACGATGCCCTGGGCGCGCTCAACCATGGCCTGGCGCTCATAGACGCCGGGCATTTTCATACTGAAAAGGCGGCCATGGGCGGTTTTCGAGACGCAATAGAGGACCGCCTCAAAGAGTCCGGCTACGGAACGGTCCAGGTATACGTCTTTGGGGATGAAACACCGCCTATTCGGTATGAATAGGGGTTATGGACACATCCAACGCAGGTTAAATGCGAGAACCCGAATTGAACAGATCAATATGATGGCGCCCGGGATCATTCGGGGACCACGGAGCGCTTAAACAAAGGGGAGGCAAGTTGAAGGATAAAATCAAGGTACTCATTGAGCTTCAGAACTGCGACACCCTGATCCAAGACCTCAAGAAGAAGAAAAGGGAGGCCCCTTTGCGCATCAAGGGCCTGTCCGATGAAATGGATCTTATTTCAAGAGGTTTTCAGGAAGATGAAGAGCGCATGGAAGCAGTGAAGTCGGAGAGGCGATCACTGGAACGGGATGTGGAGGAGCTGGAACATAAGGTCGGTAAAGGGAACGAAAAGCTCTCCAGTATCAAATCAAACAAGGAATACACTGCAGCCCTGAAGGAAATCGAGACCCTAAACAAGAAAAAGACGCTTTTGGAAGATCAGATTATAGGACAAATAGAGGAACTGGAACTGGTTGCGGAGAGGTGCAGGCAAAACCAGGAGCAGCTGGAAGCCCTGAGGGAGCAGTATGAGCGGAACAAAAAGGCCGTGCAGGAGGAGCTCCTGGACATAGAAAAGGACCTTGGCGAACTGGAAGAGAAGCGTACCGCCATCTCCCAAAAAGCCGATCCAAGCTTACTGGGCCACTATCAGCTTGTCAGGCAACGCCTGGGTTCTTACGCTGTGAGCTCGGTGATTGGAGGTGTTTGTATGACATGTCATATGGCCATTCCTCCTCAGATGTTCAACGAACTCATGAGGTGTAATGAGCTCGCCAGTTGCCCGCACTGCAACCGGATCATCTACTGGGGAGAAGATTCCCACTTCCAGGATTTGACAAATTCCTGAACCGGGTTAATATAGAGATCAGGTTGCACGGAACTACGGTGCGTGCTGGAGCAGGGCAGGCGGCCGCCGTCCCGCGCCAAGCGGGAGGGAGGAAAGTCCGGGCTCCACAGGACAGGGCGCTGGGTAACACCCAGTCCCGGCAACGGGAAGGAAAGTGCCACAGAAAACAGACCGCCCTTAAAGGCCTGATAAGCCTTGACTGGGTAAGGGTGAAACGGTGAGGTAAGAGCTCACCAGTCCCGCCGGTGACGGCGGGAGCTAGGTAAACCCCGTCCGGAGCAAGACCCAATAGGGAAGCGCTTGAGGGTTGTCCGCCCGAGCTTCCGGGTTGGTCGCTCGACCCCGGTGGTAACACCGGGGCTAGATGAATGGTCGCCGTCTCCACCGGGTTTTCCGTGCATAACCCGGTGGAGAACAGAACCCGGCTTATGATCTGCTTCAGCATGCGCCATCTTATGACTTCCAGAGAAACTTCCATATCAGCGGGACTTGATCCCGCCTCCGCCGCCCGGACAAAATCAAAGGGAGGCCTGGTGGTGGTAATAGGCGCCGGACGTTTCGGCAAAAGGGCGGTGAGAATCCTCACAGGGCAACCGGATATATCGGTGTGGGTGGTTGACAGGGCCGATGTGCCGGGCGAAGCAATTCCGGGCATTGCAGTAAGAACGATTCTCGAGGACGGAGTCGAGTTCCTGGTCCGTAACACCCCTCTTCTGGCGCCTGAGACCATGGTTGTCCCTGCCGTACCCATTCACCTGGCAGCCCAATGGCTGCGCTTTGCATTCATGGACGAGGGAGCGGCCGGGATCGTCCCGGTGCCTGATTACCTGAAGAAATGCCTGCCCAACACCTTCGTAACCGAAGAAGGCTCTTTCCTGGTAAGCTACGCCGACTTTCTGTGTCCCGAGGACTGCCCGGAACCGGAAGACGGATGCACGGTAACCGGGGAGGTAAGGACCCCCCTTTATGAAGTCTTTGCAGCCTTGGATGCGCCCGGGTTCCATGTACACGTGATTCAAAGCCGCCAGCTTGCGCCCGGACTGGGAGGATACAGCGTTAAAGACCTGCTGGACCTTCGCTCACGTGTGCTGTGCTCAGGCAGCGATAAATGCATCATCGGCACTGCCTGCCGGTGCCACGGCACGCTCACGGGACTCGACTATTCATTACGATGAGGAGCTCGTATGTTCGTCCTATCCAATTTTCTGTTCGCCGTCGCCAAAATACTGGACATCGCCTTGACCCTGTACATGTGGCTCATAATCGGTCGGGCGGTAATATCATGGGTCAACCCGGACCCTTATAACCCCATCGTGCGTTTCCTTTACTCGGTCACCGACCCCGTGCTTTACGCGATTCGACGACGGCTTCCCCTGTTTTTCGGAGGCATTGATTTCTCCCCCATACTGGTCATCCTGGGCATCATCTTCCTGCAATCCTTTCTTGTTGAGACCCTATTTCAGATAGCCAGGCAAATGGCTTGAAAGCATTCCCGACCGGGAAATCCAGTGCGGGAAAACGGGCACAAGGCCGGGGAAAGAATGGAGAGCTTGATTCGAATAAGGCTCAACCCTCGTTCGTCCAGAGACGAGGTCTCAGGCCTGAAAGACGGGGTGTTCCGCATAAAGGTCGCGGCTCCGCCGGTGGAAGGAAAGGCCAACCAGGCCCTCATGGCCTTTCTATCAAAGGCCCTTGGCGTCCCCAAAACCAGGCTCCACCTGCTCTCGGGCCTAAAGTCCAGGAACAAGACCATTCGCGTTCAAGGCATGACGGCCCGGCAGGTGCAAGAAGCTCTTATACCCGGCCTTTGAGTTGCCGTCACCGGGACTTCTTGCTCCTGATGACCGCCTTTCAGGAAGGAGGCCCCCACAACCCGGCGAAACGGAACCTTAACCGCTCAAAGACCATCACACCCTGAACTGGATATCATGCAGTCGCCTGAACCGGCCGTCGGCGGCAAGCAGGGCATTCCGGGTTCCGGACTCGATGACGCGTCCCTTTTCCAGGACATAGATCATATCGGCCTTGCGTATGGTACTGAGGCGGTGCGCCGCCACCAGGATGGTGCGTTCCCCATGAAGCCTGTCAATGCTCTCTTGGACCAGACGTTCGCTTTCCGCATCCAGGGCGGATGCCGCCTCATCCAGTATGAGTATGGGCGGATCCGGCAGAACGGCCCTGGCTATGGCGATGCGCTGCCGCTGCCCGCCGGACAGAAGGCTTCCCCTGTCCC